>JBBRMW010000159.1:0-13327 GCA_038230635.1 Aggregatilineales bacterium | reverse complement strand
GCGCGGACGTCCCCCGCTTTTGCCGGCGGGTAGCTCATCTTTGATGAGTGTCCATTGTTTATCCGTCAAGTCACTGGGGTATTGGGTTCGTGTATTCATCTTTCCATTTTACTCCTTTCTTTCCCTTTTTAAACAGCCTCTTAGGCACAATCCGCCTGAAGATCAAAACACTCTATGTGGGCTATCCAGGCACACTGAACATGTATATAGTGATGCTCATATCGAGTTGCATTATTGCACCTTTATTTGTTCCCCTGTTTTCTGGATTCGCCTTTGAAAGAACTGAAGTTGCAAATGGTATCGCTGCATCTGCGACTGTGCTCGATTGCCAATACATACCGTCAAGGGGCAAAATAAATGCTTGGATGGACTTCACGTTGAGCTATCTCACTCAGGGAGCGGCTAACACGATTGTCCAAGGCAAAACCGAAGTTGGTGGCGATTTTATGAATGGTCGTAGCTGCAATGAATTCCCGTTGGGTAGCACGGTACAGGTCAAATATCAGCAAACGGATCCGACATACGTCAATATTGTGGATGATCGATTAACTCAGCCCTTGTGGGATGCTGCAATCATGTATGGTAGCTTCCTGTGTACTTTCGTCTTTGTGACAGCTTTATTTCTAACAGGGCTGAGCGGAATCATTCGATTTGCTATCAAATTGAGACAACTAAATCGCTTGCGGCGTGATGCCATGTTGCGTGGCGGCGAGATCATAAAGTGTGAGAGTGAAAAGCAGGGCAAATATGAGAATATGCTGCTTTTGACCGTATCATACAAGTTCCCCTTGCCACAAGGGGCTGAAGCAATCGGTAAGCAACAAGCATATCGCAATGATTTGCTTCATCGGCAACTACCCGAACCCGGAACAACGCTAACCGTGCTATATGCGGACGATCACACTTATTGCGTGTTATGAGAGGGGCATCACCGCATGGCCGATCATTTTTGGCTCGATCCTGATTATCGGGATCAGGCCGCGAAGGGAAAGATTCGGCTGAAGTTCAAAACACTCGCCCCCGGTTCGTGGATCGGTTACGGGTGCTGGTTCGTTGTCGCATGTGTCACGTTGATAATTGGCTTGATACTTGGCGAAGCGGGGCTTGAGGTACTGAACAACACGTTGCAATTTACGTTCAATGGGGTGGAAATCATCGCAGTGGTCGTAGATTGCCAATACATCCCACCTGAACACAAAGTGGCTGCAAAGAACGTCCTGACACTCAATTACCCATTGAAAAGCGACCCCTCCAAGCGAATCACAGGGAATATTACAGTTCAAGGAGCGGGCATTAATTATTACAGTTGCCATGAGTTTATGTTGCAAGGTCAGTTGCATATTGTGTACCTGCCCGATGCACCTGCAAAGTTTCGCGTTGCAGATAGCGGCTTAGCGATTCAGCCATTCGCGGACTTATTTGGGGCTATCAGCGGCATCCTAATTGCGTTTTTCGGCATCGTTGGATTATATTGGTTGCTGGTTCGGCAGATACAACGGATTGGGCGATGGTTTCGTCTACAGAGGCACAGCGAACTGCGGGACGGTACGATTATTGGTTGTAAAGTAACGCTGTCAATGTTAACGGGCAAAACAACCGCTGAGATCATAACCTACCAGTTCACGTCACCAAACGGCACTGTTATATCTGGCAAGCAGCGCGCCCGACGTGATGATCGGATTAGGAAGCAGTTTCCTGCACCCGGTACGCCTGTCAGCGTATTATACGCGGACGATCATGCTTATTATCTTTTGTAATGATTGGAGACTTAGTAGATCACGATTTCGCGGGGAAACCCTCTATCCCCGGCCCCTTTCCCCCACGCAAGCGGTGGGAAAGGGGAGTCACACGCGACCCCTGACCGACATTCGCCACTTCCGTCAGGCGTCGGCGTGGGGGAAAGAGTCGAGGATAAAGGGGGCAGTCCATTCCGAAGCCTGCCCCCAATCTTGAATGCGCTCCGAATGAGGGTAGAAAATGGCCTTTACAAATGGAAAAACTCCTTAACTTTTGACCTATAGGGTGAGGGCACTTTTTCGATCTACTGAGACTGTTTAAGCATGGCAGAACCCTACCCTTTTGGGGGTAAGTATTTTGATTTGGGTGGACGAACAGCGGACGACGGCAGGCCGCGTCCGTTCCCTAACATGGGGAAGTCCTTCACCGTGTGCGGAGAAGGATGTAGAGCCGTGCTAACCCTGAGTCACGTCGAGCACACTGCCCAGCCCTCGCGGATTGACGGATGTGCTATCGAGAAAATAACCGCAATTGTCGAACAGATAGTCCATGACCGTGGCTTTGGTCTTCCAGACCTGTTTCGAGAGCAGCACCGCCAGTGTCCCGCTGACGACGCCCGCCGCGAACGACGTGCCCGCCCACCACTGATAATCGGTTTTCGCCAAGCCAAAAATGCCGCCGCTGGAGGCTAACGCCGTGTTGGCATAGTTGCCGCCCAACGTCCAGATGCGCTCATCGGGTTTGGCCTGCCGATCGGCCAAGTTGGAATAGTCGGCTGGCTTGAAGGGCGCGCGGTCTTTGCTCAGTGCGCCGACGCCAATGACATGCTTGGCCGCCGCCGGGAAACGTGAAGGCGGGCGCACCTTTCCATGAGTTGCCGCGTCCGTTGAATAGTCGTTGCCCGCCGAGGCGATCATGACGCCGTGCTGGGCATTGGTGGTCGTGATGTCGGCCATGATCGCATTCGATTCAAAGATCACCTGGATCAGATCGTCGAGTTCACCCTGGCTGATTTGGAGCAGTGCGGCTTCGAGCGGCGTGCAAAAAATCAGGCTCATATTGACGACGAACGGCACATTCGGGCCAGTCTGCTGGACTATCGTGTGAACAAGGTTCAGCGCATCGACCACTGAGTTATAGCTGGTCACCCCGAAGCGGTTCATGACTTCGATCAGGTGGATATTCATCGGCGTGTGGTAATCCTGCGCCATCCCGTAGATGGTGCCCGTGATAAACAGACCATGCTCGCCCATTTCAAGCGCGTACCCTGTATCGTGATCATCGACCGCGACGCCCGTACCGGTCTCATCTTCAGGCGGCAGCGTGATCCCATTGCTGGCCGCCGTGTAGACTTTGACGGTGCAGGCTGCGGCGTTGGCAAAGGTTTGATCGAGCCGCGCTTGCAGGGCGTTGCTATCCCATTCCTGACCAATGGACAGATCGCCGTGGCGCGGCACACTATCGAGGATGAACACGTTGATCGGCTGCGCATTGGCCGGCGTTTCAGGCAGCGTTTGGTTCGGCCACAGCGCATTGGGCAGATTAAACCGCAGCATTTGGCGGATGGTGTCGGCACTAGGCTGGGTTGGGAATGTGGCGGCCACAGCGGATGCGCCCGGACCGCCGCCACCAATTGGTTGAGCCGGACTGCCCGCCCCATACCAGTTGGGCATGACGCGCACCTTTGCATAGGCCGCGTCTGCACTATCCTTGAACGCCTTGTTAATTTGGATGATCTTTTTGAGCAGATCGTCATCGCTCATGTTTTCAAGGGGGGCGAAAATATGCGATGCCGATTGCCCCTGACCAACGTGTGTTTTTACCGGATGGTTATCGGAGAGCGTGATTGGCAAAATATTCTGAATGTTTTGGTACGCCTGGGAACCCTTGAAATGCTTGAGATCGAAGGCGCCCGAATGGGACACAAAAATGCCGAGCTGATTTTCTTGAAAGTGACGCGGATTATGCGCTTTGTAAACTGGTACCCGGTTTTGTTGTTCTGACATGGGCTTTCCGTTCTCCTTTTTGAGACAAAAAACTGAACGCAAGCTGATCACTCATGAATCGACAGCCGACCGGCGTCGCCGATCAACTGAAACACCCCCCAAAAAACCGGATGCAGGTTGGGAAACTGGACATGCAGCTCAAGCTGGGCACTCCGCAGCGCAGCCGCTTTGGTCGCGCCTGCCCGCAGTGCTCCATAAAATCGCTCGACCAGTGGCAGAGTCAGACCATCCCCAATCAACCACAAACTGACCAGTACTGTTGCCGTTCCCGCATACAAAAACGCGCGCCCTAACCCGACCAGATCGTCGCCCACCGCCACACGCCCTTCGAGCGCGGCCAATTTCAATTTCCCGATCTCGCACGCGGTCAAGGTGACGATCTCATATTCCAGGTTATATTGCAACAGATCATTCATCATCAATTGTTGATCTGCTAATTGAACGTAAGAAAGCTCTGGATTATCACTATCAAATTCGCCATGGGCGATGATGTGCAAAACCTGGGTGGGTGGCGCGCGCAGAAGCGCATCCAAGTCAATTCCTTTTGCGGCGAGGGGCGGCGACCCGCCGAATAATTCATGGACACGCTGGGCATCCCGTTCGGAACACCGTAGTTGACTGTTCCAATCATCATAAATGACCGTCGCTCCGGGGCTACCTTTCGGTGGCTCGCGTTGGATCAAGCTGGCAGTGGGTAACACGACCACCTCGAAGTCTTCAATTATATAACGAGCAGATTGCGCACCGGCGGTTGGCGCGCGATAGAGCAAATGAAAGGGCAGATTGTGCAAATCGCCATAGGGGGCGATCAGCAGTCGTCCACCCACCGTCAGACGGTCCGCCCAGGGCGCGATCAAACATTCATACAAGGCTGCTGCGGAGCGATCGAAGGCTGTTTTGAAGCGCCTATCGTTCAGCGCTGGGTCATTCAAAATCAACAGCGGATTGTAATCATCATCGGGGATTTTCACCCATTGCATGGCACTGATGGCGATTTGGGATTGACGCTCCAAATGGTTGAGATGGGTTTTGATGACACGACTATCCGCAAGCATCCGATGCTCGATCGATGTGTCATCAATGATGAACGCATGGAAGTTTTGCCCATCATTATAATAAGCGACTAACAGCATATCTGGCAGGAGACGTTTTTGAATTTCTGCGAGCGATGCGGGGGCAAATAAGGCGTGCCGATCGGTCACAGACTTGCTATTGTAGAGTTCACGTGTTCGATTTAGGATCAACTCCTTCAAATTGGCGGCTTCCGTTTGTGCCGCCTCATTGACGCCCGCTTCGAGCGAATCCTCTTGCGCCTTGCTCCGAAATGCTAAATAATCGGCGCGTAGCTGGTTTAGCTCCCACTGAATCGTGCGATTTGAAGGATCGGGCAACCAGTGGAGCGCGTCGGCATCCGCTAGACATTCAAAAAAGACCTGTGCTTTTGAGCGCTCGAGCGCTTGGAAAGCCTGCTCGACCTGTCCTTGATCCAAATAGAGTTTAATCAAGGATCGCGTTGCTTCGCCCTTGTCGCCTAAAAATGTTGGACGGAGTACGATAGTTAGATCGCGTTGTAGTTCGTCAATGATGTGAATGGCCGATAGATAAGCCTTTTCGGCCTCAACTAAAGACCCTGCCGCGTGTAACAAATGTCCCGATAACACATGCGCACTATAAATGTGGGAAGGTGAGTCGCATTGGTGTGCGATGCGTAACGTCTCTTGGCAATATTTTAATGCCATATCGAGTTCTTTGTTTTGTGGCAACAAGGCTGAAGCCATCAGCAAGTAGACACTCGCCACTTGAAGTTGTTGCCCTTTTTGCTGAAAAGCACCGAGTATAACCGTCGCTTCGTTGAATGCGCGTTTCGTGTCGCCCTGACGCAGCGCAATCAGCGCTCGATATAAACGAATCTGCAGTGCGGCACCCGCAACATCTAGTTGTTGGAAAATAACTTGAGCCTTGTCCAGCGCGCTACTGGCTTCTTCATAGTTTTCCAACTCGGCGAGGGCACGCGCCAGATATACATTGCCCCATGCTTGCTCTGATTCAGAAAGTGCTGGTTCAGCCAGAAAGCGGAGCGATAAGTTGCTGGCACGCCGAAACTCATTCAAATCCAAATAGCATTCAATGCGCGTTCGATCGGCAAAGCGGCGTGTTGCTGGAAAATCATCGCCGATCAGAGGCAATAAACGATCTAGACGCTTGAGTGTTGTCCGATATTTCCCTTGCGTTCTTTCGAGCGACGCAAGGTTTTGCAAAATAATAAATTGTCGAGGATGCTCCAATTTATGGAAATAGTTGTAAATATGGCGGTAATAGCGAGCAGCCTTTCGCGCATCACCCCGATCCACATGAATCATTGCTATCAGATTCCGCAACAGTGGAATATTAGCTTGATTGATGTCACGGCTGCTACGGGCCACTTTCAAACCCGCTTTGAGCAACCGCAACGACTCCTCAAACCTTGTCTGCTGCTGATATAGAATCGCGGCATTCAGATATAAAACAACGACCCGCCGATAATCTTGATGTACTTTGAAAATGCGGCGCGCTCTGGCAAATTCACGATTGATAACCTGATCCGCTTTCGCAACTTCCACCGCACACTGCAAGCGCCCAATCACTGTACGTGCCCAGCCAAACTCGTCACCGATGTGATCGAAACGCCAAGCCGCTCGCTCGAAATAGATCCACGCACGCTTAAAAGCATGTTGGGCGTTTAGCGCATCGCCGCATACCATATTGCCGAGCGCGACATGGGCGGGCGCGAGCGGATCGTGCGCGCGGACGGCGGCACCGAGCCGCCTGATGAGGCGACCACACTCGAATGCCTGTTCTGGCTTTTCGGTTTCGCGCAGATGGACGCTGGCCTGATAGAGTCGGTCGATCAGTGCGGCGCTGTCGGCGAGGGGCAATTGCGCGAGCCACGACGCTTCCGCGCCGATGAGCCGCCGCTTGCCCTCAAAAGAACCATCATTGAGCAGGCTATCGCCGAATGCGTCGCAATTCACGTTTTTTGTTTACCGTTTTTCGCTGGTATCTGCCAATGGAAACCTATCGAGCACAATCGTCTGGCCGTCGCTGGCGCGGATACGCAGGTAAGCGCTGCCCGCCGGAAGGGCCGCGCACGAAAATTCGCCGAGGTCGTTGAGCAGGGTCATCGCGCGCGTCCCGATATCGAGGTTTGTCACCGCCAAAACTGCGCCATCCCAGCGGGGTTGATCGGCCTCATCGCGGGTGATGACTTGACCGGAAAGGACAACGCCCGCGCGGACGGCTTCCATCGTCATGTGGATGCGCAAGCCATCGGCTTCGGCGGTCACGACGGCGGCGCTGTGCCCCAATACCCTGATACCGGCGGCGCGCACGCCCGTCCCCCGATTGGGCAGCACCAACCGAGCCGTCCAGATGCGGCGGGTCGCATCTCGATCGCGCTGATGCGGTTTCGAGATCGGCGGACGAGTCTGCGCGGGCGCCTCGAACGCGGCTGGGATCGACACATCGTCGGCCAGCACATCCAGCAGCCGCAATTCAGTCTGACAGACTTCGCAATCGAAAACGTGGTCGGTGATACGTTGCTCGATACGCGAGTCGAGGAGATTGGTGTGGAAATCAACGAGTAATTGAGGAGATGGATGCACCGCGTGGCGAATTTCGCTTTCAAACTGGTGCGCCGCTTCAAGACGTTGACGACACGACTCACAATGGACAATATGATCCTGAACGGCGTCGTCGGCCATGTTATCGAGCGCATCCCAGATCTGCTCATCGGTCAAGGGGGACTGAAACTGACATTCCATGATTGCTTCCCAGCTTATCGAACTATCTTGAATAACTAACGTTAATTCGCCCGTAAATATCAATTCCGATTGCGTTCATGTTTTACCGAAACGTCGCAGTGGGTCATACTCAATCACGCCTGTTGCCCAGTCCTGGGTCGTTTTTGAGCAGTTTACGAATCGCGTATAAGGCCACGGTGATATCGCGTGCCGTCGTACCGAGTTCGGGATATTTGTTGGCGATTTCGCGGGGACGCATATCGAGCACGAGGGCACAGTAGAACAACGGCCACTGCCCTTTGTTCAGGATCGATTGGATATAGGCGAGCGTTTCGTCAAAGCGCGCTTCATGGTCATTGGGCGCGACGCCGATCGCATCCGGGATGTCGTCCAACGAGATGATGGTTCTGGGCGGCTGGGGAGCGTCACCGTTGCTATCGGTCGCATCAGGACGAGCATCCGCGTCGGCGCGATGATCGCTGCGTCGCATGTCCTGCACGGCGGAATGAATACACTTGCGCACAAATCCCAAAAACTTTCGGCAGATACTGTCAAATTTCGCGTAAAACGCAGCGGGATCCGCGAACTTGCGCAATGCGCGCATAATATTGGCATACGCCTCCTGAAGGATGTCGGCGGCCAAGTTGTTACCCCAACGATCGGCAGGGCCGCGAAAGGCCGGATCACTCCAGACCCAATATAAAAACAGTTTGCCATAGTAGCGTTCGACGGCCTCGAACACTTCGCTGATCTTCTGAACGAACGCGCGCCGCATCAGTTCCAGACACAGCATCGCATCAACGGCACCCAAACCGTTTTGTTTGCACTCGCGCTCAAACAAGGCAATCAAGTCATTGTCAGGCAGAGACGTGAATGACATCGACGACATGGTATCGATACTTTCCGCTGGGCAAGCACGAGGCGGCGCCAAACTCGCTCGGTATCAAGCGCGCCACAGTCTGATCGAGCCGTGAAAAGTCAGAGATGAGCAGGAGCAGACTGAATGCCACTCCGCCAATTTCGGTGTGGGGGCTGTCACCATCTTCATGCGGTAATTATACTCGACACACGCCGTCATTCGTAATACAAATTCCGGTTGATTGGTCTGTGTTAGGCAAACGGGGTTAGACAGACGGGTCAGCCGCCCAAACACTTTGCAGACACGCCCTAGAGGCTGTTATGCACTTTCAAAAACGGACGCCAAGAATGGCGTCCCTACACCAAGACAATCGGTACGAGCGTAGGGGCGGCATTCTTGCCGTCCGCACCGTTGCCACGTCTTCCAAAAGTTCATAACAGCCTCTAGGGCGTCAGCATGATCTTGCCGCTTTCGCCGCTCATGAAGACCTCGTAGGCGCGCGCGAAATCGTCCATTTTGAACTCATGCGTGACCATCGGCGACAGATCGAGTCCGGCATCGAGCAGATCGCGCGCCTGATACCACGTCTCCCACAGCCGCCGCCCGACGATCCCGCGCACGATCGCCCCTTTGAAGGTGATGTGCTCGTTCAGATCGAAGGTGAATGCACCGGGTGCCAAGCCTAACAGGGATGCCTCGCCGCCCCGTCGCAGCGCATTGAAACCCTGTGCAATGGCCGATGGCGCGCCCGACATCTCGATCAGCACATCCGCGCCGTTGTCGTGGGTGGCCGCGCGCACGATGTCTTCCACATCTTCATGGATCGCGTCGATCGCCCGATCTGCGCCCATGTGCTTTGCCATCTCCAGTCGATAGGCGCTCACATCCGTCGCAAAAACCGCGCGCGCCCCGATCAGTTTCGCCACCCCGATCGCCATCAACCCAACAGGGCCGCAGCCCGTGATCAGCACGTTTTTGGCGGAGACGTTCTGCGCCATCACGGTATGGATTGCGTTGCCGAGATTTTCCTTGAGCACGGCGACTTGCAGCGGCATCCCATCGGGATTCTTCCAGGCGTTCTGCGCAGGAATCGCAAGGTATTCGGCGAATCCGCCATCCCGATCGACGCCGATGATCTGCGTATTTTCGCATATATGGCCGCGCCCAGTGCGACAGTACGCGCAGCGATTGCACACGACATGGCTTTCCAGCGACACATAATCGCCGATTTTCAGATGTGTCACATCGGGCGCGATGTCGGCGATTGTGCCCGTGATCTCGTGACCGACCACGAGCGTCGGGTGGATGTGCCGTTCCGCCCATTCATCCCATTTGTAGATATGCACATCCGTCCCGCAGATCGATCCGGCCAGCACCTTGACGAGCACTTCGCCATGCCCGATCGTGGGTACGGGATAATCATCGACCAGCGTCAAACCGGGTGCCTGCGTCGCCTTGACGATCGCTTTCATCGTTTTCGGAAAAGTCATGTACGCAGAATCCTCGCTCAGAAACTCTCTGCCGAAAGGAAATTCGAGCTGAACTTGATCACGCTTTTCATCAGGGCAGTTGGTACATTGACGCCGTAAGTCGTCAGATCGAATTCAGTCGATCCGGTCTCGGTCAGGCGACCATCCGCCAGCGTGAATGTGATCGGCATCGAGATTGGATTGGTGACGCCGTGCAGCGTCAAGGTCCCGCTCATGGTGACGGTTACGGGCGTGGCGCTCAAGGTCAGCACCGCTTGTGAAGTCGCGTTGAAATATGCAAACGGAAATTTGATCGTTTCCAGACTGCCCTTCAATAATGCCAGGATGAAGGTATCGGGCGCGGTCACGGAATTGCCGTCGATGATCAGGTTGATCTGCACCTGATAGCCGCCCGCCACCGGAATCGCGGTCGTGTAGCCTGTCCCCCGGAAATTACCGTTGACCTTGAGGCCGCCGACGGTCAATGTCGCCTCGTAGGGAATCTTCGAGATGGGCAAACCCGTGAAGATGCGCGCAGCCGCGATCTGATGCTCTGGCGCGGTATTGGCGATCGCGGACGATTGAGTCGCGGGCGCCACCTGCACCGTTGCTACAGCGGTTGCCGCCCTGGTTGCGGCAGCAGTGACCACGATCGTCGCAGTTGTCGCAGTCGTCGCGGTGGCGGGTATGGCGGTAGGAGTCGTCGTCGCATTCGAGCAAGCACCGAGTAAACACAGGCAAAGTATCACGATCGAGCGTTTGAGCATGAAACCATCCATGATTGAAGCCAGCCTAGTGCGTTCAATCATATCCGATCTGGAGCAAACAAACGCTTGTTATTTTGGGAAGTCCAGCGACGCCGTGCCCTGGCGGAAGGGTACGGGGTGCATTCAGGGATGGGGGCAAGATCGAACCCCTCTATCCCCCCACCCCTTTCCCCCACGCAAGCGGTGGGAAAGGGGAGTCACACCCGACCACTGACCGACCTCGCCACGCCCTTCAGCCGACGGGTACTACCGAGCGACTCACCGAGGCGTCTGCTCCCTTTCCCACCGCCTGCGTGGGGACAGGGTCGAGGATAGAGCGGTCTGTCCTTTCCAAATCCTGCCCCAAACTTGAATGCACCCAGGGTGCGCAACCTTTGAACAATCGCACAAGATCAAGTATGCTCATGCCATGATCCGCCCACTCGTTCGACTCACCCTCTCCTTGATCGTGATCCTCGGCATCGGGATGCTGGTCGCCCGCGCGATCGGCGGCACGCAGCCGAATCCCGTGGCGGCGTGGCGCACCAACCCGGATGGCTCATCATGTGGCGAGTCGTGTTTGTTCGGGATCACACCGGGTGTGACAACAATTGATGAAGCGATCAAATTGATCGAAACACATTCGCTAACACGAGTATTGGGCGCACCACGCAAATTAGGTACAGACGGCAGCTATATTTTTTTGGATAATGACTCTAACAGTATCTCGGTTTTTTACGATTATGCCTCACCGCACCTTGTGAATGATGTCAGTGTCTCGTGGCTCGCGGCAAGTTTACCGCTTCTTCCAGGTGGAATTGGACGGTTCGGTGATTTCGTCACCTTTTTTGGGGTTCCGATTTCCGTATTCGTGAGGGCTGCAAATGATGGGGATGACTATTTTTCTTTCAAAAATGGATTTAGCGCTCACCTACGCACATTCTGCGAAAGCGGACCAAGTCGTAATTTGAATAATTTTCAACTCTTTCGTCCGTCAGATCAGAACGAACGGTCAATTATTTCGTCAGTAGGTTGGCAAGGCTTTGCGAATCGACGCCGTTATTGGCAGGATGCCGTTAGTAAATACCCGAATCTGTATGAAGATTCTTATTGGTGTATACCCTAACCTTGTCAGCCAAGCGGCGGGAGCGCACCCTTTGAACAATCGCATAAGATCAAGTACGCTCGCGCCATGATGCGTCCACTCATTCGACTCACCCTCGCGCTGATCGTGATCCTCGGCGTCGGAATGGTATTCGCCCGCGCGATCGGCGGCACACAGCCGAATCCGGTGGCGGCGTGGCGCACCAACCCGGATGGCTCATCGTGCGGGGAGTCGTGCTTGTTTGGGATTGTGCCGGGGGTGACGAGTATGGATGAAGCGGTCAAGTTAATAAAAGCGCATCCGCTCACCCGCGACATGACATTGAATGACTCAGGCAGCATTAATTCTGTTGAGCAATTTAATTCTGTTGAGCAAAACGATTTGACAAGCACATCGATCGTCCTTCTCCCAGATTCTCAGCAATCTGTGCATGAAGTCGGCATCAATTGGAGTGAGTGGGGACTTGCATTTCCACACCAATCGTCTGTGTCATTTAGCGATCTCAATCTTGTACTGGGTTTCCCTACTGAGATCGATTTAGGATCATCTGAAATGGGCGGAGATACATATTATCTGAGTCATAAATTTATAGTTTTTACAGTACCTTCTTGCAATAGTATGAGCAACGATCGTAGCCCATCAGGCATCGGATTGGTGCTGACGACCTCGACTAATAAAGAATATTCATCAAACACTCCCGTCAAATGGCGGGGTTTTGCCTCTCGGATTAGTTACTGGCGGATTGCCCTGGCGCAATATCCTGACTACTATACGGGAAATAGTTTCCATTGTTTCCCCTAACCCTCGTCAGGCAAGCGGCGGACGCAACCTTTGAACAATCACGCCAGATCAAGTATGCTCGCGCCATGATCCGCCCACTCGTTTGCCTCACCCTCGCGCTTATCGTGATCCTCGGCATCGGGATGCTGGCTGCCCGCGCGATCGGCGGCACACAGCCGAATCCGGTGGTGGCGTGGCGCACCAACCCGGATGGCTCATCGTGCGGCGATTCGTGTTTGTTCGGGATCACACCGGGTGTGACGAGTATGGATGAAGCTGTCAAACTGATAAAGGCGCATCCGCTTTCAAACGAGATGAAAAATCAGTCATCTGTAAGCGCCCCAGACAACCTTAATTTTACAGATAATCGATCATATAGCTCAATTTTGATTCGAGTCAACTCATCGCACCTTGTGCAAGCTATTTCCATCCAGTGGAATTTGGAAACAGCACCATTTTTTCCACATAATAGAACATCGTTTGGTGATTTTATCGTAGCATTGGGTGCCCCGCTTTACATATATCCCGCGCTAGAAAGCGATGATTGGGATCAGTATTATTTTAGGAACGGCTTCAGCACAGGTATATATTGGATAACATTCGGAATTAGTGACGGTGAGGTACACTGGGCGCATGATACTCCAATACAATCACTTGAGCGGTTTTCCGAGTGTATTTCAGTCGCTGACAGGCTTACGCGTGAGCGAGTTCGACGCGCTATATAAAGATATGCAGGGATATTATATAGAAGCCGAGTGGCAGCGGCTGGAACGGGTCGACCGGCAGCGCGAGATCGGGGCCGGGCATCCGTTCATGCTGAGCGCACGCGACCAGATTCTGCTGACG
>JBBRMW010000158.1:0-13760 GCA_038230635.1 Aggregatilineales bacterium | reverse complement strand
TTGCTCCTTACTTCGTCTCTATTATAGCGTCTTGGAGCTTTCTTTTCTCTGGAATGGCCTAAACCCATCGTAAAATGCCCGTTTTTCGGTTTAGGATGGTTCATCGAAAAACAACCTATCCCATTCGCCTTGAAAAGTCGATGGATTGACCCTTTCTGAACCATAAATGGCGATTGGCCCTGATGTTGTTTTGCGCGGTATCGTCACAAAATCCCTTAACTTGGTGCATATGGGGCGCCAAGAATGCCATCCCTACAAATCGCGTGGTTTTGTAGGGACGGCGGCTTGCCGCGTCTGCTTAGGTGTGCCCTTCAACCCTAGTGCATAACACGACGTGCTATTTCCCCGGCTGCACGTTGATCGTCGGATCGGCTTTGGTCATGCACGAATCGAAGCGCTGATAGTATGCATCGCCGAGCGTGTTGTCGCTGCCAAGACAGGTCAGGAAGGCGCTCCCGTAGGTTTGCGCGTCCGCCAGCGCCGTCGTCAGATCAGCATTTTTGAGCACATAGGCATCGAAGGCACGATACAGCCAGCGTTCGAGGATGAATCCGCCAAACGGCGTGCTGAACACACTCGGAAATGGGATCGCATTCGGCGCTTTCAATTGTGCTGCGTACTGCTTGTAAAACGTCGTAACCTTCGTGCCGTGCAGCGTCGCCCACGCCGGATCATCCGCAGCGGCGGGACGGGCGGGTAGACCGTCGAATAGTTCAGGGTACGCGGCCAGCGACGCGATCCAGCGGTAGCAGCCATCGGCGTTCGGCGTGTTCGCGCTGATGAACGCCGCGCCGACATCGAAGGCAAGCGGCGTGTAGCGACTGCCAGTGGGAAACCCGATCAGCTTGTTGGTGGAGGCCGGTGCGCTCACCTGATGCTCGTCCAGATACTCGGCAAAGATCGCGGCGTCGGACACGGGCGCGCTGGTGAAATCGGAGTTGCCCAGGGCTTTATAGGCGATGTCACCCTGCTTGACGAGATCGAGCACTTGTTTGATCGCGGCAGCGTTGGCCGGATCACTGAACGCAATCGTGGGTGGGCTGGTGCGATAATCGATCGGGATGCCGCCATAGGCCGCGATCAGCAGCAGCAGCGGCATCCCGCCCACATTGCTGACGCCATTGGTGAGCACGGCGCCGCCACTGGCCGTATGCAGAGTCTTCAAGGCATCAGCGAAAGCGTCGATCTGCCAGCCTGCGTCGGGCACCGCGATCCCATTCTGGGCAAACTGCTTGCTGTCATAACGCAGCAGCAGCGGCCTGATCGTCAGCGGATAGCCCCATAGCTTGTTGTCAGCCCCCACAAAAGTCAGGACTCCAGGCAGGAGATCGGTGCGATTGAACGCCTTATCTACATCCAGAAACGGATCGAGCGCCAGAAGCTGACCCGGCTGCGCTCGCCCTACCGGACTCTGTGGCAGATAAAAGCAGTCGTACTTTTTGCCCAGGTTATCCAGCGCGGCGTCAACTGTGCCCTCGAAAGCGATGTGCTTGACCTGTGGATCGCCCGTCGTGAATGATCCTGCGAGCGCGTTCCAGGTATCGAGATTGGGCGCGCTCGAATCACTTGTGCCAATGCCGAACTTCAAGGCGACTTGTCCGGCGGCCAGATGCGGCGCTTCGGGATTTGCGACATTCAGCACGACCGTTTTGCGTTTGTCCTCGGCCATTTGCAAGAATTTTAGCGCCTGTGCCTGCGCCTTTTGCAATGCCTGTTCAATGTCGATGGTGCTGTCCTGGCTGGCGTCGTAAACGACGCGGCTGACATAATCGATATAGCGCAGTTCGCTGAACGGGATCGCGTGCGTCAGCGCATTTTCATAGATGGCGCGCTGCTGATCGTTGTACAAGGCGCCCCCTTGCGCTTTGATTTGCGCCAGGAAGCGCTCCGTCACGCTTTTGCGCGCGGGATAAAACTGGCTACCCATGCCATAGTTCGGGCGCGTCGTTAAAAATTCAACGAGTTCGTAGGCTAATTCTGGGTAATGCGATCCGCCGCTGACCGCGAAGCCTTGCGGGTTTAATCCAGCACGAGCACCCGGCAGCAATGCCGGAGTCATATTTTTCTGAACGCCATCGGTTTGGAACGGCATTTCAACATTCAACGGCGCGTTTAAGGTGATCATGCCGCCCGTCTCATATGAGGGGCCAATGATGCCTTCTTTGTGGAGGGCCGCCCACTTTTTGGCGAGTTCCACCACGTCGGGCCGATCCAACGCGGGTTGATTGGGCGATGTCGTGGTGTCATAGGTACCTTGCGCGAGCAGGCTGCGCAAAAAATGACCTTCATAGGTGACATCGAAGCCATAGCGCACGACCTTGCCCGCCGCGTCGCGCTGAACCAATTTACGCGCCGCGTTGGCAAAATCGTCGAGCGCCCATTTGTCGGTCGGGTAGGTCAGCCCCGCCGCGTCGAAAGCTGCCGCGTCGTAGTTGACCATCATCAATAAGCCACTCGTATTGGGCAGCGCCCATTGGCCGTTGTCGAACTGGAACGATTGCAGCGCCGCCGGGTAAAAATCTGCCGCGTCGAAATTCTTGTCAGCGGCAATGTACGGCGTCAGATCGAGGAAATAGCCGCCCTGAACCGCTTCGGGATAGGTTGCGAAGCTGGCGACAGAGAGCACATCGGCGGTATCCGCATATTTTTCCAGCCCCGTAAAATATTCGTCCGGCGTTTTGCTATAGACGGGCGAACTGTAAAAGCCATTGCTGGCGATCACATTGACTTTGACGCCGGGGTGTGCGCTCTCGAAATCCTTCATCAACTGCCCGCCGTCAACATCGAAAAACTGATCTTTGACCCAACTATCCACCGCGATCGACAGCGTGATCGGCGGCGTTTGCGCGCGCAAGGTACCGATCGGTGCGCCGACGAGGAGCACGGTGAGCATCAAAACGCTGAAAGCAGAACGTACCACCCGGTGCATGTGAGTTCTCCTGATGTGTTTTCAATGCCAATACACCGCGCCGGACGGGAATCCTTTATAGACAGAACTTTCGCCTATGGTGTAAATACTAGACTTGCGAGCGTACCTCAATCATTTTGGGTTGACCTACGCTGCAAAATCGGCTCTGACCAAGCATTTTGGTCGGTCAATGTCACCGTCTGTGGCAACTAGCTTGAAATTTGCACCTCTGCGGAATAACTTTAGTCTACCCTGGCATTCCGATGAGTACATCAAGCGAAAGTCCTGATAAACATTCTGGCTGGATAGCAAATTAACGATAGCAAATTCACTTGGCGTTGCACTTTTTCCCCACCTTTACAACGCCTTCAGCTTACCCTGTCGCACCTCGCGTTAACCTGAGCAAACAGGTTTCATCCACGATTTTGTTTGCCAGTCAGCCTGCCGAGGTGTCCGCCGGGGGGTTGGGAATAGCCGCGCGTAGTCGATCCCTGTCGACGTCGGTCAGCGCGGTGCGGAGCGCCTTCGCCAGCACGTCGCCGTCGATTGCGCGCGTCCAACATTTCGGCTGATCGCAGAGATACGCGCCACGCCCGTTGCGTTTACCTGTCGGATCGACGTGAACGCCGTCATCCCCCGTGCGCACGATCCGCGTCAGGGTGCGCTTGGCCGCCGTCTCGCGGCACACGACGCACGTTCGCTGGGGAATATGACGCGGCGCAGATTGGGGCATGGTTAAGCAGCTCGTTTTAGATGTCTTCTTCCCAGCCGCCGAAACCGCCGCGATCACCCTTACGCTTGCGACGAGCGACCATCGTGCCGGTCTTTTCATCGTAAACGAGCGTGCGGCGCTGATTTTTGTCCTTCTTGACACCCTTTTTGCCGGATGCGTCATCTTCCTCAACGACTGGCTCGACGACGGGTTCCGCCGCTGCTGCCGCGATAGGTTTGGGAATCCGACGCATACGTGGTTCTTCTTGCGTTTTGAGTGGCGCGGCAATCGCATCGACAAAGGCGGGCGGCGCTTCCTCATCATCGACTTCGGCGACAGCGGGCGCATCGGCAACGGGTTCGGCCTGGAGAACGGCTTCAACCGGGGAAGTGCTCGCTTCGGCGATCGGCGGTGCGGGGGCGACCACTTCGGGCGGCGCGACAGGTTTCAGGCGGCGCACATCTTCCAGCGCATCCTGGATCACCGCGAGCGCATCTTCATCGAGGCGGGCAGCGGTTAGCACCTCGCGCAGCTTTTCGGTATCGGCGTCGGCGTGGAGCATCAATTCGCCCGCGTTCTCGACGTTCTTGAGCGCGACTAGGATCGGCTCCGGCAGGTTCATCTCTTTGAGCGAGATGGTGAACAAATGCGCGGGAATGCTCGGACGCATTTTTTCCATCGCCTTTTTGCGGCGACCGCGCGTGATCTCGCGTTGATCGAGCAAGCGCTGTTCTACCATCTGCACAAAACGCGCCAACGTTGCATACTCTTCGGGCATGACCGCCCGTTCCGCGCGTTTTTTGTCGAGGATACGCCGCACTTCGGTCGCCATATCGGGCATATCCAGGGCGAGTTTATTTAGTGGCGGCTCTTCCATGTGATCGATCGCGCTAAAAGCGGCTTCGCTGACGCTCTTGATGTCGATGCGCCAGCCCGTCAATTTGGCGGCCAACCGTGCATTTTGACCTTCGCGGCCAATCGCCAGCGACAATTGTTCGTCGGGCACGACCACCAACGCCGTCTTGCCCTGATCGATATCCTGCTCCAGATAGACGCCCGTGACGCGCGCAGGCTGCAATGCTTTGGCGATGAACACCGCGTTATCGGCGTCCCAGGGAATCACGTCGATCTTTTCGTCGTTCAGTTCCTTGACGATGTTTTGGATGCGCATTCCGCGCGGGCCGACGCACGCACCCAGCGGATCGACGCCGGGTTGCCGCGCCACGACGGCCACCTTCGAGCGGTGTCCGGCCTCGCGGGCGATGCTCATGATCTCGACCTGATGGGCATAAATTTCGGGCACTTCGTATTCGAGCAAACGGCGCAATACGTTTTTGTTCGAGCGCGACACCGTGATCACCGGATCGCGTGTGCTCTTTTTGACTTCGCTGATCAGCACGCGGATTTTGTCGTGCTGGTGATAACGCTCGCCGGGAATCTGCTCTTTGCGCGGCATCGTCACTTCGGCGCGATCGATTGTCAGCGTCACATGCGAGGGGCTGACGCTCTGTACCTGGCCGATGGCAAGTTCACCTTCGCGCTCTTTGAATTCATCGAATAACTGGTTGCGCTCGGCATCGCGGATTTTCTGCGAGATCACCTGTTTAGCGGTCTGCGCGGCGATGCGCCCAAAGCGGTTGACGTCGTACTCGATCGGCATCATCACCATGTCGCCAAGCTGCGTATCCGGTGCAATTTCGCGCGCCTTGACCAGAGCTACTTCGGTGTTCTCATCGAGCGCTTCCTCGACCACCTCTTTTTCAACAAAAATCTTGTGCATGTTGGCGACCAGATCGACTTCCGCCTCGACATGCTGGGCGTTGCTGGCGTGAGTGTCGCGGCGATAGGCCGAAATGAGCGCCTGTCGCAGCGCATCGGTGATCACATCGCGCGGCAGCTTCCGCAGCTCAGCCACTTCATTGAATGCCAGTAGAAATTCGCTCTTTGCCACGATCTTTTTCTTGGATACTCCGTCTCAACTGCTTGCGGTTGGGGGCGCTGAAGCGCTGGAATCAGGCTCAACTTAACAAAAAAAGTGGGGTTGCCACTTTTTGCGCGAAACATCATCGAATGCAGCTAGTGTATCATAGATTGCGGGCACTGACAAGTCCGCCGAACGGCGTAACCAGGGCAATTGCATCTAATTGAGGATTGACAAAAGGGGTAAACGGGTGTGAAAAGGAAAAAGTCATGATGACAATGACAAGCACACCAGATTTATTCGAGCATTTCGAGCATATCAAAGATCCGCGCGTGGAACGCAGCAAAGAAGACGGGCTGCTGGATATTATCGTGATAGCGGTGTGTGCGGTCATTTGCGGCGCGGATGATTGGGTCGAGATTGAAGCATGGGGGAATGAAAAACGAGAGTGGCTGCGCCAGTTTTTGGCATTGCCGAATGGAATACCGTCGCACGACACGTTTGGACGGGTATTCAGCCGTATCGATGCCGAGGCGTTTCAAGCCGCTTTTTTGCAGTGGGTACAGTCGGCGTTCGAGGTCAGCGCGGGGCAGGTGGTGGCAATTGACGGTAAACAACTGCGTCGGTCACATGATAAAGGGCTGGGCAAAGGGGCGATATATAGGGTCAGCGCCTGGGCCGCGGACAACCATCTGACGCTTGGGCAGCGTAAAGTCGATGACAAGTCGAATGAAATTACGGCCATTCCCAAACTGCTTGACGTGCTCAGTCTGGCGGGCTGCATCGTGACTATCGATGCGATGGGCTGCCAAAAGGAGATTGCCCAGGCCATCCTCGATAAAGACGCGGATTACGTGTTGTCGCTCAAGGAAAATCAGGGTCATTTATATCAGGACACAGTGGACCTGTTCAGACACCTGGAGCAGATCCCCTCGCACGGCCTGGAGACCGATTATGTTAAAACGGTCGATAAAGATCACGGTCGCATCGACATCCGCGAATGCTGGACAATTACCGACCCGCACCACTTTCCGTACTTTCGAACCAGCCAGCAGTGGCTTGGCCTGCTCACCCTCGTCAAAGTCCGTCGCGAACGTCAACTCCGTGATACTACCAGCGTTGAGGTCGCTTACTACATTTCGTCCCTACCCTCGCCTGCCGCCCCGCTCCTGGACGCTATTCGAGCTCATTGGCAGATTGAAAATGGCTTGCACTGGGTGCTTGACATCGCCTTCCGCGAGGATGAGCAGCGTATTCGCGTGGGCAACGCGCCACAAAATTTCGCCGTGCTGCGGCACATCGCCCTCAATCTGCTCAAACAGGAGTTTTCCCTTAAACTGGGCATCAAGGGCAAACGCCTCAAGGCCGGCTGGAGCGAAGCCTACCTCCTCAAGGTACTCGGAATTTAGATGCAATTGCCCTGACGGCGTAACGGCGTGCCCTGACGGCGCGCCATTCCGAATCTTGAAATTGGCAGCCCGTCATGCTATGATGTTCATTCATTCCCCTAGTTACGAAAGGAGGCGAACCCGATGCCAGTCCGCACAACTTTATCCGCCCTTGACGCTCGCACGGGTAAGTCTCTGCGCCAGTAAGCTGTCCTGTCCACGCCTTGATTCCCTGGCACATCTGAACGACCCCACGACGAGCGCCGTCGGAACATTCGCCGCGCCTGAGTCGGTCTTGATCGCTCGACCACGGCTCGCGCGCTCGCCAATTCGACTTGTCTCCTGCCAAAGGGAATAACATGCACGTCAGACGACGTAACGCTTACACCGTCTATCTGAGTATGGCCGCGGCCAACTCATTTTTCTTCGCGCTGATCTTCACCGTCAGCATTGTGTATCAAGTCACCACCGTGGGTCTCAGCCCGCTGCAACTGGTGCTGGTGGGCACGACGCTCGAAGCTGCGATCTTCATCTTCCAGATTCCGACAGGTGTGGTGGCCGATGTGTTCAGCCGCCGCTTCTCGGTGATCGTCGGCACGATCCTGATCGGTCTCGGCTTTTGCGTCGAAGGCGCAATCCCGCGCTTCGAGGCTGTCCTGCTCGCTCAAATCTTGTGGGGTATCGGCGTCACTTTCGTCAGCGGCGCAGAAGAAGCCTGGATCAGTGATGAACTCGGCCTTGAGCGAGCTGGCAAGGCTTTCATACGCGCCTCACAAATGGGATCGATCGGCGGCTTGATTGGCATCTCATTCAGTGTTTTGATGGGCAATCTCGCGCTCAACCTACCGATCCTGGTCGGTGGCGCCGCATTCGTGGTGATGGGGCTGATTCTGATCGTTGTGATGCCCGAAAATGGCTTCAAACCGACGCCACGTGAGGATCGCAGTTCGTGGGGGCAGATGGTTCACACCACTCGCCAGGGCACGCGGCTGCTGCGTGCTCGCCCGATCCTGCTGACCATCATTGCGATCGGACTGTTCTATGGCCTGTACAGCGAAGCCTATGACCGGCTGTGGACGGATCACATCCTCACCAACTTCACGTTTCCGCTGATCGGCGCGCTTGCTCCGGTGACATGGTTCGGAATCATGCGGGCGGGCGCGGCTATCCTGAGCTTAATCAGCACGGAGTTTATCCAACGCCGGGTTGATACCACCGACTCCGTCGCCGTAACGCGCGTTCTGCTTATCATGAACACGCTGGTCGTCATCAGCTTGGCGGCGTTTGCGCTGGCGGGTAACTTCTGGCTCGCGCTGCTCACGTTCTGGTTGTTCAACACCATGCGCGGCGCGGCGGGTCCGTTCTACACGACGTGGTTCAATCAGCATATCGAGTCGAATGTGCGCGCCACGATGCACTCGCTGAGCGGTCAGGTCGATGCATTCGGTCAGATCGTGGGCGGTCCGCTTTTGGGTGGGCTGGCTTCGGGGCTGACAGCTATCATCGGGTTGGGCGGGGCCTTGCGTGCGACGCTGCTGGCCGCTGCGCTGATCCTCACCCCGACTGGGGCGCTCTATGTGCGCACGTTGCGCCGCCGCGAGTCGTTCGCCGAAGCACCGATCGCAGCCACAGACGCCGAACCTGCGTCGTAACGCGCGCGCCCATGCTGGGTTTGTTCGACCGTTCGCTGAACGCTATCGAACGACGCGAACTCTGTCGAAATTCGTGATAACAAATGGACGCAGCAAGCCGTCGTCCCTACAAGAACCGTGTTTTTTGTAGGGACGGCGACTGGCCGCGTCCGATGCTCGCCCGGGCGCGTCGGCCTTGTGGCGCTATCTGGCGGGCACGCCGTTGGTTGCCGCTGCGTGCGGCTTGGCGCGTATTCCTGACCGACGGACGCTGGACCGACGCTTGCGTGAAATGGCGCCTCAAGCCGAAGCGCAAATTCAGGCGTTGGGGTTAATCCTCTCGATAGAAGCAGTGAGCGATGCGATCACTGCCGCCAGGGACGGGTCGGCGTTTAAGAGATTGTTTAAAAAGGGTAAGGATCAAGTAAAAGAGGGTGTTCATCGTCTGAATGGCAATTGGACTTTGAATGTGCTCCCTTTTCCGGGTTCACTACGAACCGACACGGTACCACCATGGAGTTCAACAATTTCCTTGACGATCGCCAGTCCCAAGCCTGTGCCACCAGCTTGAGTCTGCCGTGCCCGATCGGTCCGGTAAAAGCGCTCGAAAACATGCGGTAACTCGTCGCTGCTGATGCCGATACCCTCATCGGTAACCGAAAAAACGACGTTACCTGCCTCGGTCTCAGTTTGAACGTAAATGGCCCTACCATTCGGTGAGTAATTGATAGCATTCGAGATCAGGTTCACCAATACGCGCTCGATCTGCTGGCTGTCTAGCTGTATTTTCGGTAACGAAGGGTCAAGGGATAATGTTATGGGCTGTGCTTTATCCACAGCCACCGGTTCATAAGTATCAAAGACGTATTTCATCAATTCATTCAGGTCGCACAAACCCAGAGTCAGGCGAAGCTGCGCCCGGTCAAGTTGAGACAACGTTCGCAGATCAGCTAGTAAATTGCTAAGATGTTTCACCTGATTTTCCAACGCACGCACATGGTCATTCAGATTTTCGGGAAATCGTTTCAGCATGTAAAGGCGCGTGCTCAGGGCCGAAATAGGTGTCGCCAAATCGTGGATCACATCATTCACAAAACGGGTTTTGAAGCGCTCGATGTCTTTGAGATGCGTGATATCATGCGCGCTTACCAGGATGCCCGATCGCTCTACCCCATTGGCTAATTGCACCGGAATGAGTTCCAGATCAATGTCTTTATTATGACCATCACCCGAAACGATTTGAGCTTCTATGCGTTGACTCTCCTGATCGTAGATCACCTTCATCAACGCATGACCGACGGACACGCTCACCGCATCGTCGGCTACCGTCCGAAAGACACGTTCGATATGCTGAGAGACTTGGGTGCCAAACATCGCTATGAATGCGGGATTGCGCGTTTGGATATCCCCATTGGACTGAGTAAGAGCAACCGCATCATGCGTATGGTTCAGAATGAGTTCGATTTGTTCTTTAGCGCGGCGCAGCTCGCTTGTCCGTTCTTCCACTGTCTGTTCGAGTCGCACCGCATACTGCTGAAGCTCCGTCTCTGCTCGCCTTTGGTTAGTAACATCACGGAAACTCCAGACTCTTCCAACCGGTTGACCGTCTATTCGTTGAGGTTGTGAATAGCGTTCGAAGGTTCTCTCATCTTTCAATTCAAGCACATCCAAGCTGGTCGTTTCTGCGTCGCGGTGAAGATCTTTCACTTTGTCCGTAAAAGACTCAGGCTCTTTCAATTGTCCCAGAGTAAAGTATTCCAGCGTGTAATTGTCACCAAAGCTCGCCAAAACGCCTTCGGATAGGTTCCACATCTGGAGAAATCGATTGTTGTAGCTGACACATTTGCCCGTATTGTCAACGACCAATATCCCGTCAGAGGTCGATTCCAACGTCGCTAGGAGCAGAGAAACCGACTTTTTTAGTTTCTCCTCAACCTGTTTACGCTCGGCAATGTCACGTTCTAGGGATAAAT
This sequence comes from Aggregatilineales bacterium, assembly GCA_038230635.1. Taxonomy (GTDB): domain Bacteria; phylum Chloroflexota; class Anaerolineae; order Aggregatilineales; family UBA2796; genus JBBRMW01. The sequence goes on along the minus strand of JBBRMW010000158.1, from coordinate 3,227 downwards.
TCGTTATTTCCAACTGGGCAAGTTTGTCTTCAAGTTTGCGGAAAAGAGCGTCATTGTGATGCTTGAGAAAAACGGGTTCTTCCACCTCCTTGTGTGATGCAGTGAGTTTGTCCGCTCTATATTCATCCAGAACTTCGCGGAGCTGTTTGATGAGGACAGCAGGGTCTTGCGGTTTGATAATAAACCGCTCCGCCCCCAGGCTGTAGGCAAAATCCTCATCGGCGGGTTCAGTATAGGTTGCGGTGTAAAAAACAAAGGGAATTGGCTTGAGATGTTCATCGGTCTTCCACTGGCGACACAACACGAAGCCGTCCATGACCGGCATCAGAATGTCGGAGACAACCATGTCTAGCAGATTTTGCCTGCCCACCCGTAGCGCGTCAACACCGTTGGTCGCCGAGAATACTTCATACCCATGGCCCTTCAAGAGCACCTGGAGCATGTACAGATTCTGCGCGTTGTCGTCAACAATCAGAATGGTGGTCATGGTTCACCTCTCAGATTAGGTAAATACTGCTCGACCTCGGTCATGAACGTGTCAGGCACAATCGGCTTTTCAATGTAGCCCGAACAACCAGCTTCGAGCGCAGTTTCACGGTCACCAACCATCGCATAGGAGGTTACTGCGATAATAGGAGTTTGGATCAGATCCGGGTTGCTTCGTAAGGCCCGCGCTACAGTGTAGCCATCCATTACAGGTAACTGGATATCCAGCAAGATCAGCGTGGGTTTGACCTGACCTGCCAACTCAATGCCCTCCTGTCCATCTCGCGCCGGGATAACTTGGTATCCATGTTTTTCTAGGATAAAGGTGACGAGATAGAGGTTTTGTTCATTGTCCTCAATGACAAGGACTGTTTGTTTCATAAATTCAGCGCAGGAGACCCCTGTTTTCAAACGGGGGCGGAATGCGCTTCTCCTTTCTGGGTTTCGTGATAGGGTTCGAGCCGAAAGGTGCGTGTACCTTCAGGTGCGGGTCACGCGCCTGACTTTTGCACGCTTGACAGCGATGCTGGTCGCGCCACAACACGTATTCACGCGCATTGGCGAAGCCATATTGCTCGCCCTGCTGATAATCCGTACTGCTCACCTCTGGATGCTTCAGTTTGTGGGGGTCGAAGTTGCCCAGTTCCAGCACCCATTGCGCGATCGGCAAGATGGTTGATACCAAGTCGAGCACCTTGAGCGTCTCGTCCACTTTGGCGCGTATCGACGGCGCGAGTTCGTCCGTGTGGATGCGGTGCAGGAATCGCGGTTCGCGGTAGGGTGTTTTCTGGCCTCGGCGGCTGCGCCGGAACATCGCCCGTTGGCTCAATAAGTCGCAGATTGCGGTGCGTAAGCCCACTTCTGCCGAAAAGACTTCGGCGTGTTCGCCCACCACCGAGACACCCACACGCATCGTTCCGACATCCACGCCACACGTCAACGGCTGGATGTAACCGCAGTCCACGACCAGCAAGCGGATCGTGAACGGCTCGTGGCGCACAAGTTCCGCCTGTCCCTCATGCAGCCAGTGCCGCACTTTGCCCAACCGTGCGGTTGGCATCAGCGGCTTGCCTCCTTTGTCCTGTACATAAACTAACATCGCAGTCCTCTCTTTGAACCCAGTTATGGGTAAAGCACCCTTGCGGGTGTAGCTGCTCCTCGCCACAATTCAAACGGCTTGTGCGGGCGGCGACACCGCCCCTAACCCACAGGTCTTTTAATTGTAACCGACGTGGGCCCGGCACTGGTGCGATCACGCCGGGGCGTCATGACTATCTGAAGGTTGCCCAAGAACCCGTCTGAACTCGGTCATCTCAGGTATTGGCTAGTCAACTTGGCAGTTTTTCGCTGCCGCTAAGCTGAAGTGTTGAGCATGAGCGAACTCATGCCCTCACTAAAGTGAGGGGTTCGTTGACTTTAACTCCTGCATTCTATAGGCAGTATACAGGTAAATGTACTTCCTTTACCCCATTCGCTTGCCACCTGGATTTCACCGCCCAGCAGTTCAGCCAGCTTCTGACAAATCGAAAGGCCCAGCCCTGTACCTTCAAAGCGGCGCGCGGTGCCGATATCAATTTGATGAAACGGCTTAAACATATCTTTCATGTTCTCTGGTTTGATGCCCATACCCGTATCTCTCACCTGCACGATCAGATGATCGTCGCTTGCCAGACACTGGACATGTATTTGCCCCTGATCGGTAAACTTGACAGCGTTGTTGACCAGATTGATCAGAATTTGCTCCACGCGCCGCCGGTCGCTGACGAGTGTGCCAACTTCTGGCGCGATTTTAGCATCAAGCGTCAGTTTTTTGTTCTCAGCCAGTGGGGTCAGCGCCTGGATTACCTTTTCAAGCATAGTACGCATGTCAAACGGGGCACAGACCACCTGTAACTGCCCGGCTTCAATCTTGGAAATATCTAGCACGTCGTTGATTAAGTTAAGCAGGTGGAGAGAACTTCCACGCACCATCCCTAATTGCTTTTGCTGTTCATCGTTCAGCGGCCCTACCAGCCCTTGTAGTATAATGCCCGTAAACCCGATGATCGAATTGAGCGGCGTGCGCAGTTCGTGCGACATGTTGGCGAGAAATGCCGATTTGAGACGATCAGCTGATTCTGCACGATCTTTGGCGACTTCCAATTCAGCAGTTCGCGTAGAGACCAAATCCTCAAGGTGCTCCCGATATTTTTGCAGCTCGGCCTCGGCCATCTGGCGCTCGCTAATGTCTCGGATAAAGCTGGTATATATCGCCAGACCGTCACTTGACGTAATCTCCACCGGAAACACAGTGCCATCCCGTTTTTTATGATAGCCAAAAGGGGCTTTATGGATTCCCCGCTGGATCGCCTCGAGATTTTTGGTTGGCTCGACAGATAGATCCGTTATCCTCAATTGCCGGATCTCAGTTTGACTGTAACCGTAAAGAAGGCAAGAGGCATCGTTGGCATCCAATATCTGAGCACTTTGCAGATCCATAACTAAGATCGCATCCGGCGCGGTCTCAAATAGGGTACGAAAGCGCTTTTCGCTCAGTTGCAAAGATTTGAGAGAGGTTTGTAACTCCGCCGACATGTGGTTAAATGTCCCTACCAAGCTACCTGAGGGTGGGGCATGAATCAGAGCAAATCAAGAACGGGTTTGACCTCACCTAACGGACGGTCATTGATGAAATTGAACAGGACAATAAGGTTCCAGGCATATAGAGCGAGGAGAATGAAGACGGAAGCGTTGGTTTTGCC
>JBBRMW010000157.1:0-13853 GCA_038230635.1 Aggregatilineales bacterium | reverse complement strand
GAGAAAGGGAGCAGACGCTTCTGCAAGCGTTCACAATCAGCAGGGCAGCGATACGGGTGAGGACACGCCGGTGGGGCAAAGGGGGTACCCGCTGGCTGAAGGACGTGGCTAGCTCGGTCAGCGGTCGGGTGTGACTCCCCTTTCCCCCCGCTTGCGTGGGGGAAAGGGCTTGGGGGGATAGAGGGGTTCTATCGTCTGCCCCCAACCCTGAATGCACCCAGCCAGAGGTCGGGGGTGAAGGTTTTCGCAATCCGGTGTTATACTTAGCAGGTGAACTTGTGAAGCAGGATTATCGATCAGCCTTGACCTCCCAAAACCGTCACGCGGCGCGCGAACTGGCGCTCCAAGCACTTTACGAACTCGACTGCACGACTCATCCGATCGAGCAGGTCATGCAGGAACGCCTGAGCGAAAACCAAATCGACGAAGATGTGCGTATATTCACCTATCAGTTGATCAACGGCGTGCTCGAAAACAAAAGCCGCCTCGATACACTGATTCAACAATACGCGACTGAATGGCCGCTCGATCAGGTGGCGATCATCGACCGCAACATCTTGCGCATCGCCTTTTTCGAGTTTGCCATTGTGCGGGATACGCCCGCCAAAGTGATTTTTAACGAGGCTGTCGAATTGGCAAAAGAATTTGGCGCGGACAACGCGCCGCGTTTTGTGAACGGCGTGCTGGGCGCGCTGTCGGATAACGAGACCGAAGCGCGTACCCAGTTGGAGGACACGGCAACCGAATGAATATCCTGGGAATTGGGCCGCAGATTTTCTTCATCCTGATTCTGGCACTGCTCCTGTTCGGCCCTAAGAAAATGCTCCAGTTTGCCTATCAAGCGGGTCGCTATGTGGCGCAAATCCGCGCCATGTGGGAACAGACCATGCAAACGGTGCAAAAAGAATTCAAGGACGCCGGCCTGGATGTCCCACCCGATGTGCTGACACGACGTTTCGACATTGGCGCGGAGGCGCAGAAGATCATCAATCAATCGACCACGCCGTCGGTGCAGCCGCCAAGTATGCCGACCACAGTCGTCACAGCCACCCTGGATACTGCCGCCGCGCTGATTGATCCGATCGAACCGATCGTACCCAGCGCGTCCGTTGTGAGCAGTGCTGAGCCATCGCTCGATGTGACGCCGCCTGTCCTTTCCGACGATGAACAATCCAGAAAGTACGACGCATGGCTACCAAGTTAATCCCGCCGATCGTCGGCGAAGATATTCCGACGGACGAGGGCAGCGGCGGCGCGATGGGCTTTTTCGAGCACCTCGAAGAACTGCGGATGCGGCTGTTCCGGGCTGTGCTGGGTCTGGCTGTCGGCATGATCATCTCGCTGGTATTCGCCAACCCGGTGATCAGCTATATCGCGTCGTCGGCGGGCATCAGCCTGATCTCGATTTCGCCGACGGAAACGGTCTCCGTCTTTTTTCGGGTGACGCTCATGATGGGCGCGATCCTGGCGAGTCCGTTAATCACTTATCAAATTTTGATGTTCGTCATCCCTGGCCTGACAACGATCGAAAAGCGCTGGATTCTGCGATCGATCCCGGCAACGACGGTGCTATTCCTGTTCGGTGTGGTGTTCACCTGGCTCGTGCTGATGCCCGCCTATACTGGCTTCCTGGGCGGCTTCCAAGCGAACGTGATCAAAGCCAGTTGGACGGCGGAGAACTATTTCGGCTTCGTGACCTGGGTGCTGCTGTGGCACGGCGTGGTGTTCGAGACGCCCGTCGTATTTTTTGCACTGGCGCGCATCGGCCTGATCAGCGGCAAGCAGATGCTGCACTTTTGGCGACATTCGATCGTCGGGGCGGCGGTGTTTGCGGGCTTTATCGCGCCGACCTACGATCCGGTGACGATGGTCGTGATCACGGGCATCTTGTTTGGCCTGTATCTGTTCAGCATTGCGCTGGTACGCTTCGGCGTGCCGAACGGGTGGGAAGGTCGCGGACGCGGGGCATAAAAGCCCTCACCCCGACCCCTCTCCGTGCGTATGGAGAGGGTTGGGCTGAGGTGAAGCCAGAAAGAAGGGGTATGCGATGTGTGTATTTTGTGCCGCGATTCCAATGACGATCTCGATGGGCGTGGTGGCGGCCTCCAAGCAACGTGACTTGCCGCCGACCCTGCTGCGATCCCGCCTGCCGATCCCGAAATTGACCGCCGCTGCCGTGATCACGCTGACCGCCGGATCGGTTACGTATCATATGCTGCTCGCGCCCAAAATCGGGTTGTGAAGTTCTATTTTTGGTTTTTCAAGGAATAGTAAAACTGTGGCAATTCCCGCGATCATCGTCCATGGCGGCGCAGGCCGCATCCCTGAAGACGAACATGCCGCCCACCTCGCGGGTTGTAAACTCGCCGCGCAGACGGCCTGGAAACTGCTCGAAGGCGGGGCGAGCGCACTGCACGCCGTCGAAATTGCCGTGCGTATCCTCGAAGACGATCCGACTTATGATTCGGGACATGGCGCGGTGCTCAATCGCAACGGTGAGATCGAACTCGACGCGCTGATCATGGACGGCGCAACGCTCGATCTGGGCGCGATCATCGCCGTGCAGGGTATCGCCAACCCGATCACGTTGGCGCGGCTGGTGATGACCGATACGCCCCACAAAATCCTGGCGGGCGAAGGCGCGCGCGAATTTGCGATCCATCAGGGGATTCCGCTGGTGAGCACCACGGAACTGGCGACACCCAAGACGCGCGCCCGTTATGAGCAGCACAAGGCGGGTATCCCTGTGAGCGCCGAAGAGCCGCACGGCACTTGTGGCGCGGTCGCGGTCGATGCGCACGGCCACATCGCGGCGGCCACTTCGACGGGCGGGACACCGTTCAAGCTGCCCGGTCGCGTCGGCGATTCACCACTGGTCGGATCGGGCGCGTATGCTGACGATCGGACGGGTGCGGCTTCGGCGACGGGCGACGGCGAGCAGATCATGCGCGTGGTGCTCTGCAAGGCGGCCACCGACGCGATCGGAGCGGGTATGGATGCGCAAGCCGCCGCCGATTACGCCATCCGCGTGATGGTCGAGCGCGTGAACGGTTTGGGCGGCCTGATCGTGGTCGATCGCGTCGGCAACATGGGCTTCGCACACAGTGATCGCAACATTGCGACGGCCTGGATTTCGGTCGATGGTGTCATGCACGCCGCAATGGGCAGGAATTTATAATGAACCAGACCTTCACATTGTCACACAAAGACGCTATGCGTGTGATTAGCGTCGTGCAGGCCGAACTGGAAGCAAAATCACTGAGTGCGGCGGTGGCCGTGACCGACGAACATGGTGAACTGATCGCGCTGCTGCGGACTGATGGCTGCCCGCTGGCCTCGATCAACAACGCGATCCACAAGGCGTTTACAGCGGCGCGCGAACGCAAAGAATCGAAGGCGGTGGGCGACTCCTCGCGCGAGAAGGGCTGGCCGCTGACGAACTTCGGCGATCCGCGTTATATCGGCTGGGGCGGCGGTGTTCCACTGATTCACGATGGGCAGGTGGTGGGCGCGGTCGGAGTCAGCGGCCTGCCCGAAGCCGATGATATGGTGCTGGCGAAGTTGGGTGCGGCGGCGCTGGCCGATTGACCGGACGGACGACGGCTTGCCGCATCCGTCCCCCAAACCCTCTCAACCCCGTTCGCGCTCCCATTGGCGCAGCACATCTTGCGCGTGCGAACTGACCCGCGCCACATGCCCCACGATCGCGCGCTCAATTGCCGATTCGTCGTGTTGGGCGAGCGCCGCTACGATCTCAAAACGGCCATGCTCGAATAGTTCGAAGGCGGGTCGTTTCTGTTTATTTTCCTGATAACGCAGGCGCGCAAAATGACCGTGCTGTTCCAGTTCAAATGCTGTCGCAATCAGACGATGGCTGTTCGAGAGCGCGATCAACGATCGCCAGAACTCCGCGCCCGCCTGCTGATACAGATCATAATCAAGATATTGACCATCCTCGCCAACTTTGGAACGCGCCCGATCGGCCAACGCGCGCAGTCGATCCAGATCACCCTCGGTGATATGTCGCCCAGCCAGCTTTCCCGCGTGGACGGCGACGGCGGTGCGCAGTTCGTACAGATCAGTCACATCTTGCGGATCGATCTCGGTGACATACGTGCCCCGGCGCGGCTCGATCGACACATATTCGTTGCGCGTCAACCGTTGCAAAGCATCGCGCACGGGCGTCGAACTGACCGCCAGCTTTTCGGATAATTGGTGGACGGTCAGCTTTTCACCCGGCGCAAACTCGGCGGCGACGATCTGATCCCGAATCACGCTCAACACGCGATCGGCCAATTGTTCGTAGTGTAAGGCGTTCACAAAAAATATCCGCTGGAAGAATCGAGCAAACCGCAAAGAAACGTCTGATGCGCCTATCATAACGCATTTGCGCGGACGTGTAATCCTGCAATGGCGCTCAACGGACGTGGCAAGCCGCATCCCTACGCCCCTAACATAATTATTTAGCTTTCGTTGAGCGGGCATTTGGATATTATTGATGCGATTGATTCTATGCTGACTTCAGATGGTAATCAAAAGAGGAGATAGTGATTATGGCTGATAAAAAACACCCGGCAGTTGAGCATCATCAGACAGCGGCGGAAAATCATCGGCGAGCGGCGGAGCATCACGACAAGGCTGCGAGACTACACGAATCCGGAAAGCACGAAGCGGCGGGTCATGAAGCGAATCAGGCACACGGTCACGCCTCGCAAGCCAACGAGCACGCCAACCACGCGGCGCGCAAAACTGCCGACCACCACGATACGACCGAAAATCAGCACACAATGGCGGCTGATCAAGAGCGTATGCACAAGACCGGTGTCACTGAATCCGATACCGCGAAAGACCCCAATGCGGTCTATGAGCAGACGAACACCAACAGCGTACAGCGCGGACAGCGCAACGATAGCACTGCCAAGTAGTTATTTCTGACCCGTCAAGCGGGCGATTGGTTTCGATGAAAAAGCACTGGATTATCTAAATCCGGTGCTTTTGTTATTGTAGATGGATGTGAGATGCGCATTTGGCGAGTTGTCCGCATCTCAAATTCTATTATAATGGGTCATATTGCTTTTCGATGTTTTCTCAAGGTTAAATAATGCTCAGCCGACTCCGCCTTCAGCAGACGCTCGAAGATAGCCTTCAGCCGCACAAACGCCGCGATTCAACCGTTTCACACACAGCAGAGCGCGCTGCCGTTATCGCCCCCAGAGGTGGGATCGGCGCTAGGAATCGATCGCCGCTGACGCCCGCGATCGTGCTGAGTCTGCAACAAACGGTCGGCAATCAGGCTGTGCGGCGGATGTTGGCACAACGTCAAAGCGTACATGAGGGTTCTGTGCAGCGCGATGATGATGACGATTATGAAACTTCTGCCCCCGATCAGGCCGCGTCTAACTCGGAAAGCGAGTCCGCTGAATCGACGGAATCCAATGATGCGGAGGCGGCAATGCCCCAAGCCGACGTGGACTCCGATGCGGATAAGACGGGTGGCTATCAAAATGATTCAGACTCAGACTCAGATTCTGATCAGCCATACGCCGAGTCAGATAATGAGCCAGCAGAAGCCAGTGATTCTGACTCTGACTCTGATTCAGACTCCGACTCCGACTATGGAAATAGTTCTGACGACGACAACGCCAACGCCAACAGCGACGACTCGGATAGCTCGAACGCCGAGCCGACAGGTGAGTCGAAAACGATTGCGGGTTATCAGGTGGAAGGCAGCGGCAGCGCAGTCGCTTACGGCCACGTCAACCGCTATATCGACGATTATGGCAACGATTGCAATAAATACAATGGCAACAAATGCGCGGTCAAAGGCCAGACGAACGCCTCGTATCACTGGACGAAGGATATTTACGATCTCATGCTTATGCCTGATCCCAGTGGCGGCTTTGTGGTAGACGGCGGTCTCGGCCTTGATTACACCGTTGATACGGAAGTGGTGCCGATGCCCGTGCCCACTCACCAGTGCATGAGTGACTGCGAAAAAGGTAAGTGCCAAAAAGTGATCGACACCGTGTTATTGCCGCACGAGCAAAAGCACGTCGCCTTGTTCAACACCTTTGCGGGCACGGAGACACACGGCGGCTATATGAAGCATTACGATACCGAGCCAAGTGACGCGACGTCTCAGTCCGACATCGAAGCCTGGGGCGAGTCATTCGCCAACCAGCGCATGGAGGCCACCCAAACCAAAAATGATGCGCTTGATGGCCCGAACGGTTTTGTCTACAAACCCAACGTGAAGTGCTGAGCGCTCGCTTACCGCTCGATCTCGATGAATATGCCCGTCAGCGGTGGGCGATCGATGCGCAGCCAGGTACGTCCAATCCGAAACAGCGTACCTGGCTCCAATGCGACTCGTCCACGTACCCGGCTCTGACCGATAAATGTGCCGTTGCGACTATCGACATCCTCCAAAAAATATTCGTCGTCGCGCGCGTCGAAGATGATCCGGGCGTGCAGGCGTGACACCTGCGAATCGTAGCCGAGCACGATGCTGCATCCTTCACGCCGACCTACCGTGAGAATCAGATCGTCGTCATCAGGCAGCGGAAAATTGTACGATTCGCCGTCGCGCGGCCCGCTCATCATCGTGATCGAAAGATCATCCTGGCTGCTCATATTTATCTTGCGCGCTCCTCTTGATATTAATACCCCGCACTGGCAAAGTAAGGGTGCATCTCGACTCGCCCTCGCTGTCATTACGGAGAGGGGGTAGGGGGGTGCGGTCGCTTGCGGCGCGCCTCCGTCCGCAGCCGACGTGATGGCTCGTGCCCCGGATTGATCGCCAACGCCCGATTCAGCACGCTCACCGCCTCATCATAGCGTTCCAGATGGACCAGTGCTTCACCCCGATAGTGCCAGAACCACACGTCCCGCTCGTCGAATTCGGTGGCCTTTTCAGAGGAGGCGAGCGCCTCCGGCCACTGTCCGAGCGCCGCGTGTGCCAGGCCCTTGCCATTCCACGCCCACGCATATTTGGGATCGATCACCAACGCGCGCGTATAGGAAATCACCGCATCGGCGTTTCGATCCATCCGACGCAGCACTTGACCCAATCGCCCATGCGGGATCGCGCTGCGTGGCGAGGCAGCGATTGCTTTTTCGCAGATCGCGGCAGCATCGTTGGATCGGTTGAGCGCCAGCAGCAGATTGACCTGATTGAGCCAATACCACATATTTGACGGCTCTTCGCGCGCCGCCCGTTCATAGCTTGCGATCGCCTCTTCGCGCTTGTTCATCTGTTCGAGTGCGAGGCCGCGTCCGTTCCACGCCCACGCATATTTCGGGTTGATGGCGAGCGCCGTGTCATAGCTAGCGATCGCCTCTTTGTAGCGCCCCAGGTTGCGGAGCGCCTGACCACGCTTACCCCGACTCTCCAGGTGCCGCGCATCGATTTTGAGCGCCTTATCCAGCGAGTCGAGCGCATCCATAAAGCGCCCGATCGTAATCAGTTCGTCGGCTTGGTTGTACCAAAACCACACATCGCGCGGATTGACGCTGGTGGCATGGTTAAAGGCGGCCAAAGCCTCCTCGTGCCGATCGAGTGCGCTGAATGCCAGCCCCTTACCGTTCCACGCCCAGCCGTACTTCGGATCGAGCGACAGCGCGCGATCGTAGGCTTCGAGCGCCTCATTATAGCGCCTGAGGCGGCGCAAGGTTTGACCCTTTTTCGCCCAGGCACGCGCATATTTCGGGTTGATCGCCAATGCCCGCTCGAACAGGGCGAGCGCGTCCTCGTGTTGATTCTGAGCGGCGAGAATATCCGCCTGATTGTACAGATAGAGCGCCTCGTGCGGGGCGTTCCGCTGCGCCTCGCGGTAGGCGGCCAACGCTTCATCGTGCCGCTTGAGCGATTCGAATGCGATCCCTTTTTCGTTCCATGCCCAGGCATATGTCGGCAGCAGTACCAGCGCACGATCCAGTTCGGTGAGCGCTTCGTTGGGGCGCCCCAGCTGTCGATACAGGCCGCCGAGTCGCGCCCGTCCACGTGCATCGCCGGGACGCAGTTCGATACTGCGGCTCAGCGGCGCGATCGCATCGGTCAGCCGCCCCTGCAGCAACAGCACATTGCCGACGTTGTACCAATGCCACGGATCAGCCGGATCGATCTCGGCGGCGCGCTGATAGGCGGTCAGGGCGGCGTCGAGGTGTCCCATCCGCTCCAACAAGATGCCCTTGCCATTGTGCGCCCAGGCATAGTCGGATTGCAGCGCCAACGCCCGGTTATACGAGTCGAGCGCCTCCTCGTAGCGATCCAAATGGCGGAGCACTTGCCCCTGCTTCGCCCATGACGGCGCGTGCGTCGGGTGGCGGCGGACGGCCTGCTGTGCCGCACCGAGCGCCTCCGCAAAACGCCCCAGATCGATCAGGGTTTCGGCGAGGTTGTACCAGTTCCAGGGGTTACCATCGTTGCGATCGACGCGCGCCGCCTGTGAGAGTGCGCTGGCCGCCTCCTCGTAGCGACTCAGCGCACGCAGCGTGAGTCCTTTGCCGTTCCAGGCGAAAGGATTGTTCGCTGCCACGTTGATCGCGCGATCGTAAGCGGCGAGGGCTTCCTCATAGCGTTTTGCGCCGCGCAGGATCGCCCCGCGCAATATCTGGCTCTGCGCATGAGCCGGATCGAGCGCGTCGACCCGATCGAGCAGTTCGAGCGCCCGATCGCGGTCGCCGCCCGCCTGCAAGATTTCGGCCTGATTATACAGCGGCCAGGGATCGGTCGGGCGCAGCGCCGAGGCGTCCTGATAGGCGCTCAGGGCGTGCTCGGTCTTGCCGATGCGCTCCAACACAATGCCGCGCTGATTCGATGCCCAGGCATAGCGTGGATTGATTTGCAGCGCCCGATCGAAACAGGCCAGTGACTCGTCATAGCGTCGCAAAATACGCAGCGTGCGACCTTTGCGCGCCCATATCCAGGCCGATTCCGGGTCGAGCGCGAGTGCCCGATCATAGGCGGCCAGCGCTTCATCATTGTGGCCGAACTCGCCGAGGCTGTAGCCGGTGTTCATCAGTTCGCGCGCTTCGAGGGTCGCGCCGCCCACTTCCGCGATCACCTCACCCGTCAGCTTCGTATATATCACGGCCAGTTCCGCGCCCAACGCCGCCCAACTTTCGGGGCGTTCATCGCGCGGCTTGGCGAGGCAGCGCAGCACGAGTTCGCGCAGGGCGAGCGGCACACTCGATCGGGCTGGGAAGCGCGGCGTGCGCGTGCGATGCGCCTCCAACCACTCATCGAAGCTGCGCGCATCGAACAGCGGTTGATTGGTCAACATCTCGAACAGGATCGCGCCCACCGCGTAAATATCGGCGCGCGCATCGACAGCCTCGGCGCGGCTCTGTTCGGGCGACATGTACGGCGCGGTGCCCATGACCGTCCCCGCGCGCGTCAGCCGCGAATCACTGGCCGCGATCACGCCGCCCGACAAGTCACCCACCCCATCGCCATCTGCGATTGAATAGACCAGCCCAAAATCCGTGACTTTCGCCAGCCCATCGTGCGCCACGAGAATATTGGCGGGCTTCAAATCGCGGTGAACCAGCCCCGGCACGCGCACGATCGCATGTTGCATGGCGCGTGTAATATCGATGCCGATTTCCAGCGTGGTTGGAATATCCAGGCGGCGGTGATCGATCCAGCTTTTAAGATCGCTGCCCAGTCCTTCGGGGCCGCTCACATATTCCAGCACGATATGCGGACGCTCGCCGATCGTTTGGGCAATGAGTGCCTGGACGATATTTGGATGCTTTTCGAGCCGCACCCAGGTCAGCGCCTCGTTCAAAAAGCGCTCGCGGATCACGCCCGCTGCCGTATCGAAACGAGACTGGATCGTCTTGATGGCGACCGGAATCCGTTCGGCGCGATCATAAGCCAGATACACGACGCCCATGCCACCATAGAGCACGCGGTGAATCTCGTAGCGTGCTGGGTCGCTCACGGGACCGATCGATTGCCCGGCACTGAAATCGCCCGTCAGCTTCGATGCCCCAATCAGCGGCGCAGCCTCGAAAGCGGTGGGACGCTCATCATCGGGAAGCGCGGCCTCGTCATGCGTGTGCGTCACATCAAGCGGGATGGCGGCGTCGCTCGTGTTTGCGCCCGAATCTGTATGGGTAGCACTGATCGCTAGATCGTCTTCGCTTTCCAGGCCATAAACCATCTCGTCGGGGATTTCGATATGCGTATCGAGCAGATCATCGTCGCGCGGTTCGGGATGGACGACAGGTTCGGCGGTCGCGTCCCCGATCGGCGTCTGGCTGATGCGATCAGGCGCGACATCCAGCGTGATCGGCGGACGCGCCACTTCCGACTCAACTTCGAGTAGTACGGCAGGTGCATCCGGGAACTGTGCGGCCAGTGCCAATAGATCGTCGCGGAAGGTGTCGGCTTGCTCGTCCGGCGGAATTTCCGTCGCGGCCCACAGTGCGACCGCCAGATTGCGCGCTGTCGGGGCGAGCGCGGCGACCGCCAGCACCCAGCGCAGGTAACTTTCGATCGCGCTTTCGGCGGCGTGCTTATCTGCGTTGCGCCGTGCCTGTCCCGCCGCACGACGATAGGCCGCCAACGTTTTGCCGACGTAAAAGATCAGCAGCCGCGAGTCGGCCAACGATTGCTGCGCACACAAATCACCGAGCGCGAACGAATCGGCCAGATCAGGTAATTCGCGGCGCAGCGCCAGCCGTCCGAGCGTGCGAATCGACTCATCGGCGTCGCCCGCGAACAGATCGGTGCGATCAGCGGCGAGTCGCCGGGTGAGCAGCTTTTTCTCAGCCTCTGGTGAGAGCGCGTGGGGGTGGCGGTTGGTCTGCGGAACAGCCGGAAATTGAACGGGCATAAGCGTCCATTTATAAATATTCAGCGAGCGATCAACGCGGGTCGCCCCTATTTTACACGATCTATGACGTTTTCTGGGAGGGTCGTGCTGCTCGCCCCAAGGCACGTGCAAAGTCGCGGGAAAGCCCTCACCCCCTCACCTCTCACGCAGGTCTATCCATTACCCGCATCTCAATGGTACCGGATTTACCTCATCCCCCACCCCTCTAGAGAGTCGGGATGAGAGACTGCACAGATGGTTGGCAAAAATACGAAAATGAGATGTTCAACTAACGGGTTACACGCCGTCGGCCATGCGGGGTGATCGGGGGAAAGCCTGGTGCAGGGGTAGGTCACTGACCGCTGCCAGACGCAAAGATGATAAGTTGCTAGCGAAGGTTTTGGCGTAGAAACTCGTACATGGCGCGCTCCAGAGCAGACAGCATCACTGTCCCATCAGAGACGACGGGAGTCAGTGTGCTGACCTGCATGAATTCGGATTAACCGATTACCAAGGGATCGTTTCGTTTTCCCAGCGCGTGAACGTCCCTGTCGGGCCATCCGAGCCGAGCAACACAAGGCGTACCACCTCGCGAGAGCCTTCCTCGATTGCCCCTGTGCCAGCATAGTTGTTGAGGTTCGTGCTTATGAAGCCCGGTGAGACGGCGTTGACCTTGATCCCGGTTTCCTCTAGCTCGATTATCATCGCGAGTGTCATGGCGTTGAGCGCCGCTTTGGAGGCTGAGTAGCCGGGGCCGAAGGTAGAGCGATAGGGGGAGGCCGGGTTCGCGTTCATCGCCAGCGAGCCAACGGCGCTCGATACGTTGACGATCCGGGCGGCGGGTGCCTCGCGCAAAAGCGGTAGCATCGCCTGATAAACAGCGAGAACACCGAACACGTTAGTCTCCCAGATCGTGCGCACTTCATCGAGGGACACGTTGCTTGGGCGGGTCAACTTGGCGTACTCTTGAATGGATAGGTCGGGCTGCTTACTCGTATTCGAGATGGCCGCATTGTTGACGAGTATATCGAGGCGACCAAACTCGTTGCGGACGCGCTCTGCGGCGGCGGTGATCGAAGCCTGATTCGTCACGTCGAGTTGGAGTGCGTGTCCGTCCGGCCCAACCTTTTTGGCGGCAACCTCGCCGCGCTCGAAGTTGCGCGACCCGACCAGCACCGTGAAGCCGTGTACTGCGAGATCCTTTGCGATTTGAAGACCGATTCCTTGATTGGCCCCAGTAACAAGGGCGACGGGTTTGTCATTCATTGTAATGTAATCTCCTTTTTGGCATCGAACTATGGTCATCGCCGCCATAATGTGCTACTATGGCTAAAGTGGAACCATATTCCGTATTATATGGAACAGTGTTCCGTTTGTCAAGTAGAGGCGCAATGAACGATACATCAAAACACCAAGATGATGGTTTGGAGCCTCAAGTCAACATGGATCGGCGCGTGCGTGCCGACGCACAGCGCAACATCGACGCATTGCTCCAAGCGGCCCTCGCGGTGTTCGCAACCTCTGGTGTGGACGCGCCGGTCCGCGAGATCGCAGAAAAGGCGGGTGTCGGCATCGGCACCGTTTATCGTCACTTTCCGCAGCGTTCCGATCTCATCGCCGCTGTCTTCCGTCGCGAAATCGATGCCTGCGCAGACGCAGCAGCGATCCTTGCGGACGAGCATGATCCCTTCGAGGCGCTGGAGCATTGGATGCAGCGTTACGCGGCCTTTGTGGCAACCAAACGCGGACTCGCTACGGCCCTGCATTCGGGAAACTCGGCCTTCGACCCCTTGCACGCGTACTTTAATCAGCGACTCCGGCCCGCCATTCAAACGCTTCTTGAGTCTGCGATAGCCGTCGGCGTGGTGCGCAGTGATGTCGATGCCGAGGATATTCTTGGCGCAGTCAGGGGCTTATGCAGGGCCGCCGACGACGGCAGACCCGGCCAGACGCAGCGTATGATTGCTCTCTTTGCCGACGGGCTACGCTACGGCACCAAGGCATCGACGAATACGCCTGCCTAGCGTGCGTTTGTTAGCTCAGATCGCCACCGAGACGGTCGATTCTTTTTGTCAGCGACCTCGTTACAGCCATCATCTTGACTTCTCTCTCGCCAA
Organism: Aggregatilineales bacterium; assembly: GCA_038230635.1. GTDB lineage: Bacteria > Chloroflexota > Anaerolineae > Aggregatilineales > UBA2796 > JBBRMW01. Next base: position 913 of record JBBRMW010000157.1, on the reverse strand, counting down.
TCTCAAGATCTTAAATGTCACCGAGAATAATCCTCGGTACAGACTAATTCCCCCTGGGGAGGCGGGGTGAGGCTGCCGAGCGGGTCGCAACACACACAAGCCATCCCTATTGGTCATTAACCGTCACGATTACCTTGCCTCTGGCATGACCTATTTCAAGATAGCGGATAGCGTCAGGTGTTTCGTTGAGCGGATAACATCTATCGATAACCGGAATCACCTTCCCCGTGTCAAGAAGCTCTTTGATAAACACCAAATCTTGTTTATTGGGTTTTGCGGTGTTCATCAGCCCGATTTTTTGCTTTCCCGTTCGAGATACCCATGCCCCCACGAGGCTTAAGGGCTTTTTCCCGATTGGCCGACTTTGCAATCACCCTGAGAAAAAGCGTGCGAACGTGGTAATCTTGAGCCGTTAATCCCGCGATCGAGAGGAACTATCCCACGATGATCCGATTTTTGACCGCTGGCGAGTCGCACGGCCCGCTGCTCACCGCGATTTTGGAAGGGATGCCCGCCGCCCTGCCATTGACTGCCGCCGACGTGGACATCGATCTGGCGCGCCGACAGGAAGGCTATGGCCGCGGCGGACGTATGTCGATCGAGCACGATCATGTGCGCTTTGCGGCGGGCGTCGTCGCGGGGCATACGACGGGCGCACCGATCGCACTGCTGGTGGAAAACCGCGATTACAAAAACTGGGCCGAAAAAGACATCGCGCCCATGACCACCCCGCGTCCCGGCCATGCGGATCTGACGGGTGCGCTCAAATATGGCTACCGCGATTTGCGCTTGTCGCTCGAACGTGCCAGCGCCCGCGAAACGACCATGCGCGTCGCCGTGGGTGCGGTCTGTAAAACGCTGCTGGCGGAATTCGGGATCACGGTTCAGGGCTCCGTCCCGGCCATCGGTTCAG
>JBBRMW010000156.1:0-13873 GCA_038230635.1 Aggregatilineales bacterium | reverse complement strand
GCTGATGAACGGCAACGGGCGGCGATGGTGCGTTTGTGGGTCGGGTACGCTGCCCGGCAGTGTACCGTGTATGTGCGGATGATTGCGTCCGAACCTATCCCGCTTCTCATGGAGTACGTAGGCCAGTTCCACCGTATCGCCCCAACCCCGATCCTGATACAGGTCGGCAATGTATTGTTCAAACGTCTCTTCGCTGAAGTGCAACGAGTCGTGACCGGCCTCCTCAACCAGTCTCAACAAACCCGGATCGGCGGAGAAGACAATGCTCAAGGCCATGATATTGCGACTGGCGTAGCGCTCCAGGTTGGCGATTATCGCGTCCCGGTTGTCACCTAGCCCCTGTCCCCTGATAGACCGTGCGTGCTGTCTAGGGGGTGCTTGCGGAGTGTGTTCCTGGGCCGCATCCTGTGGCTCAACGCTCTCTGCCGCGCGAAATTGGTCATAGCCCAGTTTGTCCTTCAATGCCTGTTCAGGCAATGATTCTGTGGTGGACGCTGGGCCTTCTCGATAGAGATCGTAGCCCAATTTGCTGCGTAGGATGAACTGGGGTGCGACCAGGCGATGCCGACTATTCGGTGGTCGAAAGTGCTGCGGCTTGTTCGGGACGTACTTAAGATCGACCCATCCGGCTTTCATAGTTCTGGCCTTTTTTCCGATACTTTCGTCTGATAAAACAGGCGCAAATCGGTCAACCGTTGGTCGAATTGGACATCGGCAGCCGCCTGCTTGAACGCCTCGTTTTTCTGCGCATCGCTGATACCAGCCGCCCGGCAAAACAGGTTGAGAAAGGCGTACAAAACGAGCAGTATGTTGTCCAGTTTGGTACTGATACGCTGCCCAACTGCGCCCGCCAGGACCACCCGCGACCCCTCGAATGTGGCATCCGTATCAAGCGCTGCTGTCACCAAATCGGCCACGAATTCGCTCTGTGATTTGTGTATCCAGCCCCCCTTGTCGTTCCGTTTCCAGGCGCGGCGCTGGGTCTGATAAGCGACCTCGATCCGCCGATTGAGGTCCTCAGTCAGATACACTTGCTGGTTGCGGACGTACTGTTTTTTGGACATGACTTGCTCCATTCCTGCAAAACTGGTGTGAGGCGAATCTAAAAGGGTGTAAACAAATCGTCGTGAATGGCGTCTGAGACGAACCTTGTCATGTATACAAATGCACACGAAGTGTGCAGTGGGCGCGTTTTCGCGCCCACCAGCGACGAAAGACCGTATCAAAATGTATACAGGCGGTTTTGTTTAGCCTGCAACCGCGTACTCGCGGGCACGATGACAGCCAAACCGTGACCCGCAGCAAAACCATTTTGGGCGACACAAGCCAACCCCCACTGCCGAGCAGAGGATGGGCCTCTAGCCCATCCGGTGACTTAGGGACGACTGACGGCAAATCCTGTTGTACAGACGGGTGTGGGCCTGTAGCCTGCACCTCACGAACGCGACCCTGTGCCAAACCGCCATCTATGGGTGGGTCAACCCGCGAGATGAGAGGCTCGCGGGAGTCGCCGATGGAAATATGCCCTTCAACGGGGCTGGGTGGGTAGCACATTAGGATTGTGTAGGTGGCTGCTGTGGTGGTTCGTCGGCGGGGTTGGGGGTCGGTTGTAGTGGTGGCATGGGAGGCCGTGTTGAACCTGGCGACGGTGGTAGTGAATTGGGCTGGAGTCCGGATGCTGCTGGGCGTGACCCTGGCGGGACAGGTGGATTGCCTGCGGGTCGCGCGTGGGGTGCTACCGGTGGTGATTCTTGTCCTGCTGGCGGCACTACGGGTGATTGGTGAGGCGACTGGAGCGCCGCAGTCGGTGGTACCAGTCGCTCTTGCGGTGCTCGCTTCGCATCTGGAGTTGTATGGTCTGCCGAGGGGGTTGGTGGGTTGAGTGGTTGGTTTGGTGGCACGGTCGGCGTTGTGGCAGCCAGATTAGGAAGCGCTGCCGCCGCAGGTTCATCCGTTTTGGTGGGTGCTTGTGACCCATACTTTTCCGTCTTGCCAGTTTTGGCATTGGGTGCTAACATGCGACGGATGCTGACGATGGTCGTATCACTAAAAACGTCGCTGACGACATCATTTACAGTGCGATGCGTAGCCTCCGCGAATGTTTCCAGCATTTGCCAGTGGCTGATTGGAATTGATAACGTGATTGTCTTGGTCGGCTCTTTCTCGTAGTCCTCGATCCGTTTGCGTTGTTTTGCCATTTGACATTCTCCGGTGACTCAACAGGCCGAATTGCCTATGTACTCACCTTAGGTCAAAATCAGCCTGCCGTCGAGTAGAAAAAGGCACTTTCAGATACGAGTATTTTGCCACTCGCGTTGACGTTTCATACCAGTCATAAAGAAAACTATCCTGTTGGTATGATCCTCGTTGCCAGGAGCTGCCGGACAGATGGTTGAAGCATGGCGTCGCGTGGCTTTGGCAAATGAGTAGATTGATGTGGATGCCGTATTCGGTTAAAAAAGAACCACTGCCCATATCGGGCAGTGGTTTTCTTGGAAGGCGTTCAGCCTCATCGTATATGGCGTCGTCAGACAATGTCCATCAGGTCTATCCTGCATTCGTGAATAGCCGCCAAACGGTTAGAGAGTGTGTTGCTGGTCTCCCCCTCATTTCGGATTAGATACGCTCGTAGAGGGCCTGAATCACCCGAACGCGGCCTTCTTGAGCATTGAGCGCCAGGTTACGTGCCATGATGCCCGCCTCTGGCCCCAACAGCAGGTTCAAGCCCAAGCCGTTGACTGCTAGGTTCGCATTTTGCGGCGCACGCTGGAGAGTCTGGAACCAAGTCATTGTCCATTCGGTCGTGTCATGCCAGGCAAGTTCACGATGGCCGGCCTTGACCACCGTCTCGCGGAATACGTCTTGGGATTGTAGAAAACTCGTACCGTCATCATGCGCCCAAGGCACGGGAAAATGCAGCGGTTCGCCCGACCCGGCGATAACCTCATGTAGTGCCAGCCGTCCGCCGCTGCGCAGTACCCGATGAATTTGGGCATACAGGCGCGCCTTGTTGGAGATGTTCATCGAGGCGTGCTGCGTCCAGACCACATCAAAGCTGCCGTCCTCGAACGGTAAATCGAGCGCGTTGCCCTGTTGAAATTGGACTTTATCGGTCAGTCCAAGCCGTTCGGTGAGTTTCTCGCCAACGCGGACATAGGCTTCGGTCAGATCGACCACCGTGACCTGACAGCCGATCTCTTGTGCCAGCAGTCGCGCGGAGCCGCCCAAGCCGCCGCCCACATCGAGTATCCGATCCACTGCCGTGATTCCAGCCAGTTTTGCCAGGGTGCGGGTCGCGTCCATACCGCCGGAATGGAACTGATCGACGCCCGCGAGATCGGCCAGAGTCAGGGGCGTGTTGTCTTTGCCAAGTGCCACCAGTGCGGCTTCAATGGCGGCGTCAATATCCCCAGGCGCATAATGCTGTGTGTGTTCGGCCATTGTTGAGTTCACGATAAGCTCGCTTTCTCGCTGCTTCAAACGGTTGATAGGGTACACTCTACAGTTTGACGCAGCGTCAAAGTCAAGCCCCCAATTTCAGTCTCTTAAGTGTGAGGCGTCTTGGTCACGGGTAGTTGAATCTCAATCACCGCCTCATCGCTTTGTCCGCGCCCAGGCAATTGCATCATGATTTCTCGGCCAGGCCCGACGATATGGTACTGGTTGGCCTCCAGCCAAGCGCCAAGCACGCCATAACTGCTATGTCTATCGGTAACGGAGCCAACGTGAACCAGTGTTGCCATCGCTTCAACAGACGGTAGGTCACGAACGGTCAAAGTGCGCTCCTCCGACAACCTGACTGGATTCGGCGTTTTCCCGGCCAGCAGATAGCCGACTTCGGCGTCGAACGCTTCCGGCTCGAACATCGGTGAATAGATCACGATGGCGACGTTGCTGACGGAGTGCTTCCCGATGGCCGCTGGGACGACCGCCGCGATGTTCTCGACAAGGCGTTGGATGGCGTCGATCCCTGGCAACACTTCTCGCACAGCCAGGTAAGCCTGAGCTGGAACCGATTTCAGGATGACATCCGGTGCTTGTGTCTGCCCGTGTACGTCGAGTTGCTTGAGCCGCGCTTCAATATCGCGAAAACGGGCCATTTCCTCCTGCACGGAGCGCTCGATCTGAGCCTTGCGTAGGGTCAACATCCCTCGAATTTCATCGACGGATGTATCTTGTTCTACCAGCCGCGCGACCTGTTCGAGCGATAGACCCAACTCTTTCAAGACCAGAATGCGATTTAAGCGGGGCAGTTGGTGGGCGCTGTAATAACGATAGCCGGTCTGCGGGTCGGTATATTCGGGGCTGAGTAAACCAATCTCGTCGTAATAACGCAAGAGCCGACCTGAAACCTGAGCAATTCTGGAGAACTCGCCAATTCTGAACATGTCTGCATCCTGTTGTTGAACGACCTTATCAGGAGTGTACAGTTTGACGCTGCGTCAAAGTCAAGGGCGATGAAACAAAAAGTTTTTATGCGCACACCATGTCCTCATTTTGACGTAGGGTTAGGACCTCCGTAGCACCAATGTGCCTCCGCGCCTGAACCCATTATCAGGGTCACATCGGTCCCTATTCAGGAGCTTCCGCCACGCCATTTTCGGGTCAAAGTTGGGGCTATTTCGTTCAACCGACTGGACAAGCGAACGACTGAAAAAAATACGCGAAATTGTAGGTGTATTGTTCGTACAATTTCGTGTCGATGTGCGCTCAATTGTGCGACCGATCTGCGTCATAGACGCAAAGGTGCATCCAATTGTGTGCATATTTACATCGTATCTAGCTTCGAAGATGCCCCGACGTTTATGTTCGTATCATTCGGCCATAACGCCGTCGCAATTGGCGCAATGCTGATTGTTCGCATAATGTTCTGGACTGCGAAATTGTATGGATAATGGGGTATGCGCCGTCAGAACACAACAAATAATCATGCTTAGTCGAGCCGAATGGGTACTAAAAAAAGAGGCCGTTACCCGATGTCGGGTAACGGCTTGGAACGTTGACGTGGACGAAGTGCCTGCTCGCACTTCGTTAAAAGGCTATTCGTTTTAGCCCGACTGGGAAAGCAAGCCCAGCAGTGGTTTGGCATTTCCAATCGGTGCCACTTCATTTTCGTACCCGCTGAAGAGAGTCTTGGCGTGTCGTTGCCCAAGATTGGGCAACGGCCTGGAGATTGAGACGAAGGATAGAGAGCGTATGACTATCCTCTCGTCAGGGGCGATAGCTCAACGAGGTTCGATGGGCATCGAGAGCAGCGCGCTGAAATTGCTGACAAGCGGAAAACCATCGGTGAACGTATTCACGTAGCTCACCTCGTCTAGGTCGAAGCACAATTGGGATTGCGCCTGTTCCTGGAGCAGAAGGAACAAGCCGACGTTGATGCGCGCATTTACCCGAAAGGGGTCTGCCGCGATGAGATCGGTAAGGGTCGTGATACCCGCCCTGCCCAGACGCTCAAGTACCCAGTGTCGAACGTTTGGCAAACTGGCGAGACCGCGCATGTGCAGTGGAATGCCGGTCAGCAGATGCCAGAGCACCTGGAGCCGAACAACACCATCCGAGTCATAGGAACCGCTTTTTGGGGTCACTCGCCTCAGAGGGGGTCTGGAAAGTAGTATAATAAGATGAACAGGGGGAGGTGGCATATGAAACGGCGCGCGTATGATAGCGATTTGAGTGATGCGGAATGGGCTATCCTCCAAGAATTCATACCCAGCGTTTTACCAGGAGGACGACCAGCAGTGCATGAGCGGCGCGAAATTGTGAACGCGATCCGCTATATTCTGCGCACGGGCGGGGCGTGGCATCTGCTGCCGCATGATTTTCCGCCGTATAAAACCGTCTACGACTATTTCCGCCAGTGGCGGCGCCGGGGCGTTTGGGAAAAAGCCAATCGCGCCTTGCGTGAGCGGTTGCGTAAACAGATGGGGCGCTCGGTTGACCCGCATTTGGCAATCATTGACAGCCAAAGTGTCAAAACGACGGAAGCGGGCGGCTTACGTGGGTTCGACATGGGCAAACGCATCAAAGGCCGCAAACGGCACATCGTGGTGGATAGTCAAGGTTTCGTTTTGGTGGCGGTAGTGCATAGCGCTGGCATACAAGACCCGGCCGGGGCGCGCCAGGTCTTTGAACAGCTCCATGCCCAGGGTTTTCCGACACTCCACAAGATTTTAGCCGATAACATCTACAAGGGGCCATTGGTGGCCTGGGTTAACAACCGTTTCGGTTGGATACTCGACATTGTGAAACGGGATCCAACCCAAAAAGGGTTTGTGGTGCAGCGTTGGCGCTGGGTCGTCGAACGCACGTTTGCCTGGTTGGGGCGTTATCGTCGCTTGAGTAAAGATTACGAAGGCTTGGCCGAAACCAGTCAATGCTTGATTTACATGGCGATGACGTTTCTGATGTTGCGTCGCCTTGCCATTAATACATGACTTTCCAGACCCCCTCTCAGAGCAGCAATCCGTCGTTGCAAAGCCAGGATAGCGACCTCCAGGTAATCCGGCTTCAGGTGAACCTGGACGGCAATGTCGGCAGTCTTCCAGCCGCGTATGACGTAGTAGCCCACCAAGGCGATCTGGATGGCGATCTGTAGCCGTTGGGGGTGGGACTGAAGCAACTCGCTCAGCTCGGGTAAGGAACTTTGCAGCAAGGTTGAACCGATCCGCCCTGGTACCGTCACGGGTGGGCACGCGGTAGCGTGTGGCAAAGGAAAATCGGGGGTGGCGCTGGCGATGAGCAGCATATCGAACCAACTCAATCTGGTGTTCGGGCAGACCCTGTGCAGATATATTGCATCGGCCAATGTTAACCGATGCTGAGCCATCGTCCTGCCGAGCCGTGTCAGGCTGTATGTTGGCATATCCATCGAATTTGAAACAGTGACAACGCGATCCTGAAGCAGCTTCGTCAGCACAACCTCAAAGACTGAGAAATCGCTCAGCCGCCCGCGGCGGACAACTGCATAGAGCGCTTCCGCCGTTTCCGCCTGGTGACTGGCGAGAAGGGTCAAGATGACCTCATACGCTTGCTCAGGTGTCCACGCCGACTGCCCGTGGCTCGATGGGTCAGGCATTGGGGGAGCGACCTCGATCTTGGCGCGCAGCCAATCCGCCAATTGAGCACCCTCATCGGCTCCTTGGACGGACCGCATGGTGACCACGACCTGTCGCACGATGCCGTCCAGGGGATGCAGCCCAAAGCGCAGTACGCCCAGTTCGAGGACTGCCCGTAAGCCTGCGTCGCAGCCGTCCAACCCATCAATGATGACCAGGCCAATGTCCGACAAGGCGCTTTGCCGCACCCAATAGGTTCGAGTTACCAGTTGGCGGTGGAGATAGGATGGCGGAGCAAAGATCACGTCCCACAGGTCGAATGCCGCAAAGGGTTTATTGTGAGGAGCGATTTCCACATCCAGGTCGCTCAAGGTACGGGCTGGTATGTGATCCAGGTATTCACGGTACTGCTGGAAGGCCGATGCGACAGGGCGGTCGGCGGCGATGAAAAGTACCCTTTCCCCTCGAGCGAGGGTCTGGGCAATGGTCTCGCAGAGGGCGGTTTCATGGGAATGGGAGAAGCCGCCTACAAGGAGGCGATTTTCTCGGTTCAATGGAGCATACGTGTTGGGGTTCTCAGCGTGGTTGGTCTGCATGGGTTATAGCCTTCTTTTTCTGGAGGGTGTTGGATTTCACTCCCTCGGCGCCTGTGGCGCCATGCGTCGCAGGCAGGTCAGGCCTGAGAAGCGTGAAATATCAAGGAGGAGACAAGGGACAAGTCGTATCAAAAAGGTATAGGTCGCCATGGATTGGGAGAACTCCCTACTCATGGCAGGCATGGCGCGTAGGGATAGGACGTGTTCAGATGGAGCGTTGACCCCAATACTGCCAGCCGTGATAGGTTTTGACAGGCCTTTCGACTTTCACCGTTTTCGAGCGCAGCGGGCAGGTGAGGCACAATGGATGAAACTAGGTCAGTGATAGGTTTGTAGGATGGGGAATGTCCGATCTGAATGACTAAATGGCGTACCTGTCAGGACCGGGATTTGGATGGACAGAACATTGTAATAGTGAATTGATCGGGCTGGAGCCAGGCGTGATAGGTTCTGATAGGTTCAATATCCTTGAGTCGTTTGCGACGCTAGTGGGCACCTGGAACGCAATGAATGTTAGATACTGAATAATAGATGCGTAGGGTGGGGAATGTCCGATCTATTTTTTGTTATGCCTCTATAACGGCATCTGCGCCAATCCATAAGTTGTCTAGACATAGAGTCTTAAGATGGGGAATGTCCGGTGCGACGTGAGGCCGCAGGATGCGAAGTGGTTCAACCATAAAGAAAGGAGCAGACCACACTCAGAACCCCAGCCAGTGTACAGGCTGGTTCCCAACGGGACTGTGCAAGTACGGTAACGTACTTGTGCAAAGCGTCCCGTAACGCCCAAGCGGTTGACGAACCATCCGTTGACAGCGGGCAAGGGAAAGTCGGACAGGATGAACGCAAGTGAACCTTCATCGAGGCTTCGTTACCCCAAACTGGCGGACACGATGGTTGACCAAGACGCCAGCCGGAGCAATGTGACAGATGGACCGGACAGCCATCGCACGTACACCACGCTCCCGAAGTATAGAAGGCATCCGCTGCCGACGCTGCTTACGCCTGTGGAACATGACAACCCCCATGCGGTCTGATGCACATCAGCAACCCGACTGCAAAGTTGGGCGCATCCTCGCGGGGCAGAGGACGGTCTAACAAGCGAACGCCACCTGCCGAAAGGCAACGGGGAACACATAACCGGGTGGATAGGGCATTTGCCCACGCTGAAAGGCGGCTGACGTAGACCTGGTGAACGACCCAAAGAACGTGGTAAAGAACGCCTATCAAGGGAAAAGTTGGATGCACTCGACACCGATTGCAAACGTAACCGAGAAACCGACCGACTGGAATATGGTCAACTGGCAGCAAGCCAATCGGTCAGTCCGCGCTCTGAGACAACGCATCTTTCGGGCAGCGCAGGCGGGCAACTTGAAGAAGGTGCGCTCACTCCAAAAGCTCATGTTGAGAAGTTACGCGAACACGCTGCTCAGTGTGCGGCGTGTGACCCAAGTCAATGCTGGCAAACATACACCCGGCGTAGATCACCTGACGGTCAAGACGCCCAAAGCACGCGGGGAACTGGTCGATATGCTCCTGCGTGACCCACTCTGGCGCGTCCATCCGACACGGCGGGTCTATATCCCCAAAGCCAACGGGAAACTTCGCCCGTTGGGTATCCCGACCATCCACGACCGCTGCCGTCAGGCGCGGGTTAAGAATGCCCTTGAACCGTTCTGGGAAGCGCACTTCGAGGCGACCAGCTACGGCTTTCGGCCCGGTCGAGGCTGTCACGACGCTATCGCCCGCATCGCTAAAGCGGTCAATGGGCGTAGTCACCTGTCGTGGGTCTTGGACGCCGACATCAAGGGCGCATTCGACACCATCGCTCACGACGCCTTGCTGAACACTATCGGGGCGGTTCCCGGACGCGAACTTATCAAACAATGGCTCAAAGCCGGGTACATCGAGCAGGAACGCTTCTTCCCGACCGACACCGGAACACCCCAGGGCGGCGTCATCAGTCCGCTGCTGGCAAACATCGCCCTGCATGGTATGGAAGAAGCGCTCGGCATCACCTACAACGCCAAAGGGGTTCGACAAGGGCAGCGTGTCGTGGTGCGCTATGCCGACGACTTCGTGGTGCTGTGCGCGAGCCAGCAAGATGCTCAGGCAGCACAAGACATGCTCCGCGTGTGGCTCAGCGAACGGGGTTTGAGCTTTTCCACTGAGAAGACCCGTATCGTCTCGATGTGGGAAGGCTTCGACTTTCTGGGCTTCACACTCAAATGGGTACGCACTTCGACCCGCCAACGGGGTCACAAGCTGCATATCCATCCGAGCCGTGCCTCCCTTGACAAGCTCCGCCAACGGTTGCGCCAGGAATGGCTCGACCTACGCGGTCACAACATCGATGTCGTGCTGCGCAAGCTCAACCCCATCGTGCGCGGCTGGGCGAACTACTTTCGCTATAGTTCCGCCAGCAACGCCTTTTCAAAGTTGGATAGCTGGATGTTTGTGCGCGCCATGCGCCATGTCAAACATGAGCATTCCGACAAGTCCTGGCAATGGGTGTCCAAACGCTATTGGGGGCGGCTCAATCCCAAACGACAAGACCAATGGGTGTTTGGAAACACCACCACCGGACATCATCTGTTGAAGTTCTCGTGGTTTACCATGCAGGCCCATGTCTTGGTCAAAGGGACAGCCTCGCCCGATAATCCGGCGCTGCGCGACTACTGGCAGCACCGGCAGCGAACACACGCCCAGACCCTCATCCCCAGCCAGCAGAAGTTGGCTAAACATCAGGGCTATCGCTGTCCCGTCTGTAACGAGACCCTGTTCAACGATGAACTGTTGGAAGTTCATCACCAGCACTCTCGCGCCGCAGGCGGCAGCAATAGCTACGACAACCTGATCCTCGTTCACATGTATTGCCACCAGCAGTTGACCGCTCAACAGCGTTAGCGCTGTTCGTCGTTTGCTCAAGCCGTGTGATGCGTAAGTATCACGCACGGTTTCTAGGGGGCTTGGGCGCAGCAATGCGCCCCGGCTACCCGACATCCCGAATCGCGCTGAGAGGTTTTGAGAGCCTCCTCACAATCCTCTGTTCCCAGGTTCCTATTTGATTCATCTATACAAGAGACCGTGTTTTAGAGTCGTTTGGATTTCCACAATTCCAGCGCCTCTGGCGCTCCCCTATACCAAGCCGGTCACCTGAAAACATACGCACCTCAATTGGGGAGTTAACGAAAAACCAACCTGTTTGCAGGAAACTACCACGTTGGCGAAAACTTCCAGCCCTAATGACAGTTTTTGCCACTTACATAGATTCTTGGCGGCCATTACACTGAAACAAGTTCAATTTGAGCGTAAGGGACCGCCGATGGATCGCCCACCAAACACCCCCAACTTGGCCGTTGAACAATGGCTGACCGAGGTCACTACATCTCTGTATGAGGCGCTGCTGCCTGAAATGCCGGATGCGGCGCGTCATGGCCTCGAACAATATCTGTGCCTGGGGCGCGACATTCTATCCTATGACGGGGACGCGCGCGTACCAGCCAGACCGCCGTTGACGCCCGGAGCGGGTGCCAGCCAGCGTTGAGTGGTGGGGTGTATTCGCGTGTTCCGCATGGAGGAGAAACATTCATGAGCCAGATCGTTTGGACTGGAATCGGGTGGTGCCTGTCAGCGCTGTTGGCGATCCTGTTGAGCGCCAGTACGACGCCCATTTACAAGGCCAGCGGCGACCCAAAACATAAGGCGAAGGAATCCCGTCAACGGACCGCAGCGCCAGGGGGCATCGCCCTATGTTATGCTCGAAAATCGGTCACGCTAGGCGAAAACGACACCCAGAGTATCGAACGGCAGATCGAGAACATGAAGGCGGCTGCCGCTAAACTGGGCCTGATTGCCGAGTTTTACATCGATGCCGACGGTCACAAATCGGGACGCGAAGAAAATAATCGCGCCGCCTGGCTCAAACTCAAGTGCCGCATTGGACAACCAGGGGTCGTGGCGCTCATCCTCAATGACCTGAGCCGCGCGCATCGCAAGGGGTGGCGGGTCGGTCAGCTCATCGAACTCCTGGAACAGGCTGACATGAAGCTCATCCTGGCCGGACCGGATCGTGCCGTCGATTTCACATCGTCGGCGGGACGCTTCTTCGTAGGCGTTATTGCGATGGTCGATGAATGGTACGCCGAAGACCTCGCCATCCGTCAGCGCGACCGCTACATGCACCTGCGCCAGCAGGGTCTGAATGCTGGCGTGCCGCCGTTTGGCACACTGCGTGGCGAAGGCGGTCTGCTCACCCCCTCGCCCTTTGGTGCCTGGTTGCTGGCCGATGGCCGCTGGGCAGCCGGACGTTTTGACGACGATCCGCCGGAACCGGCTGCGATTTGGCGTGGCTATTATGAATGCACACGGCACATTCTGGAGTGGTACAGCCACAACGATATCGGTGCCGATGGCCTGATGTATCGACTGCGCAATCACGGCTGGGCCTTTCGGAACCAGCAGGGCAATCCAGCCCTGTTCGACCGGGACGCGGTACGGCGGATCATCGCCTCATGGCCGAAATACGCCGGACTGGTAGTCGACGGTCGGCTAAAAGATCGGCGCGCCGACGACATCCCACTGGACTGGCCGGACACGAATCGCAACCTGTTCCCCCTTTCGTTGCTCCGGCAGGTTGCCCAGGTGGAGCGGGATCGCCGCAAATCGCGGGCCATCGGCTCGGTCAATACGGCACATCATTACGCGCTACGCGGTCTCATCCACTGTGCGCACTGCGCGACGCTATCGTCGGATGGGGGTGGAAGCCTGCCCATTGCACACCTGACTGGGACCGACAAGAACGGCCCTGTGGCCGACCCTGACCCTAACCGACGCAGCTACAAACACGCGCCCGGAATGCCGTGTTCCTGCCACCGCCGCTCGGTGCGCGAACCGGTGCTCAACCACGATGTGCGTCACTGGCTGGCGGCGTTCCATTTTGTCGAGGCTGCCGCTAACCTGCTGACTGCCCACAGTGATACGGTGACGACCTTTGGTGTGGAGCAGTACGAGGAACTGGAAGCCCAGCGTCGGATGGCGCTGCGGTCGTGTCATCGCCGCCTGTCGGCTCTCGACAACGGCTTCAATAACGGCACACTCCCGCACCCGGATGCCTACCCGACCGCTCGCGCCCGAATAGTCGAGCAGCAAACGCGCCTGAAACACAGGGTCATTCCGAAGGAGGCAGGTGCTGTATCCATGGCGGTGTATCTGACGCACGTCTGCCGTCCCGTGCAGTTGTGGGATGTGGCAACCGTCGAAGACCGACAGGCGCTCATGTCATTGCTCGTCGTGCGCCTCGACTACGACCTCGACCAGCAGGGAACACAGGGTGCGATTACGGGCTATGTCCTGCAACCCTGGGCGGAGCGGCTGTTGACGCGTGACTAACTCGCGTTTCCTGCCCCGCCCAGCGTCGCAATCCCATTTTTGTGCCACCTCGAACCGGTCACGTCGTGACCCGCCACTTTGTCATGTTGATTTTCAGGTCGTTTTGCGATAATCTGTTCTAAACAACGAACGTCGTCGGTGCTTGTAACATCGACGACGCTCTCATCGCTGCACTAAACTAACTAGCGCAACGACTGCCCCAACTCTATCAGGTGCGGCGGCCTTGTGCTACCCGTGATTGGCTACCTGAATGGAGTGTAAACAGCATGTCCTCACTTTCCCCAAAGAAATCGGTCCCACCCGATGCAAAGCGCAAAGGCAAGGTCGTCGAACGCCGTATTGCCCTGTGTTATATTCGCCTGTCCTTCACCCTCAACCCCTCGGAAGCTGACAGTCCCGAACGGCAGAAGGCCAACTGTCAGGCCTTCTGCGACAAGAAGGGCTGGACGGCTGAATTCTATACCGATGTCGATAAACACAAGTCCGGCACGCAGGAAAAGAACCGTCCGGGTTGGCTGGCGCTCAAACGGCGTATGGACGACCCGGACGTGGTGGCCATCGTTGCCAACGATTTGGCGCGACTGCATCGCAAGGGCTGGCGGGTCGGTCAACTCATTGATTGGGTCGAAGAACATCACATCTACCTCGCCCTCGCTGCACCGGGCCGCGAACTCGATTTCTCTGACCCGCGCGACCGCCTGACGGCAACGTTCATTGCCATGCTGGACGAGTATTATGCCGCCGACATTGGGACGCGTGTGAAAGACAGCATTGTCTACCGCAAGAGAAAAGGCGTGACAGTCGGGAGGCCGCCGTTTGGCACCGTGC
>JBBRMW010000155.1:0-13948 GCA_038230635.1 Aggregatilineales bacterium | reverse complement strand
GGCGAGCGTTTCGGAGGGCGGCACATTGACCGCGATCCAGCGCGCCACCGTCACCATATCGGCGTTGATGGCGACCACATCGCGCGCATAAGTGAACGCACCGAGCGGCCAAAAAGCGACGAAGATCAAGATAGTCGCCACGAGCAAGGCGCGCGCCACTATCCGCCGCATGGTCGATCGACGCGCCCGTCCGCTCAAGGCCGCCACCATCGCCAGCGTCCCACCCGCGCCGATCACGATGAAGGGTAGCAGTGCCGTCATGACGTAGCGTCCGTGTTGATAGGCGGCGGGCAGGCGCGCCGCATACAAGATCACAATCGCCAGCGCCCAAATTGGCACAACCCACAATAGCAGCGTTCGCCGATCGATCTGCGCCCGCTTCGCCAGGGCATAAAGTGCATAGATCGCGCCCGGAATCAACAAAAGCTGGCCGCCCGCACTGAGCGGTGTCAGCATATC
The DNA here is from genome assembly GCA_038230635.1 of Aggregatilineales bacterium. Classification (GTDB taxonomy): domain Bacteria; phylum Chloroflexota; class Anaerolineae; order Aggregatilineales; family UBA2796; genus JBBRMW01. The sequence continues at coordinate 13,489 of JBBRMW010000155.1, read as the reverse complement.
GAGGATGCGCTCAGTGATCGGCAGTGCCAGCAGTGGCGCATATTCGGCTTGTTTGGCCGCTGAGGTGTTGGGCAGCAGTGAGCCGTTTAGTGTGTAATTGAGCAGTAGATCAGGCATGACAAAAACCGCCCAACTGATGATCGCGCCGAGCGCCCATGCGCCGAAAATCGACCATCGGGGCTGTGGGCGCGCGATCAGCATGAGCAGTCCGCACAACCCGACCAAACCGACGCCTTCCGGTCGGGTCAGCGTCAACAGTGCCCCGACGACTCCGAAGGCGAAGCCGCGCGCGAACGGTGAGGTGGATAAGCTTGGCGGGATGGAAACGGACGCGGCAGAAACGGACGAGGCAAGCCGCGTCCCTACAACAGGCGGATCGTAGGGACGCGGCTTGCTGCGTCCGCCGTCCGTCGTTGGCAGTTCACGCCATGCCACGCCGATCAGCGCCAGACTCAGCGCGCCGAACAGAGCGGTTTCCATGCCCGCCGCCGCCGCCCAGATCAAATGCCACGCGCCGACCAACGACAACCCCGCCACAAGTCCAACGCGCGCCGTCTCCGGGAACAGCCGCTCGGCCAGCCGTGCTCCGATCAGCCCGATCGCCGTGAGCGCCGCCGCGCCCAACACAAATGTCCAGATGAAATACGGGAGATGCAGCACGTAGCCGACGGCCAGCAGAATCGTGTACAGCGGCGAGGTCGATCCGGCGCTGGCGATGCCCGGCACGAATGACCAGCCCGCGCCCGCCGCGAGGTTGCGCGCATAGGTTTGGTGAATCCACGAATCGTCGAGTGGAAAACCAGCACCCCCGCCCACCCGCATCGCCGTCAGGACGTAGATGAGCACGCCTAAGCAGGCTACCACCCCGATCAGCGCATCACGGCGCGCCACGTTGATCGGCTGCGTGGGGATTACGGCACGCTCACTTTGTGGCCGTCAGGTACTGGCGTGCCACTCGACTCGAATGGGATGACGCGGATCGCATCGGCGGGCGGGCTGAGTGGGAGCGTGATATAAAACGTGCTGCCGGGAAATTTTTGCGGATCATAGCCAGGGCTTTCGACCCAGATCAGGCCGCCATGTCCCTGGATCACGCCGCGTGCGATCGTCAGGCCGAGGCCAGGTCCCGCGCCCAGAAATTTGGTCGCGCCCGTCGAGTGCAAACCCGGATCAGACACACGGAAAAACTTCTCGAAGATCAGATCGAAATTCTTGCGATCGATGCCGATGCCCGTGTCCTGGATGGCGATCAAAATCTCATCGTGGTTGGATTTGGCGTTCTTTTGCAAGCTGCCCGTGATCTCGATGCGACCGCCATCGGGCGTGAACTTGATGGCGTTGAGCACGACGTTGCGGAATGCCTGCACCAGCCGCTGCATATCGGCCTCGACCGGGGCGAGTCCGCGCAGCCCGCGCGCCACCAGCGTCAGTTTGCGGCGCTTAATGTCCTCGGTGAGCGGCTCGATCGCCAAGCGCATGACGTTCTCGACGGTGGTCTGGGCGAAGCGCAAATCCATCGCGTCGGTATCGAGTTGGCTGACATCGAGCATATCGCCGATCAGCCGTTCGAGTCGATCGGTCGCCTTGCGCAGATTGCCCGTTAGCCCGCCGATTTGTTCCGGATTGAGCGTCTCCTGATCGTTGAGCGCATCAAGAATATCGGTATAGCCGCGAATCTGGGCGAGCGGCGTGCGCAGTTCGTGGCTGGCAACCGTGATAAAATCCGTTTTGACCGAATCGAGTTTTTCGAGGCGTTCTTTGGTATGCGTCAAAACCTCGTTGAGCGCGCCCGTTTCGTCGCGCGCCGTCAGCAAATCCTTGACGAGGCGGGCGGTGCGCAGCGAAATGCCCGTCTGGTTAGCGACCGTCGCCAGTACTTCCAGATCACCTGCCGTGAAGGGCGCGTCGTTGAGCTTCTGACCGACGGCCAAAATGCCGCTGAGCTGGCCTTCCACGATGATCGGCGCATACGCACCCATCCGCAAACCCCGGAAAAACAACGCCAATTCGGGTGCGATGCCCCGATAATCCGCGCCGTACTCCAGATCGAACTGCGACAGCGTGGCGTGGCGATCGAACAAAGTTTGATAGATCGCGCCGTTTTTGGGAATCCAGCCTTTGCTGTCCGGCAAATCGCCGTTACCCTTGCCGACCGGTTCGAGCCTGATAGTATCGTCATCGTCACGGGTCGCCAGCAGCAGCGCGCCGCGCCGTACCCGCAGAGCCTCACGCAGCGTGCGCGTCGCCACTTCGACCAGCTCATCCAGATCGACCACGCCTGCGATGTCTTCGCTGTAGTGCCGTGCGACACCTGGCACCGCACTGGTCGTGGATGCGCCAATAAGCCTATTGACAAAACCTTGCAGCACCGATCGGACGGGCGCGTAAACGATCGCGGCAGCCAATGCCAACAGCGCTAACAGAATTAAGGCGCCGTCCGCCGCCGGATCAAGGTTGCGTCCGATCAGCAGCGCGATCAAAACGATCGCTGCCGTGCCCAGCGTGAGGATCGCCGAACCGACAGCCAGCCGCGACGTGCGCCGGACATCGACGACACGATCGGTCAGCGCGCCCGATAACGCGCCCGCGATTCCCACGAACTGCGCCAGCCAACCGATTTGCTTGAGCGTTTCATTGCCGCTCGCGCCCAGTGGTGCGCCGATCAATACCAGGATGGTGACGAGTCCCCAGAACAACGCACGATTGCCAATCTCTGGCAAATGGGCGGCGGCGAAGGCGCTGAATGCTGTCACCAGCGCGACGATCCCAATCACCGCCCAGCCCGCGAAGACGATCAGCGAGGGAATATCGATCGGATCGACGAAAGCTTGCGCAAACCAACCGGGTTGTCCCAAATCGGCGCGATTAAGTACCAAAAAGCCCGACGCGATCAGCCCAATCCACCATGCCAAACCGACGATCAGCCAAATGATGGCACCCGCGCGCTCCACATAGCGAAAGGTCACGGCCACGAACACGGCCAGCATCAGGCAAGTCAAATAGACGGCGAGCGCGGGTTGGGTCAACCCGACGACGAACAGGGCGGCATAGGGGCCTTCGCTGGCGCGTGGGTGTACGATGTGGATGGCCTGCGCCGCGAACGCGATCACGAGGAGCGCGGCCAGCCAGAGCCACAACTTGGCGATCTGCGCTCGGTTGCGGATGCCAGTCGACAACAAGGCCAGATAGCCGAGGCTGAGGCCGCCTGCCAATAGGTAGCTGAATGGAGGAAGAGTCAACAGATGCTCCGCGGGATGCTCGAATGATGCTATTCTAACGCAAATCTGAAATTTGCGATCGCCAAGTAAAGCCAAAATACAGGCGACTGTATAATAATCCTACCCGCGCGAAGCGGTGTCGAGGGCTTTCTCAGATTGCACGCATACGCTATAATGCGCGGATCATTGACTCATGTTTAGTTCAGAGAGACATTCCATTGGAAGAGTTGAAACAGCGCATTCTCGCCGAAGGCCTCGTATTGGGCGACGGCATCCTCAAAATCGATACCCTCCTCAACCATCAGATCGATCCGGGTTTGATGATGCGCTGCGGCGCGGAATTGGCGTCGCGTTTCGCCAGTGCCAACGTCACGCGCATCTTGACCGCTGAAGTATCAGGAATCGCGCCCGCCTTTGCGATCGGCGTCGCGCTCAACGTGCCGATCGTGTATGCGCGCAAGTCGAAACCCGTCACGATGTATGGACCGGTTTTCCTCGAAACGGCTCCCTCGCACACCAAAGGCGGCGAAGTGCAGCTTTTGGTCGCGGCGGAGTTCATGCCACCCGGCGAGCGCGTCCTGATCGTCGATGATTTTCTGGCGAGCGGACGCACCCTCAAAAGCCTGATCCGCATCGTGCAAAGCGCCCGCAGCGAGATCGTCGGGGTCGCCACCGTCGTCGAAAAGGCGTTCGAGGGCGGACGCGCGCTGCTCGCCAAATACAATGTGCCGATCGAGTCGCTGGTTTCGATCCAAGCGCTGGATAACGGGAAAATAACCTTTTCATGACCGCAAATTCCGTGCCAACGGGCGGCATCGTCATCCTCGACTATGGCTCGCAATACACGCAGTTGATCGCGCGGCGCGTCCGCGAGCAGGGTGTGTATGCTGAGATTTTCCCCTGGGATGTCGATCCAGCGCGCGTGGCGGCACTCAAACCCGCGGGGATCATTTTGTCTGGCGGCCCGAACAGCGTCTACGATCCGGGCGCGCCGAACTTGCCAAGCTATGCGACGGCAGGACCCGTACTCGGCATCTGTTACGGAATGCAACTGCTCACACGCGCGTTGGGCGGCACGGTTGCGAACGCCGCCGCACACGAATATGGCCCCGGCCATGTGACGCTCGAAGCCTCGCCGCTGTTCGAGGGACTGCCGCCAGCGATCGATGCCTGGATGAGTCACGGCGATCGGATCGAAGCGCTGCCCGCCGGGATGCGCGCGATCGGTCGATCGGAAAACTCGCCGTTCGCTGCCATGTCCGATGAGGCGCGCTGCATGTATGCCGTGCAGTTCCACCCCGAAGTCGCGCATACGCCGCTGGGCACGCAGATTTTGCGCAATTTCATTTTCAACATTTGCGGCTGCGAACTGACCTGGAATTCCGGCTCGATCATCGAGGATAGCATCGCACGTCTGCGCGAACAGATTGGGGCGGGACGCGTCGTGCTCGGACTGAGCGGCGGCGTCGATTCGGCGGTGGCGGCGGCGCTGATCCACCGCGCGATCGGCGATCAGTTGACGTGCATCTTCGTCAACAATGGCCTTCTTCGAAAAAACGAGGCGTCGCAGGTCGTCGAAACGTTCGGCCAGCATATGGGGATGCGCCTGATCGCGGTCGATGCGACCGAAATATTTCTGGGCGCGCTCGAAGGCGTGACCGATCCCGATCGCAAGCGCACGCTCATCGGCGAAAAGTTCATCCGCGTGTTCGAATCGGAAGCGCGCAAACTCGGCGACATCGCATTTTTGGCGCAGGGCACGATCTACCCGGACGTGATCGAAAGCGCCGCCAAAGATCGACCGGGCGCGCACCTGATCAAGAAGCATCACAACGTGGGCGGCCTGCCCGCCGATATGAACCTGCAACTGGTCGAGCCACTGCGGATGCTGTTCAAGGACGAGGTGCGGCGGCTGGGTACTGCCCTCGGTCTGCCCGACGAGATGGTTTGGCGGCAGCCGTTCCCTGGCCCCGGTCTGGCGATTCGCTGCCCCGGCGAGGTGACGTGGGAGCGTCTCGAACGGCTACGCGAGGCTGACGCGATCGTGGTCGAGGAATTGCGATCCGCCGGAATGTTGCGCGGCGATACGGCGCAGGCGTTCGCGGTATTGCTGCCCGTGCGCAGCGTCGGCGTGATGGGCGATGGTCGCACCTATCATGAGGTGGTGGCGATCCGTGCCGTGACCACCGACGATTTCATGACGGCGGATTGGGCGCGGTTGCCCTACGATCTGCTGGCGCGCATGAGCAAGCGCATCGTCGAAGAGGTGAAAGGCGTCAATCGCGTGCTGTACGACATTTCGAGCAAGCCGCCCGCCACCATCGAGTGGGAGTGATGCGCCCGTGAACAACCTCACCCCCCTTCCCCCTCTCCGTCCTCACGGAGAGGGGGCGTCGTCCCTAGAAGAGACGGTATTTTTTGGTAGGGACGAGGCCTGCCTCGTCCGTTTACGTGGTCTAGCGTTGATCCTCCTCCTTCTCACGGCTTGCGCAACCCCACCCGCCTCCACCGCGACTCCCCCGCCGACCGCCACACCGATCCCGCCGACCGCGACCATCACCGTGACGATCGCGCCCTCGGCCACCGTCAATCTGACGCCTTCCGCGACTTCGGCCCTCGCCGCCGCCAGCCCAAACATCGATGCGACGCTCGCCGCGACTTTCCTGCCGACGCCGCTGGCCGCCTTGCCCGGTGACGCGCCGCCCTTCACGATCAAACTGCCGACGGGCTGGCACGCCACCTATACACTCGTGCCGCTCTCTGACAGTCTGACGGGCGCGACGCTCATGATGAACGTGGCTGCCTATGCGGGGCCGGTCGCCGATAAGGGCACGGGCTTCATCCTTGCGCTGTGGAATTTTCCAAGCGCCACACCGTTCGATCCCGCCGCGACGATCACTTCCGCCGAGGCATTACAGCGTCAGATTTTGCTCGCCGACGGCTTCCGAATGCTGCGCGGCACGGTCGTCGATATTTCGTGTACGGTCGGCAACTACGGCGAAACCGACTTTTCGATCGGCGGTCAAAAGGCGGTTGGGCAGCGTTTCCAAGCCGCGTCATGCCAAAATAATCAGGCCGATACAGCGGGCTGGTATGCTGGACTGCGCCTGTTCGATCGCAATATGCTGTTTTTCGCCTATATCGATCCGGTCAGCGACTACAACAACGGCCAAAAGGATATTCAGGCGATTTTGGATGGAGTCGTTTTCCTGGCGGCGACGGCCACCCCATTTGGTACGCCTGCCGCGATCAATGCGCCCGCCGCCGCCGGATCGGCCACTCCCGCGCTGACGATCGTAAAAAGTGCGACGACGATCCCGCTGCCCGCCACGACGATCGCGCCCTCGAGTGTGCCATCCAGCACACCGACTCGCACGCCAGAATTGAATTGAGAACGCGCCAGATGCGGAATGCTCAGCGTTGGCTCGCCCACATCCGCGATCTTTCGGCACTGGTCGTATTTTTCCTGGCGGGCTGGTGGCTGCGCTTGTATTGGGGCTTGTCGAGCGATCCCTATTTCCTGCATTTTTTGATCACGATTCCCTGGGCGTTGACCCTGATCTGCTGGGTGCTGACAGGATTCGGACATTGGCCGCGCCGTTCGCCCGATCCATTGCCCGATGCTGGCGCAGAAGTCAACATTTTCCCCTGGCTCATTCCCTGGGGCTTGTTCATCTGGTGGACGTTTATTTCGGGTTGGTGGGCAGCTTTCCCCAATCCAGCTTGGGATGCCGCCTCGCAGGCGGTGGCCGTTGGATTGTTCGCCGTCGTTATGGCGACCGCCGCCCCGCCGCGTGCGTGGATCATCGGCACATTGGGCATGGGCGCGGTTTTGCAAGCCGTAATCGCCACCTTGCAAACGTCGCTGCAAAATCCGGTTGGTCTCGTGATCCTCGGCGAATTCGAGATTCGCCCCGATCGCTCCGGGTTGAGCGTGCTGAAGGTGAACGGCCAAAATTGGCTGCGTCCGTATGGCCTGACCGCCCACCCGAACATTTTGGGCGGATTTCTGGCGGCGGCGGCGCTCGGATTGTTCGCAGCGTTCGTCGTGAAAGGACTCTCGCGGCGCAAAATTTTGCTCATCGGGATCGGCTTCGGTATTACGCTGTGGGGACTGTTTCTGACCTTCAGCCGCGCGGCCTGGGGCGGAGTCGTGGTAGGCGGCCTGATCTTCGTGGGATTATGTGCATGGCGCGCCCGCGATCGAATCGATTGGCGGCGATTCCGTTTGGCGTTGGTCGGCGGCGTAGCGCTGACGTTGATCTTTGTAGTAACGCATCAAGATTTGGTCTTTGCGCGCGCCGGGCTGGGCGACGAGACGGGCGAACTTCGGTCGGTCAGCGATCGCGCCTTGTTTACCGAATATGCGCTGCGCATGATCCACGATCATCCGTTGTTTGGCCTCGGTGCGGGCATGAACGCCTGGGCCGCCGCGCAGATGATTGTCAGCGATACGCGCAAGATCGATATGCAAGCACAGCCCGTCCATAATCTAATCTTGCTGTTTTGGAGCGAGACCGGGCTGATCGGCTTGGTATTTTGGCTGGCGAGTATGATCGGCGCAGCTTGGGTCGTGACTCGGCGGCGGCGCGATCCACTCACTTATGGGCTGGCGGCGATAGGGTTGGCGTTGGCGGCGGTCGGGATGCTCGATTATTATATGTGGAATTTGTTTCCGCCCGCGTTGCTGTGGTGCGGGATCATGGGTGCGGCGGTCTGTGTACGGGAAGCGCCATATATTCAGAACAAAATTGATGGTCAATAAATATGATCAAGGAACACGAGCGCCCGGTGCTGGTAGTTGATCTACCAGAGAATCACCGGTTGGCAGGCGATATTCGAACGGTAGTCCTTTACCAGATGATCTCTCCCACCCATGAGTGAACGCCTGACCGAAGCACGTCTACGATCTGCACTGGGCGCGCGCCCGTTTCAGCTTCACGCGCAGATCGGATCGACCAACGATGCAGCACGCGCCTGGGGTTTGACCGGGGCAGTGACAGGTGCGCTCGTCGTGGCCGAAGAACAAACCAGCGGGCGCGGACGCTTCGCCCGTGCATGGCGCGCGCCGCCCGAAACGGCGCTGCTGTTCAGCGTGATCGTGCGGCCAGCGTTGCGTCCGAGCCAGATGCCGCGCGTCTCGATGATTGGTGCGGTAGCGGTCGCCGAATGCCTTGAAGCGATCGGCTTGAGTCCGGTCTCGCTCAAGTGGCCGAACGATGTTTTGCTGGCTGGGCGCAAAGTCGCGGGCATCTTGCCAGAAGCCGATTGGGCAGGCGATCGACTCGGTGCGGTGGCGCTCGGCATCGGGCTGAACGTGCGCGTCGATTTCGGCGAGTCGCCCCTGGCGGCAAGTGCCATCAGCCTCGAAACGGTCATGGGAACGCAGATCGATCGGGCTATCCTGCTCGGCCAAATTTTACGCCGGATCGATTATTGGTCTGCCAGAATCGCCGATGCGGAACTGCTGACTGCGTGGCGTATCCGATTGGCGACGATCGGCCAACAGGTAACGGCCACCAGCGGAAGCGGCACCATTAGCGGTGTGGCAAGCGGCGTCGATGCGGATGGCGGGCTGCTCATTACGGGCGAAGGCGGCGCGATCTATCGGGTGATCGCGGGCGAAGTCACGCTCCGCGCGTCTTGATCGAGCCGGTCGCGTTTACGATACCCAACGCAGATCGCCCGCGGCGATGACACCCTGCACCGTGACCTGCCGTCCCGTTTGCCAGTTCACGATCAGCAGCCGCGCGCCGCGATAGCCGACGGCAAAATGTCCGCTCGGTGAAAATAGCGGTCGCTCCAAAACGGTTGTGGCAGCCGTGCCCGCGATCTGGATCACCGAGGGTCCCGGCTGCCACCCGATGTTTTGAAAGTTGACGCTTGCACTGGCGGTCACAGGTGGCGGTGACGGTGGAATGGTGGGCGGGAGCCGCGTCGGGAACGGCGTTCGCGGAAGGCCGGCGGGTGTCGGAGTCGAGGCAGGCGGGCCATCCGGTGCGACGATCGCCGTGACGCCGCCCGCCGTGTACCAGATCAGAGCGCCCGCCACCGTGAAATCGGTAACAGATATGACACTGCGCGAAAGCTCGATCAACGGGAAGCCATCGCGCGGCAGTCGCCAAACCTGGACGATCCCGCTGCTATCGGCGGCCAAAAAGTATAGATCAGCGTCCATTGCCACGCCCAACACCTCTGGGGGCGGTGCGGGACTCCACACGATGCGATCGATGCGGCGAATCGGCAGCATATCTTCCGCGCCTGTCGCTGGATCGACCAGGATCGGCGTGCCACTGGTGATATACAGCAGCTTTGCGGCGGGCGCAGGCAGCCAAGTCAGACGCGCGTCAAGTTTTGCCGATCCCAGCGCGTGCCATTTTCCGTCGGCGGCGATGCTGACCGCGCCGCCCACCGAGTCGCCCGGATCGGGGTGCAGTGCCACAACTTCGCCCGGCGCACCGCGTTCGAGCCGGATGAAATGTTCGTCGGCCACGTACCAGTCTGGTGGCGCACTGGCCGAAGCCGGATTGAGACGCAGGAGACCGCCCGCCGTCGGCGCGATGATCACCGCATCATCAGTGAGCCATGCCGCATCGGCAGCAGTCGCAAACACGCGCGTGATCCGCAGCGATCCAGCACGATCGGGTGCGAAAAATGTCCATTCCCCGTCGGCGGATTTCGCCGCCAACCGCACGCCACTCGGCGACCACAGGACTCGCGTATACGCGCGATCGATAGCAGCGGCAAAATGTCCGCCCGGCCAAGCGATGCGTAGGCCAGCCGCCGTCACATAGGCAATTCCCAGTCCATCGGGCGACCAAGTGAGCGTCGTGATGGCGGGGTCGAGCGCGGCGGGCGGCGCAGCCAGCGGATCGGCGTTCCAAGCGGCGGTATGCCCATCGATCGGCACAATCCAGAGCGCTTCGGTGGTGCGGTAGGCGACCCAACCGCCATCAGGCGCGATCGTGAAATCGATCACGGGGGTATCGGCGGGTGAGACGGGCGCGGGTGCGGCGGTACGTGCGTCATAGCAGATCACGCGGGCGGCCACCAATGCGCAAAGCGGCGCAGGCAGCGCAGATTCGGCCTGAGCGCGGGAGGGGGAGTGGGCGAACTGCAGGCAGAGGATAGACAAAACAAACACAAAACGGGCAACCACACCGGGTTCGCCCCTACCCCAAGCCCTCCGAGGTAGGGGCGAACCCAATGGGGTCGCCCGTTCCCGGAGATGCGATTTAGCGACCGCTCGCACCCGTCGCCCGCTGCCCAAAGCCATAGCGCCCGATCAACAGCACGAACATTACCGGGATCAACTGTTCGATGTTCCAGGTGTTGCCGGTGCGTCGAATCAGTTCCAGATATTGCGTCTGGCTGTCGCCGACGGGCAGCACCATGCAACCACCGTCGGCCAGTTGTGCGCGCAGCGTTGTGGGCAGCGCGGGTGCCGCCGCCGATACGATAATGGCGTCGAAAGGTGCCATATCCGGCAAACCCTGGCTGCCATCGCCCACATGCAGCTCGACATTTTGCACGCCGAGGCTTTCCAGCCGCGCCGCCGCCCGCTCCGCCAACGGATCATGGCGCTCGATGCTGTAAACGTGGCGCGCCAATTGACACAAAATCGCCGTTTGATAGCCCGACCCGGTGCCGATTTCGAGCACGGTTTCCGCGCCTGTCAGCCCCAAACATTGCGCCATATACGCAACGATGAACGGCTGCGAAATGGTCTGCTCCTGGCCGATGGGCAGCGGGCCATCCCGATAAGCGAGATGGCTCAATTCGGGCGGCACAAACAGGTGGCGCGGCACATCGCGCATGGCGGTCAGCACGCGCTGATCGGAGATGCCGCGCGCTTCCAACTGATCATGAACCATACACTCACGGAGACTCTGCCAATCGTGGATTTCTTGCGGTGCCATGCGAGCGCTTTCATCTAGCGAAACGGGCGGGCTGCATGAATTGCGTTAAAGAAACGGACGGTTAAAAAATGTACTCTGCGAATAGTGTACACACTTTGGCGCGCGAAACAACCTGCGAGATTGCACGATTTGTGGGGGATTTTATCGGCAGGTTCTTGGTGAAACCAATCAAACCCAGTCGATGGAAGAATCTAACCCCTCGCTGCGAGTACAGCAAGGGGGGAGTTTTGTCACTTGCTCGGATTTTGATCCAAGAGCGCTTTCAAATCCGGCATATCGCCGACTAGCAGTTCGAGCAGTTGGCTGACAAACGTTTCAGGCTCAAGGGGTTTGGTCAGAAAGTTGTGGAAGCCCTCTTGCAGCGCCCGACTGCGATCACCAGTCATGGCGTGCGCCGTCAGAGCGATGATCGGAATATCAGCTACCACGCGATCACCCAGTTTGAGCGCCTTTGCCAGCTCCCAGCCGTTCATTTCCGGCATAGACAGATCAGTGATCACAAAACGCGGTCGGTGCTTCTTGATCATCTCCAAGCCATCGCGTCCGTTCGCGGCCACGACGACCGTCGCCCCGTACATCTTCAACAGAATCGAGGCTACTTCGAGGCTGTCTGCCTCATCATCAACCACCAGCACCGTCCATCCCTCCAGCAGGTTTTTAGCGATTTTCATAGTCGGGTTCCTAAATTGCGGTGTATGCTAAACAGATCAGGCTGCCTCAGATTAAATCGGCGTTTTGAGTGGAATGCGGACGGTAAAAGTGCTCCCTTCGCCCACGCGGCTTTCCACTTGAATGCTGCCGCCCATAGCTGTGCTCAGCCGTTTGACGATCGACAGCCCCAGTCCGGTGCCGCCATAGCTGCGCCGAGTCGAGCTATCCGCTTGGCGAAAGCTCTCAAAGATGTGACTCTTGGCGCTGTCGGGGATGCCAATTCCGGTGTCGGCCACGCTGATCAGCCATTCATCTGGCTTGATCCCCTTCACCTCAAGCGAGACTTTGCCTTTTTCCGTGAACTTGAATGCATTCGACAGAAGGTTCGTGGCGATTTTTGTGACCGCATCCTCGTCCACCAGAATCTTTTCCGGCAGTGAGTCTTCGACGTGAACGTGGAATTCCAAGCCCTTTTGTTTTGCCAGACTGTCCATTTGCGATTGCCAGCGCTCGATCATCGGGCGCAGTGAAACAGGTGCGGGCAGCAGTTCAAATTTACCCGCCTCGATTTTGCTCACATCCAAGATGTCGTTGATCAAGGCGAGCAGACGCACCGCATTGGCGCGCGCCCGATCGACCATATGTACGCTGCGCTCGTCGAGTTCGCCGCCCATTTTCAGGATGCCCAGGAAGCCAATAATGGCGTTCAAGGGCGTGCGCAGTTCGTGGCTGACCACCGCCAGGAACTCGTCCTTCAGACGGTTCGTCTCGCGGATCGCCTCCACCTCTTGGCGCTGCTGGTTGAAGCGAAAAACGCTGATGGCAACGATGAACATGAACGTCACCAGGATCAGTGCGCCTACCGCGAAGACCAGCAATTGCTGCTGGCTCAACTGGGCAAAGTTGGAAACGTTCAAGTTTCCGTTGCGGGCGTAGTCAATCTCGGTCTGGTTTGCCAGCAGCTCGAAATCACTGATTGCCTTACGGAGTGTCTGCCGCACGGACTCATTCGTCGGGTCGGCTTTCCAGTCCTCAATCTGCCCTTTCAAGTTCGCCCATTGCAGTTGAATTTGCGCCGCTTCTTGTTGGATATGGGGGGGGAAGGCCGCGCGCGTCACCGGGAAATCCATCACCCCGATGCGGCTCTGGATCAGATCGGTCTGAGTCTGAACATTGGCCGCCACGAAACTTTCTGACGGCTGCACGACCAGCACCAACATGCGCAGTGTCTCACGCTGCAACTGGACAAAGACGCGATTGGTATCATTGAAGCCCAAGACCGTTCCGCTGGCTTGCACCTGCGCCAGAACAACCACCGCCAGCACGATCAAGGCCAGCAGCAGCACCAACGCGACCCCGACCAGGACGGTGATTTGTGGTGATAAGAAACGAATGCGCCGCCATATCGGCTTGGGCGCAGAGGGCTGAGTCAGGGTAGCCGTGCTGGTCGCTGTTTCGGGTCCGCGAACGGGTTCAGATGCTGGCATGGGTGTACCTATTGCACGTCGATGGTTTTGATCTGCCAAGCCCAGTAATCATTGAAAACGGTCTGGTTGAACTGAAAATCGTTAGGCCGTTCCAGAGAAATAACGACACCTCAACATACAGGAGCAATCCGTACAAACCATTTACCCAGGCCCGGCAGGCGTTGAAAACGAGACTCCAAGGCAGTCATGGCGTGCTGGGTGAGTTTGACACCGG
>JBBRMW010000154.1:0-13980 GCA_038230635.1 Aggregatilineales bacterium | reverse complement strand
AGCCGCTCACATCCAACGCATGGATAATCTGCCCGCAAATGCTCGACAGCACACTTTCCAACGCCAGCGTTGAATTGACGGCATGTCCGGCCTCGACAAGCGTCGCCATTTGTCGGGTTTGCGCCACCTGCTGCTCGTACAGACGCGCATTTGCCAGTGCCGTCGCCGCGTGCGCCGCCAGATCGAGCAGCAGTTCTTGATCGTGCGGCGTAAAAGGTCGCTCGGCGCGCTTGTTATTGACGCCCAACACGCCGATCACGCCTTCTTTGTAGGTCAGCGGTACATAGAGCAGCGAGCGCACGAAATATTCGGTTTTGATCTTTTGCCAGCCCTGCGCGCCGACGAGCACCGGTTCGCCCGTCTTGAACACGCGCCCGGCCAGCGTGTCATCGGTCTTGATCCGAAAATTGCTGGCGCTGTCGTGATCTAAGCCCTTCATGGCGCGGATATACAATGCCGCTCCCGCTTCATCGGGCAAGAGCAGCAGCCCTTCTTCGGCGTGGGTCAGCGTGGTGGCCGCATCGACGATTTGATTGAGTACCGCGCTCAGTTCCAGGCTCGATGACAGCGACCGACTCAGCACCGAGAGCGTGCGCAGTTCCGCAAGTTGTTGGCCGAGTTCCGCGTCCGGGACGGCATCCGGTGGATAGGAGTACATGATCGGGCGCGCCTCATGAACCGTCGGAATTGCTGAGACGGGCGCGCCGCTTCGCCAGATCAGCATCGATCGCGGCGCCATCGGGCGTTTTGGCGGGCGTGACCGTGATCGGGATGGACGACGGCGGCGGCACGGTTGGGGTGGGTGCGACGGTCGCTGTATTCGGCGTTGGCATCGGTGAATCGCGGCGCACGTTGATCGGGACGTTGTGGGTGGGCGCGGCGGGCGGCTCACTGGAGACAGGTGGCGGCACTGGCGGTATCGTCGGTGCCGCGGTAGCCTGGGTGCGGCTGTTGCGCAGCAGATTCGAGAGCACTTCGCCCGGCGCATCGTCCTCATACGCACGGCTCGCATTTTGCGTCGAATCGAGCAAATCGGCAGGCGGGAGCGGTTCGGCGGATGCCTGCGTGCGGCGCGCATCGCTGACCATCGATTCGAGCATGTTCACGCGCTCGATCAGTTCGGAGGTGGCGCGCCGATGATCGTCCAGATCGGCGGTCAACGTGCGCGCGGCGGTCTGCTGGCGCGTGATCTGCTGGACTATTGCGCGAGCCTTTGCATCGTCACCCGCGAGCAAGGCGGCGTCCGCGCTTTGGTCGAGCGTTTCGATCTGCGCGGTCAGGTCGCCGAGGCGTGCTTGCATGGCGTCTTCGGCGTTGAGCGCCTCATCGATATGCTGCCGCAGTGCCGCGATCTCGCCATCGATGTCTGTGCCAATGCGCTCCGGCGGAATCCGGCGCAGCGTATCGCCGCTCGCCACGCTGTTCAGGCTGGCACGCACCAGCACATTCAACTTGCTGATAAAATCGGACATAATAATGGCCTCGCTTCTCGTCGTATTTTAGGACGGACGTGGCAGGCCGCGTCCCTACAGGATCGGCGTATTTTTGCAGGGACGCCGCCTGCCTCGTCCGCCACCCTACGTGGTAAGCTCATTCGGGTACAAAACACGCCGTAATTGCGCTATATTATATTCGGAACTAGGTAGAATTGTGAAAATCGTAAAGAATCGGAGAGGCGCGCTTGCAGCGGATCGAAGCGGGTCGTGCAGTTTATTATGAGTTTGACGCTTGGCGCGGCGTACCGGGGCTGGTACACGGCGTATTTACACGCCTGGGCGGTTACAGCAGCGCGCCTTGGACATCCCTCAACGTGGGCAGCAGTGTCGGCGACGATCAACGCGCGGTCGATCAAAATGCGGCGTTGATGTATCGCACGCTCGGCTTTGAGCGCGATCAGGCGTGTACGGTTTGGCAGGTTCACGGCAGTGAAACCGTGATCGCCACCGAGCCGCCCGTCGGTCAACGCTGGTTGGCGCACGCCGACGCCCTCGTCACCGATCGGATCGGCCTGCCGCTCAGTATGCGCTTTGCCGACTGCGTGCCGATTTTGCTGTACGATCCCGTTCATCACGCGGTGGGCATGGCGCACGCGGGCTGGCGCGGGACGGTTGGCGGCGTGGTACAGTCCGCGCTGGCGACGATGGTGACAGCCTTCGGGACGCGCTCCGCCGATCTGATCGCCGCGATCGGCCCTAGCATCGGCCCGGACTGCTATCAAGTTGGCGCAGAAGTGGTGACGGCGGTGAGCGATTCTTTTGGCGGCACGGATGGCCTGATCGCGCGCGCGCCCGATGGCAGCACGTACCTCGATCTGTGGGCGGCCAATCGGCTGACATTGGAGCGCTGCGGCGTCGATCCAGCGCATATTGAAGTGAGCGGCATGTGTACGGCGACGCACACCGACGAGTTCTATTCGCATCGCGCCGAACACGGCAAAACCGGACGCTTCGGTGCAGTGATCGCTTTGGAGACGCGCTGAATGGCAGCCCCTGACTCGCCTGCGCCTGCGACGGCAACCGACACCATCGCGGAACGGGTGGCGGCGGTGCGCGCGGAAATGGCGGCGGCCTGCGCGCGCGCGAATCGTCCGATCGACGCGGTGACACTGATCGCGGTCAGCAAAACGCATCCACCGCCACCGATCAGTGAAGCCGTCGCGGCGGGCATCCGTGATTTCGGCGAGAATCGCGTCGAGGAAGCCGACAAAATCGCCGTGGTGAACGAAGGGGCGGCAGGCATCGCGCTCACTTGGCACATGATCGGCCATGTCCAAAGTCGCAAGGCGGGCGACGTGCTGCACTATTATGGCTGGATTCACTCGCTGGATAGCGTCAAATTGGCCGAACGCTATGCCCGTCTCGCCGCCGAATCGACCGTGCACAACGGCGATGGACGACTGAACGTATTGTTAGAGATGAATGTGAGCGGCGAACTCAGCAAAGAAGGATTCGCCGCGCATGGTTGGCGCGACGATCGGGGGCGCCGCGAGTCGCTCTGGAACGATGTGCGACGTATGGTACAATTACCGGGGTTGCGCGTGCGCGGTTTGATGACCATTCCGCCGATCGTCGCGTCGATGGAAGCCGCGCGCCCCACCTTCGCCGATCTGTGCGCCCTACGGGATGCACTGGCCGCCGACTTTCCGAGCCTGGAAATGGATACGCTCAGCATGGGCATGACGGATGATTATCCGGTGGCGATCGAAGAAGGCGCCACCGTGATCCGGGTGGGGCGCGCGATTTTCGGCGTGCGCGCATAAGAACCCGCATCCCCTACCCGCAGCGCAGTAGGGACGCGGCCTGCCTCGTCCGCCGTTCGTCCAAAACGCTTACGGAGAGAGGGTCGGGGTTGAAGTGAACGGGTAGATTCGGTTTAGCATGAGATAAGGAATGTCACACATGTTTCACCTATTGGCAGGTCTGGTCGACCTGATATTCAAATTGTTCGAAGTGCTGATTCTGGCGCGGACGCTGATCAGTTGGGTGGGCACCAATCCGCACAATCAGCTGGTACAATTGCTGCACAACACCACGGAACCCTTTTTAGCACCCGTCCGTCGGCGGCTGCCGCCCACCGGAATGTTTGACATTAGCCCACTCGTGGTTATCATCATTGCATTGGTGCTGGATAACGTGATCGTCGGACTCTTGTACAGTCTGGGATAGCCAGCACGCGCAAACGGGCGTCATAGGGCAGCAGCTAAATTTGAGGGGAGATTTTTCGATGTCGCGTGAAATCAAGTTCAATATCACGGATGCCAAACGCGGCGCGGCGTTTACCGTGCGCGTCGTGACCCGTGCCGCCCGCACGGAGATCGCTGGCGTGCAGGAAGGGTCGATCAAGATTCGCTTGACCGCTGCGCCAACCGACAATCAGGCCAATGTCCAGTTGATTAGCTTCCTGGCGCAGCGCTTGAGCGTGCCCGAATCGAACATCGAGATTGTGGCCGGGCAGGATTCGCGCGATAAGTGGATCAGCGTGGGCGGCGTCAGCACTGCTGAAGTCGAAGAACTCCTCAGACCCGATCCCGGCGCTGAAACAGGCGAATAGCCATCGGTAAGCGCACGGCTGCGGGCGAACGCGCTGTGGTCGCCCATCCGCGTGTCATTCACCGCGCTTGAGAATCAAGGCGAACGTGCGCCGTCCCTCACCCGATGTGATCGTCGAGCGCGGCATGGTGAACGGATCGCCCGGCACATCTTTGGTATGCGGCGAGACGGCCAGCGCCGCCCGAAAACCGACCAATCGCGCGAGGTTCTCGGTAAGGGCCGACCGATCATTATAGGGATAGGCGAAAAAGTCCGGCAATTTGCCTAGATGCGTCAAAATATCCACACGTGAGCCTGCGATCTCGACCAGCGCGTGCAGCGGCGATAGCTTCGACAAAAACGGATGATGCACCGTATGCGCGCCAATCTCCATGCCCGCCGCTTGCATCCGCGCGATCTGATCCCAGGTCAGGTAGCCCGGCGTGCCGACTCGCCCGGTGATCACGAAAAACGTGCCCGTAAAGCCGTACTTCTGCAACAGCGGAAAAATTGTGTCGAAGTGATCCGAATAGCTGTCATCAAAGGTGAGCACCACCGGATCGGATGGCAGACTCGCGCTATTATTGATCGCATCCATATAGGCAACCATGGATACCGTGTGATAATTATTCTGGCTGAGATAGACAAGTTGTTGCTCGAACTTGGCGGGCGTCACATGCCACTCGCCCCGCCCATGATCGACGTGGTGATAGAGTAGGATTGGCGGGCGACCCTGTGCGGCGGCAGAGCGCGGCGAGATGACCCCGATCGACGTGACGATCAGCACCACTGCCCAGGCCAAGATTCCCGTTTTGAGTCGATTTTGCGTAGAATAGTTCATGGTGCATGTATGATAACTTATCTGAGTTAAGAGGGTGTTGTGGATTTGTATTTATTGCGACATGGCGAGGCGGGCGAACATGGCTCGTATGCCGACGATTCAAAGCGTCCGTTGACGGCTGAAGGCATCGAGATGATGCGGCGGCAAGCGACCACTTTGAAGGCCTGGAATCTTTCGATCGACTTGATCTTGAGCAGCCCGTATACGCGCGCCCGTCAGACCGCCGACATCGTGGCCGAAACGTTCGGGCTGACGGTCGTCAACGAGAATCGGCTGCAAAGTGGTTTCCGAATCGCGGATGCGCGCCAAATCATCGAGGATCACAGCACCGTGCAAAACCTGTGGCTGACTGGGCATCAACCCGATCTGAGCGACGTGTTGTCCGCGATCGTGGGTGGCGGAAATTTCCGCTTTGAAAAGGGTGGGTTGGCCTGCATCAAGATCGAAAAACTCACCGTCCCGCGCGGATCGCTGCGCTGGCTGCTGACGCCAAGCCTGATGGGAGCGGCTGGATGAGCGATCATCTAACCAAATCCACTCAGGAGACGGCTATCGTGGACTCGTCATTTCCGGTCAAGCGCATTCCGCGTGCGCTGGCCGTAGCGATTGTATTGAGCGCGATCGGCGTGTTCGGCCTGTGGACTTTCGGCACGCCCGCCGGAATCATCGGGAAGGCCAACGCCATCGGTTACGCGATCTGCCACCGAATCGCCAGCCATTCGTTTTTGATCAACGGCGATCCGATGCCGCTGTGCGCGCGCTGCACCGGTATTTATCTGGGAGTCGTCACGGGCTTGTTGATCCAGTTTGCGAGCCGCCGCCGCAAAGTCTGTCGGCTGCCCGGACGCGGCGTCGCCTTCGTGCTCGGATTATTCATTGTGCTGATGGCGATCGACGGCGCGAACAGCTATCTCACGCTGCTGCCGGGCGGCACGGGCGTGTATGAGCCGCACAATGCACTGCGTTTGATCACGGGCATCTACTGCGGATTTGCCGTGATCAGCCTGATCTATCCGGTGTTCAACGGTGTCGTCTGGGCGGATGCGGTTTATGAGCGCGGCATTCGGGATTTCCGCGAACTGGCGGGCATGTGCGCGGTGGTCGGCTTTGTGGCGTTACTTGTGCTCAGCGAGCGTCCGACCTTCTTGTTGATCCTGGGGCTGATCAGCGTTCTGGGGGTCGTGGCGATGCTCACCATGATCGGCACGGTGCTGTTTATTTCGATCACCCGGCGCGACGGCATGATCCAAGCGTGGCGCGGGCTGGCGATCCCGGTGATGGCAGGCTTCACGCTGGCGTTTATCGAGATCGGCGGGATCGACACGATCCGTCTGTTTTTGACAGGCACCTGGGCGGGCTTCCCAATCGGACGTTGAACCAACCGCGTCGCCCGACCCGTTGGCCGCGTGCTGTTTATGGGTCGGGCGGGGGCATTTCTTTTGTAACCTCACCATCTACGGTGGTCGTTTGCAGCGCGTCTTGCATGGATTGCGTCAATTTGTTCAGCAGCGTGACCAGAATCTCGCGCTCCTCGCGGCTCAACCCGATCATCGTGGAATCGATGAACTGTTTATATTTAGGGAAAACGCTCTGAAGCAGCGTGCGTCCGCTATCGGTGATGGTGATGATCTGCTTGCGATTGTCGGTGGGATGTTTGGTGCGCTCGATCCAACGTTGGTCTTCGAGTCCCGCCAGCAGCGAACTGACCGTGTTCGGGCTGACATTTTGGAAGCGGCTCAACTGCGACGGCAGCAGCCCATCTGCATAGCCCACTTTGTCGCACGCCAGCAACCAAGTTAACATGCGCAGTTTGGCACCGGTCAACGCGAACGGTTTCAGATATTCCTCATGCGCGCTGTCCATCACATGATACGCATGATGAACGTTGCGAATCAAACTCATGATCGACTCGTCGTCGCGAAGGTCACCAAAGGCAGCCCGGAATATTTCGCGGTAGGCAAGGCCTTTGTCGGTTTCGTGAGGGTGCAAACTGTGCCTCGATTATGTGCTGTGAAAATAGTACGACGTAGAACAATATCTGTCAAGGGGCATGGTATGTTCGGCAGGGCACGTGCAAAGTCAGGGAGAAGTGTTGAGATCACCATTCACCCTACCCCCAACCCCCTACCCCACTGACGTGGAGAGGGGCCAAAGACACTGATCTTTGACGAGTTGGGACAGGAGTTGTTGCAATGGAACGCGTGATCGACCTAACAGAAATTGTGGCGCACGAGGTCGCCGGCTATGTAACTTTGGGCGTCGACGGCGCGGACACTTATCTTCTGAATGACGACGCGCATCACATTTATGGCGCAGTGACCGTACCACACACCGATCCGCAAGACTCGCTCGTCGTCGTTTTGGCACAAATTACCGCCGAGTCGATGGTGATCATATTGACCGATCGCACGGATAAACCGTTGTACGATGCACTGCTGCAAGCGGGCGTGCCACGCAGCCGAACCGTAAAATGTGCTAAACCCTCAATTATCCGCGTGCGGCCACGCTCGGCTTCTGACGTTCGCGCTGGGCGGCGATCATGACGCGCGCCTCGTCCACCGTCGGCGTGAAGGCCGCATGTTCGGCCGCTTTCGGGAACAGCTTGAACACCGTGCCCATAATGGTCGATTGAAAAAAGCTGCCTTGCCGCACGCCCACCGTGACCGTGATACCCATATTCGCCGGCGAGAGACGCATCGCGCGCCGAATATGCCACAGCGAGTTGCCGCGCGGTGGGCTATTGCCGCCGATCGTATTGATGATCAGATCGACGCGCTGTGGGGTGGCCGCCGCCATTTCGATGGCTTGGTCGATGGCACGGTCGTAATCATCCCACTCCCAGCTACCGTCATAATCCAGCCGGATGATGGTTTTGGCGGTGTCATCCCAAACGGTGGCGATTGGCATTGGCGGATCTCCTTGAAACTTACATGCTGCCGATATTCTATTTTAAGCTAGAAATCGATCCAGGGGCTAACGAATCTTGCACAAAGTTCAACCACCGTCCATCGGATACACGCCAGAACGCCGCGATTGCAGCATACCGCCGACTCGCGGATCATCATCCTGACCGATCACACGGATAAACCGCTGTATGATGCATTGCTTCAGAAAAGCGTACCGCGCAGCCGCCTAGTGCGCGCGTATCTGGGCAAACAATCGCCTGAACCATAACGAACGATGTTCAATGCGCCAGGGCGATCACCCTGATCAATTCGTTGATGCGACCGGTGATAGCGCTATAGTAGTGGGCATGACAAAAAGATTCTGAAAGCCTGCTTGAATCGTATTACGGTTCCGGTCGTCGGCTCGGTTGGTAACTTCATCGAACATTTGCAAAACCGCCTCGACGATAAACTGGAAAATGGCAATCCGCCGGATGCGCCGACCTTGACCGATCTGCAAGAGTTGTGAGGTAGACGGAATGCCGCACAGCCCCCGCCCAGGCATAACTCAACAGCTTCCGCTTTTTGAAGACGATCGGCTCGCGCATATTATCAACGTCGCATCCGTCCCACAGTGCAGCGTTTTCCGCTATCCGGGCGGCAAAACGTGGCTCGTCCCGTATATTCGCCAATGGCTTCGCACACAATCTGAACGCCCCAGCACGTTTATTGAGCCTTTTGCGGGCGGTGGCATCGTCGGCTTGACCGTCGCTTTTGAAAACTTAGCCGAACACGTTACGCTCGTCGAATTAGACGAGTCAGTCGCGGCGGTTTGGCAAACAATGTTGAATGATGATGCGGCATGGCTGGCCGATAGAATTCTCGTTTTCGATCTTACGGCCCAGACCGTCGAAGCTGAATTATCACGACTGACCGACGTTCGCCGTGAAATCGCCTTTCAAACGATCCTCAAAAACCGCGTGAATCGGGGTGGGATTTTGGCGGCGGGCGCGGGCCGGATCAAAAACGGCGAAAGTGGCAAAGGACTTGCGTCGCGCTGGTACCCGGCCACGCTCAGCCGACGTATCCTGGAGATTGCCGCGATTCGGGAGCTTATCACATTTATCGCGGGTGACGGCATGGCGATTATGCGAGAGTGCGCCGATCGAGTCGATGCAATCTATTTTATCGATCCACCCTACACGGCGGGTGGCAAACGTGCTGGATCACGACTATACACGCACGCCGCACTCGACCATGAAGCATTGTTTGCGCTTGCCGACACGCTGGCGGGAAATTTCCTGATGACCTATGATGATGCCGCCGATGTGCGAACACTGGCCGCGCGCTATCATTTTGACGTGCGCGCCGTGCCCATGAAAAACACCCATCACGCGCAAATGAACGAACTGCTCATCGGTCACGATTTGAGCTGGCTCAATTTTCGATGAGCGATCGCCTATCCGAGCGAGAAACTTTGCAGCGCAGGATTATGACCGTTGCCGCGTGAACGTAATTCGTTTTGCGTCTCAAGCGCCGCGATTCGATCGCCCAACCCGCGCGTCATCTGATTCAGACATTCACCGTAAACTTTCGGGCTGACGTAAGGCCGAATATGCTTTTTTGCAAAATTGACGTTCCACTCGTAGAACTGCCGCAATGTCATCGGATCGTCGGAATTGGCCGCATCCGTAGACAACAATCCATCGGAAACCAGATGCCAGAACACATCTTTGTCTTTTGGATTCCGGGGTGTCGTTCTATTCAGTTTCTTTTGGAGCGAAATGATCTCTTTTTGCGCTTTGAGTAATTCCTGTTGAGTCTCGATTAATTTCTTCTGCAAAGCCAAGACCGTCGCGGCGTCAGCCACATCGCCACCTGCCAAATGAGTTTCAGTCATTGTAGCCACCTTTACTGCAAATTCTCATCGACCGCTGCGATTCGCACCGAAAATGGATATTCGCGCAAATTTCTCAATAACTCAAGATATTCATGCTGTCGATAACTGTCCTCTTTGCTCCACCATATCTCTTTAAGTTGTTTAGCCGTCGTGAGTAAACGCATGGCCTTTTCGCTGGGCGTTTCGTTATAAAGCTCTTGAATATCCCGAATCATCGCATTAAGCAGATTAAATTCTTCTAATCGCACTTGCACTGTCGGGTCGTTTACCTTCCTGGGAAGCATCATTCACCCTCCTAAATTTGCCTAATAGTTTACACCCTTTTTATGTGTTTTTCCAACTGGGTACGAGCTGTGGGTGCATTCAGGGATGGGGGCGGGATTCGGACTGGACAGCCCCCTCTATCCCCGGCCCTTTCCCCCACGCAGGCGGGGGGAAAGGGAGCAGACGCCACTGCGCGGCGCTCAATAGCATCCGCCGTCTGACGGACGTGGCTATGTCGGTCCGGTATGACTCCCCTTTCCCCCCGCTTGCGTGGGGGAAAGGGGTGGGGGGATAGAGGGGTTCTATGATTTGCCCCCAACTTTGAATGCACCCCGGGCTGTCTCCTCGTTTAGAATTTACGGTCAATCCCCAAAACTTGCCCCTTGACTTATAGAACATCTGTGCTAAACTGATAATCAGCAATCTGAGCCGCTCGACTTTCGAGCACAATGATCGGGAACTTTGGCACCCGGCGATCCTCCGTCTCTCGGAGGTGTCGTCGGGTGTTTTGCGTTGATGGGACGTGCGACGCGCGCAATCCTATCCAAAACCTGGGGATCGCGTCATCAGCTATACGCGAGCCGCCCATGCCACGTCTGCGCAAGACGCCGAAGTTCCTGACGGGTCAAGGAGTCCCACAAGCCGATGCCTCATGCCCATCTACCGGATGATCCGGCTTTCCCCAGCGATAGCCTATCGCTCTCCGACCTGCACCATGTGGCGCTCGACGTGTTGGCGCGTCTGCTGGAAAGCAAAGACGAGCGAATCGCGCTGCGGGCGGCTCAGATTGTTCTCGATCGGTCATACCGTGCCAACCCAGCGGCGCTACCGATCAGGGAGGAGGTGCTCACGTTTGTCTACGAAAACCCAGACGGCAGTTACGAACTTGACACCGGACAAGCGAATTGGCCTCACCCACCCTCTGCCCGCCCAGCACTCGGTGATGGTTCATGAGGCGCGTTTCAAAGTCGTCGCCTGTGGCCGGCGTTGGGGCAAAACCGAGATGGGCAAGTTGGCGGTGATACATACAGCGCGGGAGGGTGGCGTCGCGTGGTGGATCATGCCCTCGTATCGCATGGCCGACGATGTGTGGCGCTCGCTCAAGACCACCCTGCACACGGGCTGGCGCGAAAAGAACGAGCAGAGCCACACGATCATTATGCCCAGCGGCGGCTCGATCCGTGTGCGATCCGGCGACGACCCGGACAGTTTGCGCGGCGCGAGCATCGATCTGGTCGTGCTCGATGAGGCCGCCTTTTTGCGCGAGTCAGTCTGGACTTCGGCGCTGCGTCCGGCACTCTCCGATCGACGTGGACGCGCCATGTTCCTGAGCACGCCCAAAGGTATCGGCAACTGGTTCTATCGGCTGTACGGCTATGGTCTCGATCCGACCCGCACCGAATGGCAGGCGTGGCAGTTCCCGACCGCCGACAATCCGCATATCCCGCCGGACGAGATCGAAGCCGCGCGCCGCGATCTGCCCGATCGGGTGTTCCGCGCCGAGTATTTGGCCGAGTTCATCGAAGATTCGGGCGGCGTCTTCCGCGAGGTGCTCCAAAGCGCCACCGCACCATTCGGCAGCCCGCCAGAGCCAGGTCATCGCTATGTGATCGGTGTCGATTGGGGGCGCGTCGATTTTTCGGTCGCCATCGTGATCGACGCGACGGATGGGCGCATGGTGGCGATGGATCGCTTTAACGGCATCAATTGGGCGTTGCAGCGCGAGCGAATCGTGTCGTTGGCGCAGACGTGGAAGCCCGCGGCGATCTGGGCGGAGGAGAACAGCATCGGCGGCCCGAACAACGAAGAACTGCAAGCGCGTGGCCTGCCGATGAAGCGTTTCAACACGACGCAATCCAGCAAAGACGACTTGATCATGACGCTGGCCGTGGCGCTCGAACTCGGCAAATTGGCGATCCTGGCCGATCCGGTGCTGATCCACGAGTTGCAGGCGTTTTCGATGGAACGGCTGCCGTCGGGACGCTTCCGCTACAGCGCACCTTCCGGCGATAACGACGATACCGTGATCGCGCTGGCATTGGCGTATCACGCGAGCCAATTCAGCGGATCAAGTCTGCGGTTTGGGTGAGCAGCTCTCGATGCGCGTTTTCGTAGGGGTCGGTCATGACCAACCCCTACTTGGTGCAAGAACTGCGCGGTAAATGGAAGTGCTCCGCATCAGAACACATCACCGTTCCATAATGAAGCTCGAAACCGATGAAACAGGCAAAACAGAGCGCGCCAAGGAACACTGCAATCAGGATGAACGAAAGCAGGACGAGAATAACGGGTCTGTTCGTGATTTTCTCATCCATTGTGTTTATTCATGCTGTACCGCCGACTCATCCTCAGCGATCAACTCGCCGTCGTCGCCCAACGCCAGCGTATGTTTGCGCTTTTCGGCGACTTCCGGCGCGTACCGATTCTCGACGCTCTGTCGTCCGACACCCGCCAACAGTCGAGCGCGTTCCAGTTCCATTTCCTGTTTCATCTCACGCTGCATCCACCGCTCATGCTGAAACGCGATCGACAGGTTGATCGCGTAAATGCACAAAGCCAGGAACCACAACCCTGTAATCGCGTAGAGGCCGTTAGGGGCGGCATCGTAGTAATCCGGGAGGCTGACATCTCTCGTGATTCTGCCGATGATGTCTTGGATAAACCGAATCACGGTTATATAAGTGCTATACGTGAGGAAATTCAAGACGAAGAACGCGATCGTATTGAAAAACAGCCACCGCCACCGTGTGCGCAGCCGAATCAAGGGCGCGAGTCGCTGCTCGGTCAGGGTACGGATATGTTGGTAATCGAGCGGATCATTCGACATGATAGATTTACCTCACCCCCCAGCCCCCTCTCCGTCCTCACGGAGAGGGGGAGTCCAGACGGCGGCGGCGAAAATGATTTGCTTCAACGCGGCGCTCAAATCGTTGAAAACTTGTTCATTGGTGAGGCGCAGGACACGGAGACCAATCGACATCAAACGTTCGTCTCGCACCTGATCCGCATCCTGCTGTTCAAGATGAATCGGCCCATCAATTTCAACGACGAGGTGTGCTTCAGCACAATAGAAATCGGCGATGAACTTTTCGATTGTATGCTGTCGCCGAAAACGCAAGCCCGCCAGACGCCGATTGCGAAGCTGTTCCCACATGACATTTTCAGCTGGGGTTGGTGCAGTGCGCATTTCCTGAGCAATCGGCTGCAATTTCGCCCAAAGTTTGGGCTTTGTTCTCCAATCGCCATTATCCATGCTATGCACACCTGTTGTTGAGGACTGACAATGAAACGCCCACGAAAATCCATTGCGGGAGCAAAGCCCCCTCTCCGTGAGGACGGAGAGGGGGTTGGGGGTGAGGTGAATCCTACCCCCCGCGCCCATTCGCCCCACGTCGCGGACGATCCGCCTCTTCCGCGATCAACTCGCCATCGTCGCCGAGCGACAGGTTGCGTTTGCGCTTTTCGCCCATTTCCGGCGAGTCGATATAACCCGATTCGCCGCTGCCACCGCGCGCCAGACTAGCCATCATGCGCAGCCGTTCCAGTTCGAGATCGTCTTTCATCTCGCGCTGGATAAACCCTTCGCGCCGAAACGCCGCCGTCACATTGATCACAAACCCGATGATTGCAATTAACCAGAGTGCAGAAATGATAACTACGAGGGAGTAGGGCGAATGATAAATCGTCGTTTCGAGGCTGCCATCCAGGTTAGTCCAGGTTACAGGGTGCGAATCGTAAAAAACGGGGTCTGGAAACATCGCATTGCTGTAGAGAAGCATATTCAACACAGCGAAGGCAACAATATGGATAAACAGCCACATTCGGCGTTGACGCAGCCGCAATATGGGCGCGAGGCGTTGCTCGGTCAGGGTGCGAATTTGTTGGTAATCGAGTGGATCATTCGACATATGGAAGGTATCCCATCAACTGGACTTTATCCATATAGTAGACACGAAAAAAAAGACAGGATAAGCTGAGAACGATCCAATCACAACAAAGGAAGTTCAATGCTTGTCCTGCCGAATGAGATTATGACGTTATTGAGCCTGTTTTCGCCAGTGT
>JBBRMW010000153.1:0-14125 GCA_038230635.1 Aggregatilineales bacterium | reverse complement strand
TCGCGCCCGCCACGCTGATCACCGTGATCTTCGGACTGTTCCCTGTCATCTACGGCTTTTTCATCAGCTTGGAAGGCGGCAAAGCACTCCCAACGGGCTTCGCGGGACTCAAGAATTATCTGACGGCGCTCGGTGGCATCGCGTATTTGTTCGCGCTGGCGCTGGCTTGGGTGTTGATCTGGGTTAGTTATCGGCTATGGCGGAGCGCGATCACACTGCGGGCGACGGTGGGCGGCAGCTTTTACGCTTATTTTATCCCGGCGATTCTGGCCGCGCCCGCGACATTGGCGCTGCTGACGTTGGTCTTTCTTAAAGTCGATGCGAGCCTCTATCTTTTTCCGCTTGTGCTGCTGGTGCTCGCCGCGATCATCTATGCCACGCTATATCGCGCGGGGCATGGGCGCGGCGGCGCGACGTATATCATCAACTCGTGGGGCGTTGTGCTGGGTACGCTGTGCGGCGTGATTTTGACCCTGTTTACCTTTCAGCAGATGGACGCGAATACCGCCGCGACCGTCGGCGTTTTGGGGCCGCTGCTCTATAAAGCCGGCGTCTATTTGCCAGCGCCGAATGTGCAGTTTGTGGTTTTGGCTGGAGCGGTTGCCGCTTTCGCATTGACGTTGGCGCTGCATCGTCTTCATGTTGATTTGCGGGCACGCGAGGTGCAGCTTGGGCGCGCCAGTTGGTTGGGAGTTCTGCGCTGGATCGCGCTCTTGATCGGGGTCATCCTGACGGTTGTGCTGATCGGCGGCGCGGATCAACTCCGCAACGCGGCCATCGGCGTGACAACGGTCGATGCGGACACGCTGAATAAGGCGATCAGCGAAACACCCGCGCTGGTCTTACGCAATGCCGATGTGACCTTGCTGATCAGCGACTTGTTGACGTGGCCGCAGGTGTTCGCGCTGCTGTTGGGCGTCGCCCTGATCGGGCTGGCCTATGTGACGTGGCAAAATGCGTCGCGCCGCCAAACCACGCCCGGCCTGCTGACAATGCTGCTGCTGGCGATCTTTCTGATGATCGGCGGTTGGCTGCTGATCGGTGAACTGCCAAGTGCGGTAGCGGGCGGCGATGTGGACTTCTATAAATCGCTGCTGCGCACGGCGACCTACGCCTTCCTGACCGTGCCGATCCAACTTGGGTTGGGGTTGGGCTTGGCCTATTTGCTGTTTCATGTCGTGACGGTCGGACGCGGCCTGTTCCGCATGATTTTCTTTATCCCGTACATCGCGCCGACGGTCGCCACCGCCGCCGTTTTCAGCGTGATCTTTTCGCTGCGCAATGAAAGTCCGGCCAACCAGTTCATGCACCTGCTCGGCCTGCCGCCCCAACAATGGCTGCGCAATGGGGCGGGCATCTTCGAGATCATCGCGGGAATTATTACCTCCAAATTGGGCATCGCCAATTTTCACCTGCCCGATTTTCTGGTGGGGCCGAGCCTGCCGTTGACGACCGCGATCATCTTCAGTACCTGGGTATTCAGCGGCTACAACGCGGTGATCTTCATGGCCGGGCTGGGCGGCGTTCCGCGCGAACTATACGATGCCGCCGAAGTCGATGGCACGGGACGTTGGGGCAGCTTCCGCTATATCACGATACCCATGATCTCACCGACGACCTTCTTTTTGACGATCCTGGCGATCATCGGGACATTCCAGGCGTTCGTGCATATTTACGTGCTGCGTGCGCCCGACTCGCGTGGGGCCATGGACGTGGCGACCGTCAAGATTTTCGACGCCATCCGCGATGGTTTGTTACCGTATGCGTCGTCGATGGCTTTCGTATTATTTGGGATCATTCTGCTGCTCACACTCGTCCAGAATCGAGTCGCCAGGGATCAGGTGTTTTATGGCTAGTCTCACCCAACCCGCCGTTCAAACGCGCCCGCAAGCCGAATCGCGCACGGCCACCCGCCCGCCGCGTCGCTTCAACCGTTTCCGCGCGCTCACCTATGTATTCCTGTCGTTCATGGTGATCGTCTATGTCTTCCCGTTGATTTGGATGGCCTTCAAATCGGTGATGAGTTTTGGCGAATCGAACTCGGTGGCGCTCATCCCCAGCGAGATTCACCTCGAAAATTACGAGATCATCCTGTCCGACAACGGCTTGCATTTTCTGCGCTACTTACTCAATACGGTGCTTTTGGAAGTGTTAACCGTTGGCGGCCAGACGATCGTCTGTTTGCTGGCGGCTTATGGCTTTGCGCGGGTACGTTTTCCGGGGCGCGACCTGCTGTTCAGCCTGTTTTTGATCACGATCTTCATCCCGATCACCGTGACGCTCGTCCCGCGACTGATCATGGTGACGAACATCAGCCACGCGATGGCCGCGATCAACCCTTCGCTGGCGTGGCTCGATAACTGGCCGGCGCTGGTGATCCCGTTCCTGGCGAGCACTTTCAGTATATTTTTGCTGCGCCAGTTCTTTTTGCAAGTGCCCGAAGAGTTGTGGGATGCGGCGCGCATCGACGGCGCGGGGCATCTACGCTACTTGTTCACGATCCTCGTGCCAATTTCGCGCGCGGCGGTGACCACGACGGTACTGTTTAGCTTCATCGGCACCTGGAGCGCTTTCGAATGGCCGCTGTTGGTCATCGATAGCGATAACTGGAAGCCGATCGGCGTGGCGCTCTATTCGTTGACCAACAGCGAAAATGCCGCGCAGACACACTTGGTCATGGCTGCCTCCATGGTTGCACTGCTGCCAATCCTGGTGATCTATTTCTTCGCGCAAAAGACGTTCATCGAAGGCATCGCCACGACGGGCTTGAAGGGGTAAAACTGGACTTGCCCCACAATGGGGCGGTTGCAAAGTCAGGAAAAAGTATTTTCAACGAAACGGACGTGGAATGCCGCGTCCGCTGTTTGCTTTGCACGCGCCCTGAGTTTTTTGCAAAACTTTGACGAACGCGGCTCGCCGCGTTATGCTCTAGCGGTTTGCGCGGAATTTGCCACCTTTGTAATTGTGATCGCGTGTGTTGAGGTGTAGCGTTATGGCTGATAATTTACGTATTCGACGAGATCGATCCGCACTATCCGATGGTACGATATTTGGTCGCCGTCGTCGTGGATTCGCCCGCTGGAAGCTCGGCCTGTGGGTGCTGGCGATGCTCTTTATGGGCTTGATCGTCTCGCAGTTCGGCAAAGTGCAGCCAACCGTTTTAGCTTGGGTTGGCACGGCAGCCACACCCACGCCCAGTAACGTGACCTATGCCGATCGCGGCTACAAAGCCTATTTGACGGGCAATCTCGAACTCGCCATCGACAATTATTGCTATGCGGCGCACGGCGTGCCCGGTAAACCCTACGCCAATCCGCGCTGTGCCACGCCCGATCCCGGCTCACCCAGTGTTATACAGGCCGACGTGAGCATCGTCTATGAACTGGTGCGTGTGCTCGTCTATCGAAATTACGACGATCGGCGGCTGTCGATCTACGATCAAAATGCTGAGGATTGGGGCAATATCGTGGCTGAGGCCAACCCGAACAACAGCCGCGCCCACGCCATCTACACGTTCGCGCTGACCAACAACTATAAAAGTGAACAGGCCATTTCGGACGGATTGACCGCAGTACGCCTGAATCCAAAAGACGGTGAAGCGCACGCCTACCTTTCGATGGCCTATTACGACTCGAAACGCTTCGCCAGCGCGGTTGATGAAGGTGAACAAGCCGTCGCGCTTGACGAACAGAGCGTCGACTCGCATATAGCGCTTGCAAATGCGCTGTTCGTCACTAACCAAAAAGATGGCGCGCTGGCCGAATTTCAAACCGCCACCAAGATCAATCCGTTTTTGCAATTCCCCTATTTCTATCTCGCCAGCTTTTACCTGAATCAGCAGCGCACCGAAGAGGCGATCGCTACCTATGGTCAGGTGCTCGCTATCGACAACAAGAGCGTCAAAGCGCTGACTCGCAAATGCGCGGCCTATCTGAACGAAGGATCGACCACCGAAGCACTGGCCGATTGCAAAACCGCCACCACCCTCGATCCGAGCTTTACCGAGGCGTGGAAGTGGCAAGGCCAAGTGCTCTACAACCGACGTGATTATGAAGACGCCATCACTGCCCTGGAAACCTGCAAAGCGCAGGAAGAAGATGCCGTCGCCAAAGGGCAGATCAAGGCCAGTGCGCGCCAGCCGGAATGCTGGTATTTGCTCGGCTTGACCTATTACACACTCGACAATGGACGCAACGGCTATTGCGGAAAAGCCTACAAGCTGTTCAATGAAGTCTTGAGCTTCTCCAGCAACTCGCAGGCTATCCGGCTGACGCGCGCCGGGATTGCGGGCTGCGCGCAGAGTGATCCGAGCTATCCGACGCCGACGCCGATCCCACCGACGCCCACCTTGCGCCCAGCGATCCCACTCTCATAGCGCGGCTGAGCGGAGATCGCGCCCGATGTATCTGAAGACGCCCAAACGTTATACGCCCAAAGGCAGTAAGAGGCCGTTGATCTCGCTGCGCTGGCTGTGGCTATATTTGCTCGCGCCCGTCGTGATCGTGATCGGTGCGCTGGCTTGGAACTTTCGATCCGACATCACGCAGTCGATCGCGCCGCCCCTCAGCACGCTGATCGCCAGTATCAAAATCAATGCGCCGACGGCCACGCCCACCCTGCCCGCCATCGACATCAAAGCGCGCATTGTGCTCTCGCAGGCAGCGGGCAATCTGAATGATGCGATCGGCGCGATGCAGGATTACACCGCCGCCGTGCCCAACGAGGTCGAGTTACACGCAAAACTGGCGCAACTGCTGGCCTTGCGCACGTATGCACAAGACACCGGGCTGATGAAGCAGGCACAAACCGCCGGTCTGACCGCCATCAATGCCAACCCCGAAGTCGCCGATGGCTGGGTCAGCGAGGCACTCGCGCTCGATTGGAGCAACCAGTCGAAGGCGGCGCTCAGCTATGCTCTGCATGGCAAAGACCTGGGCGATCTGAGTGGGCTGACCGATAGCGTATTGGCCGGCATCTACCGCAGCCTAGGCGACACCAAAACAGCCCAAACATTTGCCGACAGTGCCATGAAATCAAACCCGAGTCTGGCCTATGCCCAGTACGTCGAAGGCCAGCTTGCCGCCGATAACGGAGATATCAAAGGCGCAATCAGCGATTATAAAGCGGCATGGGAGATCACAAAAGCTGATCATACCCAGTGGGGCGGCTATATCGCGGACTCGTTGGCAAGCGCTTATGCGACACAAGGATTACCCGATCTGGGCAAAGCCGTGATCGTCGATGCGTTAACGCGCGATAAAGACGATCCGCATCTGTATTGGCGGCAAGGTCGGCTGGCGCTCGCCAACGGCGATTATCCAGGCGCGGTCGAAGCGGGGCAAAACTGCGCCATCCACAACCAGAATTACACGGCATGTTTTGAACTGCTGACCAGTGCGTATTATGTCACCAATACCTACGAAAAGGTCGTCCAGTCGGCGCAAACGGCCATCACGCTGAACAGCGTGGCAACGAGTGTGTACTATTATGGTGGCTTGGCAAACTACAAGCTGAACAAATGCGCCGCCGCGATCCCGATGTTCCAGGCTGGTCTGGTCATCGCTCAGAAAAACAACAAATCGGACGTGATCAGTCAGTTCAATGCGGCGCTCGCCGAATGCAATATTCGACCAGCCGATAACGCGGCCACTGGTGCTGCCACCGCCGCCGCCACTCCCAAACACTGAAGACATATCCAACCGTAGCGACTTGGCAGTTCCTATCCGCTAACTGTCGCCGATTCAGATCACGCGCCACACTTGGACCCCCGCTTCCGCCAAAAACGGATCGAGCCGCCGTGACAATTTGGCGAGATTATGGCTGGGCACTTGCGGGTATAGATGATGTTCCAGGTGATAGGTAAGCTCCAAGAATAGCGCCGGGATGATCGTGCCGCGCAGGGTGTGCGTCTGTGTGAGCGGCGTATCACCGAAATCCTTATGCGGCAGATACACCGTCAGCAGCGGATACACCCAGCTTCCGACGATCGCCATCGCCACGTACCACAAAATGGCGGGGGCGCTTGACCAGAAGTGGATACCCGCGAACGTGATGGTCACCGCCGGCGCAAGTTCGATGATCAGCCACAGGCGCTGCACGGGTTTCCCGCGATTGTGCGCAAATGCCCACCACCATAAGCGCCACAGAAAGATCGGGCCATATAAAATCGCGCCGAGCAAGCTGATCTTGGCTGGGTAGCCCTCAGGATCGTCATCCTGCGGAAAGTGCGTGTGATGTTGGTGATGGGTTGTCCGATAGGCATGACCGCTTTCCAGCAAAAATATGCCCATAAAAAACAGCGCCATTTCGGTTTGCCGCTGCGACAAGCCGAGCGTACCATGTACCACGTCGTGCGTGGCGGTGACAACGGCCACGAAAATCAAGAATCCGATGACCGGAGTCAGCGGCCACAAGTGAAAATACGCAGCGGTGATGTAGGCAGCCAGCCCGATAAATGGGCGTGCCAGCGCAAGTAATCGTTGGCGCGCCGTCGTGATCAGCAAATCAGTCCCCAGTTCATCGATCGTCGGAATCGTGGTCATGGTTGCACCTCCTGGGTGATGGGTCGTATGGAACGCTTGGCGTATCGTTTTGCCAGCCGTCGGGCGAGACGAACGGCTCCGTCAGCGACGTGGCGGCTGCCCAGCACGCACGCAACAGTGCCAAGTCCCGGCCATGTACTGTCTCCAGCCAACCAAAACCCCTCTAGTCTGGAACGATAGGGGATCGCATTTTGATTGGTGTTCCGCAATGTCTGGCGTGCGCCGCCCACCGCACCATGTGGGCGTCCGGTATATTTTTCATAGGTGCGCGGTGTTCCGATCTCATAGACGACTGTCGCTTCACCCAAGTTTGGATAGACGCGCCGCGCAAAGCCCAGGAGCGTGTCGCGTGCGGCGCATTTTTGCACCTCATAGTCTCGCGCCGAAAGATTTTCCCAGGCAGCCAATTCACAATGTGTCGAAATCATCACACTCCGATAACCAGCGGGCGCGCTCAGGAGATCACCAGGGGCGGAAACCGAAATGAACATATTGTTGCCATTCCCCAACGCTTGTCCGTAATCTTGCAGCAGTTGGTGATGGGTGAATGGCTGCCCGGTCACCTGCACATCGGGCACACCCAAACACACCACGATTGCACCACCGAGATGCGCCGCGTCGCGCAGCAGATATGGCTTGAGCGATTGAGCCACCACCGATGGCGCAATGCGCGCCGTCGCCTCAGCAGGGATCGCACTGACCACTTGCGCCGCCTCGAAATCGCCGCGCTGTGTGGTGAGTCGGAAACCACCCAACTTGCCTTCGATCCGTTCGACACGACAGCCGACGATCAACTTGCCGCCGAGCGCCCGATACTGTGCGAGCAGTCGTCGCCAGAACCCGAACATGCCGCCCGTGTGCCGGGTCAACCCCGCGCCGCGAATGGTCACACCGAGCGCGGCATTGATCAGCGGAGCTTCATCGAGTGTGCTGTGAACGGTGTCTTCGACCAACATTGCCAGCAGCGCGGCGAGCGGTTTATCGTCGCGCAGCCCGAAATGGCGCAACGCATCCCCCATCGTCCAGCCCAAAAAGCGCGCCAGGGTAGGCCCTTCCAAAGATAGGACACGTAAATCATGGATCGCATCGGCAAGATTTTGGATGGGCAGCTTGATCCCATGCCGACTGGCTTCCCACGCCACATTCGCCAGCCGATCCAGAAACGCCCAGAACGTTCGATGCGCCGGATCATCGCCAAGGACTGCCAGCCGCTCAGCCGCCCATTGCGAATGATCGCGGTGCAGCGTAACCCGCCGATCGGGCAGCCACGCCACGTAACCGGGCAGCGCTTCGCAATCCAGATCAGCCACGCCGATGCGCGTCAGCCATTCACCACCGACTCCGCCCGGCTCAAAATCAACCAGCGTGGTCGCACCAACATCGAACGCGAAACCTTTCCGCCGATAAAAGCCCGCGCAGCCGCCAACCTGCCCATGCGCTTCTAAAACCAGCGTGGAGAAGCCCTCGGCTTGAAGACGTGTAGCCGCAGCCATGCCACCGATTCCACCGCCAATGACCGCGATGTCTATCACTGCAACCTCCCTGTGCTTTTGGATCAATTGTTACTTTTATCACTTATTGAAAGTTCTGAATACAGTGTATGATCATTCCTGGATGAACGCAAGTACCAATTTTCACAAAAGACTGATATGGACGAACAAGCAAACGTGTTGGCTTGCATCTATCGCTAGAAAAGCACCGATTCCTAAAGAAGGGAAGGTGCGATAGGTTGGCGCTTTTGCAAAGTCAGCAAAAACCATGAAGACGCCCATTTACCCCACCCCCTAACCCCCTCTCCACGCCAGTGGGGAGGGGGAATCACCGCCTCCGGACTCCCCTCTCCATGAATGGGGAGGGGCTGGGGGTGGGGTAAACGGACTTTGCAATTGCCCTGGCGATAGGTTGCAGCCCCTTGTCCGTACCGCATCTTTGCAGTACAGTTAAGTATATTTCGTGATACTGGCGTGCTGAGCCATAAAATTGGGAGTTGTGTGGATGAGCGAGCAACCAAATAACGAGCAACTCATGCGCATGGGTATCGCCGCCGCCCGCGAGAAAAATGCCGAAGGCGCGCGCTTTTATTTCGAGCGAGTCCTCAACAACAATGGCGAGGACGAGCGTGCTTGGTTGTGGATGGCAAGTATCGCCCAGACGGAAAGCGATCGGCGGCGCTTCTTGGAAACGGTTATCAAGATCAACCCCCACAATCAAAAGGCAAGCCAGTTTCTCGCGGAGATGGAAAGCGGTCATTCGCGCGGCCAATCGATGACGCTGCGCACGGGTCTGATTTTTCTGGCGGCTTTACTCGTGCTGGTTGTGGTGGCGGCGGTGATCGCCATCACGCTGAGTCACGCGGGTTAGTGGCAGGCCATCGTGTCTGAAAACGATATTGCTGGTCTGCTGCGGACGGGGGTCGAAGCGGCGCGCAACGGTGAACGAGTCAAAGCGCGCGGGCTGCTCCAACAAGTTTTGGAACAAGACGAAGTTAACGAATTGGCGTGGTTATGGATGGCCTCGGTCGTCGATACGCCGCGCGAGCGTCGGATTTGCCTCGAAAACGTCCTTGAGCTGAATCCGAATAACCCCCGCGCGCGCCAGGAACTCGAACGGCTCGACCGGCAGGTGACAGGCGCGCCGCCGTCATCCGAGCATCCTGCCGAAAAGCCGCCGCCAAAACCGAGCACCGTTCGCCGCGATGTACTGGCCGCCACACAGACGCCACCACGCCGTTCGACTCAGCGGCGCACGATCAGCCCGCTGATGATCGCCCTCGGATCGCTGCTCCTGTTGGTTCTGCTCTTTGGGCTGGCGTTAATCCTCAACGTGCCCACCGCCACAACCACCCCAACGCCTGTGCCCACGCGCACGCTGTCGTTTATCGCGCTCCAGCAAACGCTCGATGCCCAAACCAAAGTGCCAACGGCCACTGCGCGTGGCACGGTCGAAACACTCGAACCGCGACTTGGTTATTCCACTTGGACGCCGCAACCCACGTTCACCGCGCCCGCCAGCTATACGCCCACCGCCACCGCCTTTCCGATCGAACTGCTCACACTCACGTTCGCGGGTGAAGGTCGTGGTCGCACCAATATCGGGCTGTATACGATGCGCGGCGATGGCGGCGGTGAACACTTGTTGATCACGGGTGATGCGCGCGCCTTCGATGAGGCTTGGTCACCAGATGGCAAGCGGATCGCCTATATCACCGTCGTCGAGGGCAAAGAACAACTCGCCGTCGCCGACTCCGATGGCAGCAACGTGCAGGTGCTCAGCCATTTTGGCGGCTCGCATACCCGCACGCCGAGTTGGTCAGCCGATGGCGCGCAGTTGGTGGTTATGTCCGATGATGGCGGTCAACAAGCGCTGTATACGCTCAACGTCGATGGCTCGAATCTGAAAAAACTGACGGATGATACGATCAAAGCCCGTGATCCGGCATGGTCGCCGGATGGCAAGAAGATCGTGTATGCCGCCGATAGTATCGGCCAGGGCGCCTATCAACTCTATGCGCTCGATCTGGCGGCAGGAACAAGCGAACAATTGACGGAATCACAGAACAGCAACTATGGCCCAGCCTGGTCGCCCGACGGATCGCGGATCGCGTTTATCTCGACGCGGGATAATCGCGCCAACGTGTATTCGATGAACGCTGACGGCTCTGATCCGCAAGTATTGACCTTTCAGGACAACACGGGCGAAAACCGCGATCCGGCTTGGTCGCCCGATGGTCGCTTGATCGTCTTCAGTTCCAATCGGGAAGGTGGCGTGTTCAACCTCTACGTCATGTTCCCGGATGGAAGCGGACAAAAAGCGATCACCCAACAAAAGAGCGCGACGATCAAGCCGCGCATCCGCCCCGGCTCATAAATAAACGTCAGGAGATTGCGCTGTGAACCCGTTTTCGGCATGGACTCATCCTAAAATCTACGCCATCGTGAGCCTCGGCTCGATCCTGCTGTTGGCGGGCTGCGGCGGTGGATCGCCACCCGCCGAAACGCCCACCGCAGGCACCGGTGCAGCAACGGTGGCGAGCGTTGCCACTACCGTTGCACCGATCAATACGAAGCCTGCGGTCGCACTGAGGGCTACTGGTACCGTCAACCTGACGCCGCCAACTGATCTGCCGACCGCGCGTCCGCTGCCACCGACTTGGACGCCGCAGGTCGCGGAAACGGTCGTCTCCGCGCCCACCGGAACGTTTTTGCCACCGCCGCCCGCCGCCGCCCTCAAAGGCCATTTGGTGGTGCTTTCCGGCGAACAATTGACGCTTGATGGCTTTTTGCCCGTCATCGTCATGTCGCCCGATGGCTTGAATCCGCAAATTGCGACTGTTCAGAATAACAGCGGCGTGGTCAATCTGACGCCCAGCGCTCCCAATGGCAGCAGTTTGACCGTTGATCCTGATCGCGGCGAATGGGCAGTGCTCACGCCCGACGGCCAGCACGTCATCTTTACCTACTTGGCAGGTGGCACAGACTCGCGTTTGCTGCGTTCGGTCAATCGCAATGGCAGCGGTGGCCGCGACATCAGCAGCATTTGGGGAAGTTTTCCGCCGCTCGCCAATATGGGGATGTCCTCACTCAGCGCGAGTGGCCGACGGCTGGCATTTGCCGCCCAAAACATCATCGGCAACGAACTGTACCCAGCGATTTACGTCGTGGATATGACGCGCTTCAATCAGTTGGCGGGCGAAACCGATACGCCTATACCGCCTACTGCGCTCCCCACCAAGATTCCGCCGAAAGTGACGGTTGTGCCGCCGACGGCGCGTCCCCCCGGAACGATTCAACCGACTCTCACGCTGGCCGAGCGCTACCTGCTGCGCGTAACCCCGCTCGGTATTGGTGCCAATAGTTGGCCGGCCATCTCGCCCGATGGCAAGACGGTCGTATTTGTAACGGATACCACGCTGGTTGGCTCGGATGGCTCTGATTTGTATATTGCTCCGGTCAAAGCCGATAGCAAGCCCACCAAGTTGACCAACGATGGCGCGGAACTGACCGAGGCCGCGCCTGACTATTCGCCCGATGGCAAGCAGATCGCGTTCATGGTCAGCCCGAAAGATAACCGCTACACCGATATTGTGCTGATCAACGCCGATGGCAGCAATCGCCGGACGTTGATCCACGCCGATAAAACGAACAATGTGCGCCCGCACTGGTCGCCCGACGGCAAATATCTCGCGTTCTCATCGGATCGATCGGGCAAATGGGAAGTGTTTATTATCGATGTGGAAAGTGGCGCGACCTATCAGGTGACGCATAATGCAGTGGTGAACATCGTGACCGATTGGGGCGCGGGCTAAGAAAGCTGGATTGATGGCTTTTACGCACCGGACAACGCTGTTGGGGTGTCTCTTGGCCGCCCTCAGTTTGTGCCTGATTCTGGGTACACTCGCGGTGTATCTGGTGATGGTGAGTAGCAACACAGTTTACTACTACGGGCGGCAAATGACGGTGGATGCCCTGCGCACCGAACTCAGCCTTCAGGGGAAATACATGAACTGTGTGACCGAAAGTTCCGATCGGGCATTTCTGTGGAATGTTTACATTCCGGGGATCGACAAAACTGTGTGTTTTGATACGGTGGCAGAGGCCGATGTCGAAATCGCGCGCTATCAGCAGATCAGGCGTCAGCATCAACAGCCAATGCCGTAAAACGTCGCGCCCCTTTCCACAATGAGGAAAAGGGCGCAAGAACTGATCAGAATTCTGAGGCTTTGGTCGCCGCTGACGTCGGAGTCGCAGGCGCGCTGGTCGCCGGGATGGGCGTCGCACTTGCGGCAACCGTCGGCGGCACGGGCGATGGTGTGACTGGGAGCGGTGTCGGCGTCATGGTCGGCGTTAGCGTGGGCACGAGTTTCGCAACGGGCAGCAGCAGCAGCGAACCTCGGCTCTGTGCCAGCTCCGGCGGGATCGATGTGTCAGCGCTGTTGAGCAGATCGAGGTTGCGCAGCGTCGTTATATAAGTGGCTGTATACAACGTGCCGTTCACGCCATTGATTAGCAGAGAGATTGCGCTGCGCGGATTGCCATCAGGATCGGGATCGCTGAACGACACGTTGAAGCCGCTGGCGTCGCCGCTGGTGGTTGGCGCGACGGTTTGCACGGTATTCTTCGGGTTGAGCGCGGCCACCCACGCACGCACTTCGGCTTCGCTCTTGACCGCTTTGCCGGATACCGCCCCTGTCGTGAGCGTGACCGTCACCGTATTGAGCGTGCCCGTGATTAGATAGGGCAGACCGGGCGCACCGCTGCTCTGATTCCAGCTTGCCGGATATTTGAGCACATAGCCCATCGCAGTATCGGCCACCGCGGACCATGTAATCGGCGTGGTCGTCTCGTTTGGATACAGCGTGAAGGTGTTCCAGGTAACGGTTTGCAGTTGATCGAGCAGTTGGGCGTTGTTATCGGGTGCGACCAAGCGTGACACCAGCAGCCAACCGTGATCGAAATGGCTGATCTGGCGCGCCAAATAGGTGTTGCCGTTCAGGTACAAATCAAAGTCGATGATGAACTTGTCGCCATCGGTTTTGCGATCAAGCTCTTTGTAGCCGCCGCTGAAATTCTGCCAAGCCGCATCGAGGTTGGCTTTGTCGTAGTATTTGTCGAGTTGATCGAGTGTCTGCGCGGCGCGCTGGGGATCATTCTCAGCGAAAAGGTGGAGCACGCTGTACGCCGCCCCATTGATGAAAGTCGCCCCTGCGCGGCTGAGGCGGGTGGCGCTGCTGGTTGGATCGGTGCGTTCTTCGCCCGCCTGCGCTGGCAAATCCCAGCCTTGCAAATGCGTAATCGAAAAAATGGCGCTCGGATGCACGTAAGTGTAATCGGCAGTTAACACAGTGCCACCCGCAGGCACTGGCGGGAACGTGATGGCCGTCGGCGAACCGGGGAGCGGCGTCGCAGCAACATCAGTCGAACCGGGCGTGGTGTTGGGGCGACTCAACTGCAGTCCGCTGAGTCCAAAGATGGCGACGAAAAACAAAAGCGCGATAATACGAAGCGCACGCTGACCAGTTTTGTCCGGCGCACTGCGCGTTGACTTTCGAATGGGCGGCATAACAAACAGTTCCTATCGAAGGCTACCTGAACGCATCTGTGGCAAAAATGCCGGATTCGGATCATACTCGCTTCCCAATCGTTATGCCAGAGAGCAATTGTGAGAAAATGGTCATAGAAAATGATCCGCTGGAGGCTCGCGCGCGGGATTATGTGCGGGCGGGTTGGACGGTGACGAGCCGCACTGTCAATGCGATGACATTGACGAAAGGCGATCAAAATGCCCGCTTGGGGCGCACTGCCGAGGGCATGATCGAGGCCGAAGGTCCCGAGCCGGGTTTGTTCAATTTTGAGGGACGGGCGCGCGCTTGGATAACCCTGTTGACACTGATGGCAGCCGCCTTCGCGGTGGCCTGGGCATTGGGTTGGTTCCGATAATTACTCTTATCAGGACGAACCCCGTCGCGGTGCTCCGGGGACGGGCGCGAAAAAATTTCGCGTCCCTTTCGTCCTGATAAAACGCGATCGCCGAAGTAATCCGGTGGATTACCTGGCGCAGCCAAGCTGCTGCCGCCCTCCGGGTTC
>JBBRMW010000152.1:0-14150 GCA_038230635.1 Aggregatilineales bacterium | reverse complement strand
GCTTTACGTAAAAGAGCCGCTCATTTGGGATTTACGCTTGCTTCACCACAACCGGCAGACTACACCACCCGGCACGGAATTGACGCGGGTAAGGAAATCACCCTATGCCTTACCTAGGGCGGATGGTAGTTTCTTAGGAAATCTGTCAATACCCCCATATATGGCGATTGCGCCAATTGCGAATGTTATCTAGTGGCTTGGCCCTGTTATTGGCGCTGCCATCGGTGCAGCGCTTTATCAAATGTTGCGCAAACCGTCAAGTTCATAGCATTAAGGAGAATGGGACATGCCTAATCCAACCGTACTCATCATCTGTACTGGCAATTCGGCGCGCAGTCAAATCGCAGCAGGCTATATGAAGCAGTATCTAGCGGATGAATTCACGATCACCTCGGCAGGACTTGACCCCAAAGCAGCGATCCATCCGCTGGCCGTTCAGGTTATGCAAGAGATTGGTATCGACATCAGCCAGCAGTATCCCAAGGACATCAAGCAGTTCCTCGGACAATATTTTACGTTTCTGATTACGGTGTGCAGCAGTGCCGAAGCACGCTGTCCGATATTCCCCGGCGTGAGCTATCGCTTGTTCTGGCCGTTCGATGATCCGGCGGCGTTCGAGGGCACCAAAGCCGAAAAACTAGCGAAGTTCCGTGACATTCGGATGCAGATCGACCGCAAAATCCGCGAATGGATGCTGGACTACAAGTTGAATGTCCTTTACGCTCAGTCACACGACTAAATATGACTGGTTGAGGGGTTATCGCCCT
Source organism: Aggregatilineales bacterium (assembly GCA_038230635.1). Lineage (GTDB taxonomy): Bacteria > Chloroflexota > Anaerolineae > Aggregatilineales > UBA2796 > JBBRMW01. Next base: position 13,383 of record JBBRMW010000152.1, on the reverse strand, counting down.
TGGACGATAATCCCTCTTGACACGATTTTGCTTTATCGTATAATTACGATTATGAATGAGAAACCAGCCGAAGCCATTGATACCCTGACCGCGGAGGACGAACGTCTCATCAGGATGATGAAGGCCCTCGGTAATCCGATCCGAATGCAGATCATGCGCTATCTGGCGGCTAATCCGCAGTGCATTACCGGGGACATCGTCGCCTTCACGCCATTGGCACAGGCGACCGTTTCGCAGCACTTGAAGGTGCTGCGTGGAGCGCGATTGATCTGCGGTACGGCCGAAGGGCCAGCGATGTGCTACTGCATCGACGACGAGACCGTGGCTTGGCTCAAGACTCGCATTCAACTGGCGTTTTGAAGCCGGGGACATACTCTCTTTTTTTGCAATCATCTATTTGGGATCGCCGCCTAACTTTTCCAATTTAACAACTCATTCCGACACTTGTTCAAACCGATCGACTTTTTGCGACAGAACCGGTGAAAGGAGTAAGCAAAGGCGAAATTCTCGCCCAAGTCGAACTGATCAATCATCTATTTGGGATTGCCACTTAACTTTTCCAATTCCCAAACTTTTATCCTACCATTTTGCTTTTTGCGACAGAGCCAGAAATACCCGAAAAGATACTGAGTTCAAACCAACTACCTATGATTCCGATACCAAATCTAGCGGTTATAGATGCTATGCTTATTTTGAGCCTATTGCCTTGCTTATTTTGCCCCGGCAATTGCTACAACCCGAACTAAAAGATTTAGAAATTCTTTAGGCGATAGACCGGAATTTTCTCATACAATGGAGGAAAGTCGAGGGAACAATCACATGGCAATGTCCGCAATGACAGAAATCGGCAAATCGGAGAACAAATTTTACCCGTCGCGCGTACCAAAATCAACTGTTACGCCGATGCGGGTCGTTCATATCGAGCCAGAAGGTCCCTGGCGTGTAATCCTCGAAAGTGCTCTGGAAAGTGCCGAGCCAAACCTGGAGCTTATTCAGTTTCCCGATGGCGAATTAGCGCTGCCATATATCAATGAGCAGGCGAAATCAACCGATCTTTATATTGTTGATATGCGGCTGCCGGGGAAACTAAAGGGGGTGGCACTGGTTGAGGCTATCCGTAAATCGACTTATACTGGACCAATCATCCTCGTGCTCTCGACACTGGGTTCTACCGATCGCGAATCGTTAATTTCACTCAATTGTGACTTTGTGGAAAAACAATCACATATTGTGCCAGTCGTGGAGAAGTTGTTCCAATATAAGCGGATGGCGCAGCAGTCAACCTCAGTCCCAAACGCGGTACGGCCCGCTCCGGAAGCCGAAGCCCAAGAAAATTCGCATTCGATGACTCTCACAAGTCCGCCAGTAGCTCCTAATACCGAATCCATTGATAGTATTTCAGTTGTTTGCGCAACTTGTGAGCGACCTGTCGCCGCCGGAGAAACCACATGCGCTGCTTGTGAAAACACTCGCAGAGGAGAAGCCGTCACCCGCCGTCTGAGCCAAAGCGATTGGGAGCTATCCAAAGACCGTATTAACAAAATAATCGGTTCGCCGTTTTTGGCAGGCTCGCAGACATTAGTGTTTGAAGTTGAGGGACGCGACCTGATCTTGCCCTCGCATGAAACGCTGGTGGTAGGACGCAATGGCGGTGGATACACATCCTCGCAACTTGATGTTGATCTGAGCTTCTATGATGCAGCCAGTAAAGGGGTTTCACGCCGCCATCTACAGATAACACGGAGGCATGATCTCATTTATGTGGTTGATCTGGGCACTGTCAATGGAACATGGCTGAATGGACAACCGCTAACCAGCCACAATGAAAGAATCCTACGCGATAAGGATGTACTAAGGCTAGGCAAACTTACGGTATCGGTGCGTTTCTTATAGGTTTTGCGGATTGAACGCATCATCAACGCTGCATCGTCTTGCTATCAACGAGGACTCAACATGTACTCAGGGGTCGGGAGATTTTCTAATCTAAACCTCGCGTGGCGAAGGATAACGCGTGCCTTCGTCGCGTTATTTGTTGTGTTTGTGCTCTTGACTGCGAGCAGCTTGGTAATGGCAGCGAATGGCGGGACAATTATATCCCTGACCGCTAGCAACGCGAACCCGTCTGATGTAAGTGCCACGTTACTGGCAGGCTCAGTAAAAATCAACAACAGCAATGTAACATTTCAGATACTTGACAGCAGCAGTAGCTTGGTCGGCAGTTACGGCCCTATTAGCGTCACCCTCCTGGCAGCCCAATCTACAGTAGTTTCGTGGTCATGGCCCGTATCGGGTACTGGCCCTTATTCTGTAACGGCGTGCTGGAGTCGAGGCGTATCGACTAAATGCAATCTTGATACCAAGACAACTTCGTTTAGCGCGGTTCCAACCCTGGGTCCGCTGTTTATGATCGTTGGCGCGGTATTCGTCGGCGCTTGGTTGCTCCGGTTTCGGCGACAACAGCGGATGCACTTGGTCGCAAATCCATGACTTGGCCGCTCCTCCAGAGTTTGACCGTGCTTTATTTGGGAGGTTTGCTGGTGTTTCAGCGCAAACACTGGCAGTTTCTTCATTATGTATGGGGGGCCTTCGGTCTCACCTTTTTATTCATACACCTGAGCCTCTTGCAGGGTTGGAACGAAGTCGTTACCGCGCTCGAATCCGTGCATGTGCAGAGTTTGTTAGCCTTGATGGGCACATCGGTACAAGTCTTTGAGCGAACAACCCTGCTCATCCCTGATTCAACGGGCTGGACAGGTTTACAAGTAGGTATTGAGTGCTCAACCCTCATCGAATTAAGCGTGCTTGCTGGGTTGCTCCTATTTTATCCACGTTTCTCTTTGCAGAAACGCTGGACTTATCTGCTGCTGGGCGCCATTGGAACCTATTTGCTCAATTTGCTGCGCCTCCTCATCATCGCTGCGATGGTGATGACCTGGGGTAAATCAGTGGTAGAACTGGCACATGCGGTGGTAGCACGCCTGATCTATTTCGTGGGAGTTGTGGCACTTTATTGGTATCTGCTGACGAAGCCAACGCTTACAATGGTCCGCCGATCGATCGAAGCTTCCGGGCGGGCAGTGACATAATGATCAACAACACTTTGTGGGGCGTTTTTATCTTCTGGGGTGTATGGTTAGCCATTCCCATCATGGTGGATGGTGTGTCGACGGTCTACCACTTGTGGCTTTCGTTGCGCCTGTTCCGCAAGCCGGAACCACCCACTCTATCTATCGATAACTTGCCCAAGATTTCGATAATCATCCCGGCCTATAATGAACAGTCGAATATCAACCATTGCCTATTAAGTTTGCGCGCTCAAACATACCCACATCATTTACTTGAAATCATCGTAGTTGACGATGGCTCAGAAGATCAAACGTCTGATGTGGTTCTTACGCATATGGGCGGCACACAGACACGCTCTATCCTCCACACAAATAGTTTTACGATAGAACCCCATAACTTCGGAGGCGTGCTCAACTTGGTTCGCCGCAAGCGTGATGGGGTCGCGGCTTCAGGGAAACCGGCTGCCGTCAATGCAGGGTTGGCTTTGGTGACGGGGGAACTGATTATTGCGCTCGATAGCGATGTTGTGCTAGAACCGGATGCCATCGAACATACCGTGCGCATGTTCCTCGCCGATGAAACCCTACTGGCGGCCAGCGGACATTTGATCATCGATCCCTATTTAATTTATAAACGAAATAACGCCGGGCAGATTGAATTAAATGCGCAGGGGATTCCAACGCCCAGGCCGCTCACGCTCTTGGAACGTATTTTGACTGCTTGCCAGTTCATCGAATATGTAACGGCCTTTCATCTTGGCCGCCGCGCCGAAAGTGCAGTCGATGGTATGTTTACGTTATCAGGCGCGTGCGCGGTATTTCGACCTGCTGCTTTTGAGGCCAACGGTGGCTATCGAAGTCGTACCGTGTCAGAAGATACTGATATGACGATGAGCCTGCACAATATCCCGGACACTCATATCGGCTATCTGAGTAACATGCGCGTCCATCTCAAGCCCGTGCTAACGCTGCACGCGCTGTATGCGCAGCGAACACGCTGGCAGCGTGGTGCGTTAGAAGCCAGCGCGGTTCATTTTGGTAGTAGTACAACACCGGCTAAGCGATCACACGGATTCTTTTGGCGAATCGCACTGCCGTTGCGCCTTCACGTTGACCATACGCTGGCTTTTCCCCGGTTGATCTGGACGTTTCTGATCTGGATACTACCGTTGTTTGGTTACTCGTGGGCGCTGATACTGAAGGCGCTCAGCATCATGTTTTTGTTTTATCTGGTCATGGACTTGCTTCGCTTGTTGGCGGCGTATCTGTTTAGTGCTCCGCCGGAAAAGGTGTTTATACGCAAATATATTGCGTATCTTCCGGTGCTTCCCCTGTATAACGTTTTCTTGTTTTGGGTTCGTATGAATGCTCTCATCAGTACATTAACCGAAGGTGCGACGTGGACAGTGCAAAACCCATTGCTGAAGCGTTTGGAAACTCTGAATATGCGCGCCGCCGCGCGGCGCGTCAGTGGTTTCTTGACCAGTTTGTTCCCCTAGCACTGCCGACGCTTGTCATAATTGTCAGTGCGCTGGCGATCGCATGGCCGATCTTGCAGCCCGGCTACCCGTGGGGAAGTGACACTTGGGGCCATCTTCAGCGCGCTTCGTATGTGGGGAGTTCGATCCGCCAGTATGGCCTTATCGAGGGCTTCCGGCAAGCTGCTTGGATGCCTACTTGGTATTTGGGTGATCCAACGTTTGTATACTATCCGCCTCTGAGCACTATTCTCCTCGGTTTCATGACAGCTATTCTAGGTGATGTGTTCGGTGCCTACCGGATCTTCATCATTCTGTTTCTTATCGCCCTCGGTCTGAGTGTTTATAGCGTTGGAGTTCGTTGGTCGAAAAACCGGTTGGTCGCACAGTTTGGCGCACTGCTAGCGATGTTAGCGCCATTTACCCTGCGAACGGTTTTCGTGGAGGGTAATCTATCGCGCGCGGTGGCCTTGTTGGCCCTTCCCTGGTTGTTCTGGTGGACGGAGCAACTGCTGCGTGAACGGACAACACGCCGACTGATCTGGTTGCTGGCTGGCTTGTGGGCAATTACGATCGTGGCACACGGGATGCAGGCAGCGATGTTCGCCATTGCAATTGGGGTATATGTGCTTCTGCGCGTGGTCAACAATGTCTATGTGCCATTGCGTCGCGGACTGCTGGCGATGCTACCTGTACTCCTGGGGGCAGGCATTGCAGCCGCCTATTTGTTACCTGCCTATAGCAACGCGGAACTGACCGGTGTCCCATTTTTGCCACCCGAAAAAGTCTCCTTGTTTTCGATCTCACTCGATGCATTGCTGCCATATCATACCAATATCGAGGCGGCCAGCATCGGCATTGCGACTTTGATCATCGCGGTTCTGATCATGTTTCGGGCGGGTAAAGATTTCCATGTAGCGCTGGTTGGTACGGGTTTGGTTTGCATGATCCTGGCTTTTGGGCCAGCAGGCGGTATTTTTAGCCTGCTGCCGCTCAACGAACAGTTCTTGCCGGAACGCTTTCTGAACATTGTGGCAATCGTGTTTCCGCTGGTGATCGCGACCATCCCAGCAGGCGTATGGGCGCGCCCAGTCAGTGTATTCGCCCTCACGGTTGTTTTGCTTATTGACGGGTCTCCTTCCTGGCGAGCCGTCTACCTGCGACCAGTCCCACCCGATGAACAGGCCGCTGCCCTGGCGCTGGCAGACCTGCCGGGATCAGGCCGCGTTGCCCCGCTCACAGCGCCTGATCCAACCTCGTCACAAATTTATCTAACGAGTATCACTGGGGGCAAAGCCAACGTTTCTGGCTGGGCGCTAGAAAACACACCCCAGCAGAATTCGATCCGACGCTTGCTAGACGCTGCGCAAAAATCGCCAGATTATGTGACACGCGTCCTATCGCTATGGAACGCCGACTATGTATTGAGCAAGTTCGATGATCCAAAAGTCTCCGTGGAGTTGCGGCGCGATCTCCAATTTCAACTGGCAGGAACTTTTGGACAGATGGAACTTTGGCGTCGACCCGTTGCCTCGGCTTTTGCACAAGTGCTCACTGACAATCGGATGCTCGTCATCGGCAAAAACGCCACCGACTGGGTTTATACCTTTCCATTTGCCAGCGAGGGTGACACCGCAAATCCGGCTGCATACGATGCAGCCTACCTATCTCATTTTTCCGTTATCGGAATGAGCCGCAGCGCCAATGTCAGCGCCATTGAGCCTGCGTTAAGCAATTGGGTACATGCGGGCAATACGCTCATCATCGACCTGAGCGGGAGCGACCAAATTTATGAGCAAGGATCGGCTTTGTTTGGTGTACATAGTGCTCCTAAAAGTCTGATCGGTGATTATAGTTTGAACTGGCCGCCATCGCTTAGTTCGCTGCCTAGCCATCTGACGTTCAGTTCATCCGATGGCCCCTGGATCGGTGCCACCTATTTCGGTTTGGATCATGTGCTGGCAACGCTTGTTGATCAAGGTCAATCGTATCCTGTGTTGGGTTATCAAGACGTGGGCAAGGGCAAAGTCTGGTATATCGGCTTTAACCTGCTTTATTTGCTCAACCAGACCGGACAGCAAACCATCGCCAGGACGCTCGCCGATTTCATCCTCAATGGTAATGCAGTGAATCGTGATTTAATGCTGCCGCCACTTCAAACAACGATCGTCAATGCGCGATCAGCCGACCTCACCTTGGACTACACAAGCGATAAGGCGATCAGTCTGGTTTTGAGTATGACGTATTTCCCGCGCTGGCAGGCTACGATCGATGGTAAGCCAACGGCGCTTCACGATCATGAACACCTGATGCTGCTAGATATTCCCGAAGGGCATCACACGCTCAAGTTGAATTATGAACCTTTGAGCACTGGCGTTTCGCAGTTTGGACTGTTTCTCTCGATATTTTCAATCGGGTTTACAGTCGTAATCGGGCGGTTCTTCACGCAGCGCCCCATTCTCGCGTTGGGCGACCGCGTGAACGCTTTTGATGATCGGCTGCCACAAGTCAATATAAATGATGCCGAAGCCGAAGCGAAATTCGCGCCTTGCCCAAACTGTGGGTTTCGGTTGGCGCGCACGGGTGTACCTACCAACGAAAGTTATCCATTCAATTCCCTCGACTGTCCGGTATGCGGTTTTTCGCTGGGCAGCCGAAACTATATTCAAGGTGATAAGCTGACCGACTTTGCCAAGCGCCGTCTTGCAATTAATTGGCTGCGTGAGGGGAACATCGCGCGGAGCCAGCTACAATCCCGTTTTGGGATCGGCTTCGATGGTCTTTTTGAGACACCGTTTGCCAGTCACCTTGCCGCCGAAAGTGCAACCGGAACCAGTGAGTCCACCACGAATTCAACTCGTGATTTTGATCAAACGGCAACAACGTCGATTGCTTTTAGCCCTGGTGGCACGCTATTGGCATCCGGGGGCGGCGATAATACAGTTCGGCTGTGGACTGTAGAAACCGGCCAGGAAATCGTCCAGTGGTCGTATCATATGGATCGGGTACACGCGGTTACGTTTAACAGCAGTGGCGATCTGCTGGCATCTGGATCGCGGGATAGTACGGTGCGCCTCTGGAACATCAGCGAAAAACGCCAATCGACGCTGTTGCGTGGGCATCTGGATGCAGTCGTAAGTTTGGCATTCGCAGGTGACGGCTCGAAACTGGCTTCGGGTAGTGTAGATCGAACCGTGCGTATTTGGTCGATCGCCGATGGAAAGCAACAATTTGTACTGCGCGGGCACATCGGAATCGTAAATTGTGTGGCGTTTAGTAAAGACGGCAAGTTGCTTGCGTCAGGAAGTGTTGATGAAACGGTGCGGTTATGGAATACTCAGACCGGAGATTTGTTGTTTACCCTGCACGATCACGAAAGCCCGCTATTGGCTGTTGGCTTTTACGCCGAAAGCGGCTTGTTGGTTTCGATAAGTGCGAACGGGATGGTTAAATTCTGGGATCCCAAAAAAGGCCGCGAGGTTTTGAGCACGCAAACATTCGATTATCCATTACGCAACGCCGTGTTTAGCCAAGATGGCACCCTGATCGGGACAATTGGTACCGCCTTTCGACTTTTGGATACGCAGACTGCCGATGAACTTCTAACTATCGTCGCTGATGAGGGAATCGGGGGTAGCATCGCATTAAGCCCGGATAAAAAGATGCTCGCTTCGGCCATCTCCGATAGTCGTGTGCAAGTATGGCAGCTCACATAACCCAGTAAATGGGCGTGATATGTTTGGCGTCGTTTCTAAGTGATCTATGGAACTGGGCATGACAGAACACGTTGGCTTGCAGATCGGCAAATATCAGATCATAAACCGTATTGGCAAGGGCGGGACGGCGACTGTATATAGCGCTTCTCAACCCAATTCCGAAAAGTATGTTGCCATCAAGGTTTTGAATCTTGAACAAGCCGACAATGATGATGAAATTATCCGGTTTCGGCGCGAAGCAAAAACGATCGCACAAGCTAGTCATCCGAATATCGTCAAAATTCTGGATTTTGGGCAGCAAGATGATATTCTATATATGGTGATGGATTTGCTTGAGGGCGGCAGCCTTGCCGAATTAATTACTAAAGCCACCACACCGATGGCTATTGATAAAGCACTGCGACTGTTTGAGCAGATTGCTTCTGCACTGGATTATGCCCATCAGCAAGGAATCATACACCGCGATCTAAAACCTCATAATGTGTTGCTCGACCAAGCACAAAATGCTTTTCTAGCCGATTTTGGAATCGCTAAGTTCGCTCGACAGAGCACCACTCAGATGACGACTCATGTTGGCGTCTTGCTCGGCACGCCGAGTTATATGGCACCAGAACATTGGCAAAACGAACCAGTCGATGCGCGAACTGACATTTATGCGCTCGGCGTCATGTTATTCGAAATGTTGGTCGGCGAACTGCCGTTTGCCAGCGATACGCTGATGGGCATCATGAATAAGCATATTTTCGAGCCGCCACCATCAGTCATTTCGCTGCGGGCCGATGTACCTGCCGGAATTTCGCGCGTCATCGACAAAGCACTTGCTAAAGCGCCCGAACAACGTTTTGCTTCGGTCGCTGAGATGGCCCTCATCTTGAAGGCAAGGGCAACCGGACAACGGATGCCGATGGCCGCCACGCCAAAAATCCAACTAGTGCTTCAAGATTCTATAGAAGGCGAGTTTTCGACGGTACGCATCGATTCATCGGAAATCTCGATGCCAGTTGTGGTAACCTCGACTAAATCCGATGAGCCGCGCCCGGACAGCCCACAAAACTCCCCATCGGTCAAATCACAACCAGTCGCCGTCAAACCGACTCATATGCACCCCACCCGTGGTTTAGTAGGGTCATTCCTTGGTGGTGTCCTCTGGTTGCTTGTGATAACCGGGGTCGCTGGCTTGCTGAATCTGGCTGAACGCGCGGATTTGGCGCTGAGCTTTGCAAACTGGCTGCCCCTACTCTTGATCGTGGTTGGTCTGTTTACAGGACTGGGGTTGCCATTCTGGATATTGGCACGAGCGAACGACGGCAAATCGCGCGGTCGCCTAATTATGAGGTCAATCGCGTTTTTCCTGCCAACCGCAGTTGTTTTGGTGATGGCTTTGACGATCCGGAAATGAATCTTGACTTGGAGGCGATAGACTTACGGAATCGGATATTGTATTAAACAGGAGGGCTTATTTGAGAATCATCCGCGTTTCGCATCGGCGAGTTTAGCCGCACTGGCACGCTTTACAGATTCAATTTGCGTGAAACGCTGGTTGTCATCGCACCCAATAGTCTCCGTACTCATTCATTTATCATGCTTTTTGCCTTTTCCGCCATCTTCATCGTCATCACTGCTACCCCCAGACGAAGGCGGAGCAAAGGTTGGTGGACTGAAGCACGCATTCGCCGTAATTTCCACCGCCGAGCGTGGGGCGTGATAGGTGCCATCGGAGGCGATCGAAACCGCCACCCGCACATCATCGTTCACACATAATCCTGCCACGCCGCCCTCGATAACGATGGGCAGCCCCAATACGACGATCTGCCCGCCCTGAATCGCGTCGATCACGCCAGCGATGACGATCTGTGCGAACGGGACGGGCGTCGGTGAAGGCACTATAATAAATGTTGTCGCCGGTAAAGTTGGCGTGAGGGTCGGTGTTCGGATATCAGTGAAGGTGGCGCTCGCCATAACCGTGACCGTCGGCGTATTCGTCGGTATGAACGTCGGTGTCCCGATTGAGTTCATAGTCATTGTCGGCAGAGGCGCTGGTCGCAGCGCCGCGAACGTGGCGCTCGCACCGATCGCGATCCCGATGAACAAGGCTGAGGCCAAAGCGATCGCTGTACGCAACGGGAAACGCGGACGTGGCCTCAGGGCGAACCAGCGCCCAAGCTGTGCCTCAAAGCGTGCAGTGGCTGCTGCCGAAGGTGCAAACGGCAGCACGGCCAGTTCCGCAACCACGCTCATCAGCGGATCATTGCTGGTGATGGGCAACCCGTCCGAATTCTGGTCGAGCGCTTCAGCCAGCCGATCGGCGCGTTCGTCTTCGTTCACGCCGCCTCCTGACAGCCCCGCAGGCGTTCCAACGCGCGCAGGATAATCACACTGACCGAATGTGCATTCAATCCCAACAACTCGGCGATGTCCTTGTTCCGCGTCTCACCACCGAAACGCAGCGCTATCACTTCCCGATCACGATCAGTCAGGCGTTCCAGACATTCGCGCAACCGCTGAAGTCCTTCGCGGGCAATGATCTGCGCCTCCGGGTGTGCCTCGGCCACAGCGATGCTCTCAAATTGGGCAATGTCGGTCATATCTACCTCGAATCCGGCGCGCCGTCCCTGGCTGCTCAGATAGTTGCTGACGTGGTTGTGGGCGATGCGCCCGATCCATGTCGAAAAGGCGCCGCGCGCCGGATCATAACTGGCACGCGAGCGATAAGCGCGCTCAAACGCTTCAGCGGTCAGGTCTTCGGCCAGGGTGTCGTCGCTCACACGGTAGCGCACATAGCGGTATACACGCGGATAATGCTCGCGAAACAATACAGCAAAATCGATCGGTGCCGATGACATGTCGCTTCCCTACGCCTCAACTCAATGATCTATACAGCCAATCGCCAAAATAATCACGGTCCATTTCCAATTTTGGGGCAGTTCAAGTGTAGTCGATTGGGGGTTGCCTTGTATAGATCAGAGAAAGCTTTGAATGGGTTGCATCCTAAAAGGAGATAGTATGGTTTCATTACTGCAATCGTCCCGCCTTCGCTGGGGTTGGACCGGTTTCCTCATCGCATCGTTGCTACTGGTGATGCTCCTGCCAAGCGCGGGGCATATTAATCGGGCGGCTGCGCGTCCGAACGTCCAAATAACCACAACCGTGATCGACGGTGTGGTTCAGTCGATCAACGACGGGACGTGGGTAGTCGGCGGTGTGACCATCCTCGTGAACGCGACGACGGCCATCACGGGCTATCCGGTGGTCGGTAGCACAGTTCACATCGTCGCCGTAACTGTGGACGGTCAACTCGTTGCTCAGACGGTTGCTCTGCTTGTAACACCGACCGTCTCCCCCACGCCCGACACGAGGGCCACGCCGACGGCGACTATCACTTCTGGCGGCCCCACCGTCACGCATACGGTCACGGCATCCGTCTCTCCCACGCCGATCGCCTTGACGGGCACCCTGACCGGGACGCCGATTCCATATATCACGATTATCATTGATGGCCCAGTCGAAGCGATCATTGTGGATGTGATCATCATTTACGGGGAGCATATCAAGTTGAAGCACGATGATATGCTCCGGCTTAAAATCAAGCTCGGCGATTGGGTGCGTGTCCAAGGGCATTTCGATCGAGATACTGATGACAGCATCATTATTGTCGCAATTGTGATTATCATCATCGAACAGCCACCGGCCATTGTCATAATTCCGAGTGGCGGGGGCGATGGCGGTGATGATGACGGCGGGAAGCATAAGAAGCACGATGATAATTGACGAACGGAGGCCGAGTATGCTCCTGCGCCGGATAATCGAAGCGCTGCTTAGCACGCTGCTGGCGATCAGTTTGCTGATCGCCTCGGGTGCCGCGGCCCAAACGACGACGCCCGTCCCGCCCTCCGCGACGCCCTATCCACTACCGCCGCCGAACATCTTGCTCATCTATAATAGCACGTCGCTGGCGCTGATCAATACGGCGGCGACCGCACTTAACCTGACGGGCATGTCGTTCATGCGGGCGGGTGGCATCATTAAATACAATGCTACCAGTCTGGCGACGACTTTGGCACCCGGTCACTGCCTGCAATGGTGGGTCGGCACGGTCACGAAGACGCCCGACAAACCACCGGAATGCGCGGCGCGTGATCGCTATGCGCGGCTGAGCAAGGATACGACGTATTTCTGGGTCGGAAGCTACGCGCATGAGCCGTTCCGCCCCCAGTTGAATCTCCGTGTGTTGACCATCTGCGACACGGTCGCCGGACGCTGCGCCTTTAATCTGCCACAAGGCGATGCAGCCAAACAATCTTGGGTCGTCCTCGATCCAGTATTGGGTGTACCGCTGCCCGCCGGGATGACAGTCGCCTATGACGCGAATCAACTGTGGATTGGCAATATGACACCGGGTACCGTGCTGACGACGGCGGCGCTGCGTATGATCTACACGGTTAATGGTACGGGGATCGTCTGGACGCCCAGCAATGCGAGCTGGGACGGGCTGGGGGCTTGGGATGGACGCGGCCTGATGGCGGGGCAATGTCTGGTTCTGTACGACGACGCGAGCAAGGTGATACCGCTGCTGCCCTGCGCCCCGATCGCGCAGACGCTAAATGCAGAGCATCCTTGGACGCTTGCCTTCGAAATGATGGGCCCACGCGAGCAGCGCCATTCGTCCTGTGGCGATGGTAAACCGATAACTGGTCCTGTACTCTGCCTAGCTGGCGGCTGAAATCAAAGAACTGAAAATTGGGCACGATCCGCTATCTGATGGTCAAACCATTTAGATTCCGCATAACTTTGCCGCGCGTCGTTCCGCATTATGTATGACTTCCCCTCTCCGTGATTACGGAGAGGGGAACGGAGGGGGTGAGGTGCATCTGCGGCGTTTAACTGGTGTAACTGCTTCGACAAGGTCACATTGCATGGGCGTTCTATGATTTGAGCGTGGTTACGCCATTTCTGAATCACATTTTCCGATTGAATGGACAGTTTACTAAGGCCGTTCCAGAGAAATAACGACACCTCAACATAAAGGAGCAATCCGTACAAACCATTTACCCAGGCCCGGCAGGCGTTGAAAACGAGACTCCAAGGCAGTCATGGCGTGCTGGGTGAGTTTGACACCGGTCGGAT
>JBBRMW010000151.1:0-14340 GCA_038230635.1 Aggregatilineales bacterium | reverse complement strand
GTACTCGTAGGGCACGTTCAGAGCCTTGCCGACGGCTTGCAGGCCTTCCCAGGTGCTCTGGTTGAAACCGCCATCATCGACGTGTCCCACATCGGTCACAAAACCAACCTTGATGGTGGCCTGCGCATTGACATGGCCGGGGGCGGTAAAGGCCGACATCATCGCAATGGCGACGAGAAGGGCGGCACTCAAAATCAGGTAACGCTTGTTCATGAAACAACTTCTCCATATTGGTGAAAGAATGCGCTGATTATATATGGTTTTCTGGTACGGACAATGGTTTTTCGGGAAATCGGGCAGGGCAATCGCATCTCATTTTGCGACAATGAGCGAACGCGACGGGCCACGTCCGTCCGATTCCGCGAATTTAGATGCTATCCGCTCCACTTCCCACTTATTCTGCCATTCCGCACCGAAATCCGGAGCGGTAATGACAAGCTCTAACGATTATCCGAACAGCCTATTGGGTGTATATGCTATGCTCCCTCCCGCGCTGGTATAATTGCAATATGGCTCGATTGACCAGCTAAAAAGATTGGATGTGCGTTTATGAAGTGGAGTAAATCAAAAAAGGCGATCGAGTCACTGCTCGCCGATTCGGTCAAGGATCACGTTCAGTATCATATGACGCGATACGGACGACATGGTGGCGGCTTCAGCGATCTGATGACAAGAGCCTGGGTGACCTGGGATGGCATGGAAATAGCCAACATGTCAACCATAAAATGGCTGCACGAACATGATGCGCTTGTCCAACAAATCAGGGAAATCAATCACGTAATCAATTTCAGGGAACCTGATCAATCGGAAGGCTACTACCGAGCCTATAATGAAGCGCGTGATATTCTCCGCAAACAAGGGATGATTTCGCGCTGGACGTTTGAGAAAGCGATAGACGAGTTCCTGGCCGCTTCCATCGAGGATGCTTTGATCTCTGATAATCCGGTCGTGCGGGCATTTGCCTTGTTTGATCGAAGATTGGGAAAGCGACGACTGGCAAAACTCGAAATCTCCGACACCGATGATCAGATAGTCAGGCTGTTCTCTGATTTGCGCTGCAAGGCCGAAGGAATGTCGGAAGCGGCGATAAACCCGTAAGAAACTACTTCAAACATTTATAATCCGTGAAGTTTTGCTTTCCTATACCGAGATGCCAGGCGTGAGACGCGCGGATTCTTCGGCAAATACATAATATTGACGCTATCGCCTATTTGGAGGTCTTCAAGAATAAGTTCAGATGCCTCTTGCCTACCAGAGATAATCTTGCCATCCAAGACAAAATCGTAATGAATGAAATATCGGTATATCAGTATTGGCTTAGTGATCAATCCAGTTTCTTTATTCCTGATAGTGCCTTTTATGGCTCTACCGTCTCGCCGCAATAGGCGATTATTGCGTGCTTGCGTATATTCTTTTACTACAACATAAATTAGGAAGCCTATCGTAAATGCAATAGCCGAATATGCCATAGCATCGCGTACAATTGGGTAGAGATTATTCATATGTTCATAAACCCATCTAACGTGAATAACGGTATGCAGCGAAACGGGGAAGGCAGCAATCGTTATGGATAGCTTACCAGCAACCCGTGCATCGTGGAAAATTACCCCACTCCCGGAAGCCAGGAAACGCCTTCCGGTCGAAAAGTCGTATTCTGCCGCCGCCTATTCAGCGATTCAGCGCGGGCTGATCCCAGGCGGATCGGACGATCGCTGGTTCATGTTTTGGGAAGACGACTGGCTCTACCTCCACCGAAGCTGGACGGGTATTTGTATCTTTCAGGTGAAATTTGTGCAAAACGCTGCCGAGTACCGCATCGACGAGGCGTGGGTCAACCGTGATCCAGAGCAGTACGATCAAACCGATGATGAGAACGATAAAGCGGGATTGCTGACACTGATAAGTTGGCTCATATAGGCGCGTTTCGAGGTGCGGGAGGTTCTTGGGACGCCCTACTTCAAGCCCGACCGCAAAAAGCTATTGATGAACTGCCGCTGAAAGATCATGAACAACACCAGCAGCGTCGCCGTCACAATGAGCACGCCCGCCGCGATCTGCCCGTAGAGCGCGCCGTTCTCGCTGGTACGTTGAAGCTGCCCCAGTCCAACCGTCAACGGGCGATTGGTGTCGTTCTGTGTGATCATCAGCGGCCACAGAAACTCGTTCCAGTGCGCGCTGATCGATACCAACGCGAACGCCGTCAGCGTCGGGATCGACGATGGCACGTACACATGGCGCAGAATGCCGAACCAATTGCAGCCATCGATCCGCGCTGCATCTTCCAGATCGAGCGGGACTTGTTTGAAGGTTTGGCGCAGCAAAAATGTGCCGAATGCCGAGCCGAAATACGGCAGCATTAGCGCCAGTTTCGTGTCGTACAGTCCCAGCCCGTGAATCGTTGCAAAGTTCGGAATGATCAGCACTGACGACGGGATCATCAATTGGATCAAAATCAGGCCGAACAAGACGCCTTTGCCATAGAACTGCATCCGCGCGAAGGCATAGGCCGCCAGCGTGATCGTCACAAGCTGTACCGCCAGGACGCCAAACACGAAGATCAGCGTGGTCAGATATTCTTGTGCCCAATTGACGACCGCAAACGCGGCCTGAAAGTTCTCGGGGGAAAGGCGACTGCCAAAGAAGATGTTGATGGTCGTCACGCCATTTTTGTCGAGCGTAATCAGCGATTCGTCGGGCGGGCGCACGCTCATGAGCACCGTCCAGATCAGCGGAATCAGCCAGATCAGCGCGACGGTGAACAAAATCGTCGTGGCAATGCGTGCCGGCCAGGGCGAACCGGTGCGCCGCATTGTGCCGCTAGTTTTCATAGTGGGTGCGGCGCTCCAAAAAGGTCAGGTTGAAAACGGTGAACGTCAGCAAAATCACTAATAGAATCACAGTAATAGCGTTGATGTACCCAATATCCGTGCGATTCTTGAAGCGCTGGAAAATGAAATACAGCAGCAAATTGCTCTTGTCGTTCGGGACGCCTTCGCCGAGCGCGTACAGCATATCGACCATCTGGAAGGCGTTGGCAGCGGCGGATACCAGGACAAACAACGTCGTGCCGCTCAGCAGCGGGATCGTGATCCGCCGAATCTTGTGCCAGACCGTCGCGCCATCCAGATCGGCGGCCTCGTACACGTCGCCCGGCAGGGTTTGCAAGGCGGCCAGATAAATGATCATATAGAAGCCCGTCTGTTTCCACAACGCCACGATCATCACCGCAATCGGCGTCCAAAACGGATCGCCGAGCCAGGGATGCGTGCGAAATCCGAACGAGTGGATCACGACGTTCGCCAAACCGATATTATCGGCATAAATGAAGGCGAAAATGCTGCCCGCGCTAATTAGGGGCATGAGCACGGGATAAAAAAAGGCGAAGCGAAAAAAGCCCATCGCGCGCATTTTGCGATTGAGCATCAGCGCCAGCGTGAATGCCAGCACGATACTGACCGGAACCGTCACGCCCACAAAGATCAGCGTATTGAACAGCACACGCGGAAACGCCTGTCCGATGTCCGTCTCAGGATCGAGCAAATCGAGATAATTTTGGAGGCCGACGTTTTTGTCGGGGCTATGCACCGTCGGACCGGGCTTGATCGTGCTCTGGATCACGGCGCTGACAGTCGGCCACAAAGTGAAGGTGAAAATAAATAAAAATGTGGGCAGAATGAGCAGATACGGCAGCGCCAACCGCCAGGGTCGCAAACCGCGCGCACTTGCCGATACGGTGGAAACGGTAACTATTTCGGCGTTCGTGGATGCCATCTGCGCTCAAGACTCCGAGATTGAAAACGAGAGACGGCCAGAACCCACCCCGTCCCCTCGATGAGCGAACCGAGAGGAGTGTCATGCGGTTTGACACCCCCTCGCTGTGGTTACGGAGAGGGGGCTGGGGGGTGAGGTTTAACGTTTAGCTCGTGAAGTCGGCCAGGAACTTATCGGCTTGTTTCTGAGCGTCGTCGAGCGCCTGCTGCGGCGTTTTATCGCCCGTCAGCGCCGACTGCACGGCCTTGCCGAAAATCTGCTGAAGTTGCGCGCCGCCATGCCCGGCCAGTTCCTTCTGGGCATATTGTAGCTGATCGCGCGCGACGGCGTACTGCGGGTGATCGGCCACGAGCTTCTTGAGCGCGTCACCATCCCACGCCGATTGGCGGGTGGCGATGTAACCCGTCGCGGTCGTCCAGGCAGCCTGGATGTCTGGGCTGGTCAAGAACTGAATCCAGCGCCAAGCGGCGGCTTGGTGATCAGCGGGTGCATTCTTGAGGATGTACAGGTTACCGCCGCCCGTTGGCGCACCGTAGCCCTTGCTGCCCGCTGGCAGAAAACCGACGCCCACGTTGAACTTGGCGTTTTTGAGGATGTTGGTCAGGCTGCCGGTGGTGTGGTAGATCATCGCGGCCTTGCCGGCAATGAAGTCGGCGGGCGTATCCGGCCACTTGATGATGCCCGTTGGCATGACTTTTTCTTTGTTCGGCAGATCGACGAAGTATTGGAGCGCTTCGACGGTCGAGGGCGAGTTGAAAAACACCTTGTTGGCGGCCTCACCGACGAGATTCTGACCATTGCCGATCGCAAAACCCTGGAACAACCAGTACGGGAAACCATCCGACGGAATCTCGATGCCCCATACGCTGCCATCGCTCTTGGTCAGCTTTTTGGCATCGGCCAGGAATTCCTTCGTATCGGCGGGCGCTTTGGCCGGATCGAGACCCGCCGCCGTGAACATATCCTTGTTGTAATACAAAACTGGGGTGCTGCGTTGGAATGGGGCACCATAGGTCTTGCCGTTGGTCTGCGAGTTGAGCAAGAAAGCCGGGAAGAAATCCTTCAAATAGGTATCGGCATCCTTCGACTTGGCGATGAAGTCATCGAGCGGCACGACGTAATCGTTGTCGATCAACGAATACATATCGGTCGAGAGGAAAATCGCCACATCAGGGCCTTTGCCGCCGCCCTTGATCTGAGCATCGACCGCCTGATAGATTTCCGCGTAACCACCGGCGTAGGTAGGAGTGATATGGATGTCTGTGTTGGCGGCGTTGAATTTATCGGCGAAACCCTGGATGACCGTGTTGGGCGTGCCCGCGACGGCGACGGGATAATAAAAGGCGATCTCGACGGGCGTTTGGGCGTGAGTGCCGGTCAGGCCAGCGCCAAACAGCGCCACCACGAGCGCGACTGCGATCAACAGGCTAAAACGTTTGTTGCGTACAGATAGGTTCGACATAGGTTAACTCGAAAGCCTCCTTTTGGCGTATCGGGGGGAGATTGTAGCGCCGCCTATCCATTTTTCGTCAACAGTTGATTGTGGGAACGTTAACATGTTGTTAAACCTTCTTAACCTTGAGGACCGCATAGAACCCATATTGATCGGTGCGGGCAAGCGTGCTATGCTATCCCGCAAGGTTTGAGGTTCACACGTTCGCGCAAGGCGAACATAGTGAGGAGATTTACCGTGCGCCGCGTGGCAATCCTGATAGGCATCACCATCATTTTGATCGGGTCGGGCTTTCTGTCGATCCAACTGAGCCGAGGGTCATCAAGCGGAACGCTGCCCGGCGTCAACGTGCAGACCATCAACCCAGAAGCGAGCGTGTTGATTCCGACGCCAACAAAGGGCGCACTGTTTATGGGAATCGTCGTATTGTTGGGAGGTGCGATCGTCTCTATGGGCGCGGGCTTGGCCGCGATCTTCTGGTTTCTGAACCGGCAGGTTTCCAGTGCTAAGGCACTACCCAACCAGGGTTTTTCGCTCGCGCCCGCTTCAGCCAGCCCCAACGGTCTGATGATGTCATTAGCGCAGCATCGCGTGATCACGATCGCGGTCGTGATCGTCATCTTTTTGGGTGCGGCGGTCACGGCGGCGCTCTTGGGCTTATTCTCCGCTCACTGATCGAAACGTTCTGAGCAGGGCATTGTCTGGACAGGCCAGCGCAACCGAACGCAAGCCGCAGACCTGCCCGAAGGCGTTGATAATCAAGCCTCGATCGAGACCAATAACACAGCTTATTGATGGGTATTGCTCACAACTTTAGGAGGCGTAATGTCTGAATCCGTCGTGTTTGACCGTGCAGCGGATTACTATGACTCCACACGCGGATTTCCGCCCGGCGAAGATAAACATATTGGGGCGCTGTTGGCACAAGTTGGCGGTTGGAACCAGCACTCACGCATACTTGAAATTGCCATCGGTACTGGGCGTATCGCGGTGCCACTAGTGCCACTGGTACGTAAGGTTTTCGGTGTAGACTTGTCCTTACCGATGATGTCACGCATACGCACCAAACCCGGCGGTGACCTGATAGCCCTGACCCAAGCGGATATTACGAAGCTGCCATTTGGCAACCACAGTGTCGATGGTGCAGTTGCTGTACATGTCTTCCACCTGCTAACCCATTGGCGGGATGCGCTCGCCGAGCTGACCCGTGTTTTGCAGCCGGGTGCGGTGCTGGTACATGGGCGCAGTAGTCGATGGGATATGTCGCGCGAAATGTGGGAGTCCGTGTACAAGAGCGTGCCCGGTATGGCACGGACAGTAGGTGCCGATACGCGGGAGGACGATCAGTTTCTACTTGACGAAGGTTGGACGCAACAGGGGGAAATCCAGACCTATACAATGGCCGTTGAGGATACGCCTCGCACCTTCCTCAACCAGATACGAAATCGCACTTGGTCGCGTTCGTGGACTCTGACAGATGAAGAAATCAATGCGGCTGCCGATGTAGCGGAACGGGAAATCCTTAAAAAAGTGAGCAGCCTTGACGACGTTGTTTCGGGCACCATGATCTGTCGTGCAGCGGCGTATTTGCCGCCCCAACCCTGATCAAAATTCTCTCTTTATGAGGGGTGTATCTCCTCGTTCTACAACCGAACTTACGATTTGACCCACCAAATGCCACAGATTTACCTCACCCTTTCCGTCCCCCTCTCCATCCTCACGGAGAGTGGGAAGCCAGCCCATACCCACTGCGGCTATCGCTGCATAATTTCGGTTGTAAAACTAGGGTGTGTCTGCAAAGTGTTTGGGCGGCTGACCCTTCTCCCCAACCCCTCTCCCACGCAGGCGGGGCGAGAGGCTTGACTCCCCTTTCCCTCCGCCTGCGTGGGGGGAAAGGGGCCGGGGGATAGAGGGGTTTGCAGACACGCCCTAGCCACCCCGCCGCTGGGATAAGGTTCGCTCGTGATGCCGCTGCGTTAATCCGTCGGCCCAAAACCCGAACTAGCCTGCGATCGCAGCAATCGACCGCTCGGCTCACCGATGATCGCGCCGTCGGCATAGACCCGCTCACCGCGTAGAAAGGTCGCTGTGATGCGGCAACTGGTTGTACGTCCGGCATAGGCCGACCAGCCGCATTTACTGAATAAATCAGCTTCGCGGATTGTCCAGGATTGGTTCGGATCGAGCACCGTGAAATCAGCATCCTTACCTGCCACGAGCGCACCTTTGCGGTGCTCGACGCCGAAGATACGCGCAATATTGGTACTGCCCAAGAGTGCGACATGGCGAATGATGTCATCGAGCGGCTTTTCTGGGTAGCGTTGGCGGTACTGCGTCACAACCATCGGCAGATTCTCTTGAATGCCGGGCATCCCGGAGGCGGCCTCGTTCATCGGGCGCTCTTTGTCGGCGCGGGTATGCGGCGTGTGTTCCGAAGCCAGCGTATCGACCTCCTCACCCGCGAATGCTTCCCACAAGTTTTCGCGCTCGATCGGCTCACGCACCGGTGGGCTAACTTTGATCCATGCGCCGAGTGATTCGTAATTGTCTTCGGTGAAGGTCAGGTGATAGCCGACAGCTTCGGCGTATATCGCTGCGCCCAAACGCCGCATTTGAGCGATCGTGACCAATTCGCCGCGCGTGCTGACATGGCAGATATAGGCCGGGATGTCCAGTTCGGCGGCGAGTCGGGCAGCCTCGGCGACGGCCATCTCAGCGACAATCGGGCCGCGCGATTGGCTGTAGGCGCGACCATCATCACGACCCGCCGCGCGCATCTCCGCCGACAATCGATTGATCAACTGCTGATTTTCGGCGTGAAACAGCGCCACCAAGCCCTTGCCCTGCATCGCTTGCAGCCCGGCATACAGATCGCCCAGATCGGTGACGGTGGTGGGAGTTGTTTCATGACCCGCCATGAAGAACTTGACGCCGACGACCTCATGCGGATCGAGCGTAGCGATCTCGGCTTGGTTGTCGCGCGCGCCGCCAAAGAACATCGCGTAATCGCAGTACGCACGCCCAGCCGCGATCGCCTCTTTCTCACGTAGACGCGCGATCGTGGTGGTCGGTGGGTTGGTGTTGGGCATGTCAAAGATGGTGGTGACGCCGCCCGCCAGTGCCGCGCGCGTACCATGCGGATAGTCCTCTTTGTCGCTGAGACCTGGCTCGCGCATGTGGCCGTGAACTTCGATCAGGCCGGGCAAAATATATTGGTCACGATAATCGTAAACTTCCACGCCGGGGATCACGCGATCGGGCGCGATTACTTCAACGATCTGCTCGCCGCGAATCCAGAGACCGCCATCGCGCACGCGATCGGGCAAAATTAAGTGTCCGTAAACAACTTTTTCGGTCAGCATTTCAGCCATCGGCGAGCACCTTTACCGCGTCGAGATATACATCGATCGCTTTCGGGCAGACATCCATGCAGGCACGGCATGACGGACAGGTGCGGGTGTACACATCGAGTCCGGCCTGAGCAGCCAGGGCGGGGCGATCGGCACCATCGCGGGGATCGCGGGCGAATCGCGCCAGCTTGACCATGCCCAGCGCGTCGGCGTGGTCGGTGTTCAGGCTGATGGGACACACCGACACGCACGCCCAACACTCGACGCACGATCGCAGCAACTTCGAGGCATCTGCATCTTCGTGCGAGCGGATCGGCTCACCGCCCGGCGTCAGATAGGGATTAACGTATTGAAGCGCGTCCAAGCGCGACGTGAGATCGACGATCAAATCTTTGGCGATCGGGAAGCCCGCCAGCGGCTCCAACAGGTAATCCGTGCCGGGGGCGACGGTCACGGCACACGAGAGCAATGGCTCACCATTGACACGCATCGTACAAACGCCGCAAATGCGCTGGCCGCCACATTCCCAGCGATAGGCCAGATCGGGCGCGGCGTGGGCACTGATCCAGCGGAGTGCATCGAGCAGGGACATGCCGTCCTGATGCGGCACACGGAAGGTGGCGATGGCATCATGGGCACGTCGGATCGAGATTTTAATATCCATAAACAACACCACATTCCGTCGAATTCGCCAGCGTTGATGTAATCGGCGGTTATTTTACCACGCGCGGGAAAGTTGGCCTCGCATGATGGTACCTCCTCAATTGGATCAAAACGCGCTATCATCATCGCTAATCACCGATCGATTGAGGATTATCATGGATTTTCGTTTGACCGAAGAACACATTTTGGCGCGAAATATGGTGCGCGACTTTGCCTTGCGTGAAGTGTACCCAACCATCAAGGATTGGGATCGCAAGCAGGAAATGAATCCGGATATTTTGCCGCGCATGGGCGAACTCGGTATTTTGGGCATTTGTATCCCCGTGCGCTACGGCGGTCAGGGTTCCGACTACATTACGCTCGGTCTCGCCTGCGAAGAACTCGAACGCATCGACTCGACACTGCGCGTTGTGATGTCGGTACACATGGGCTTGAATAGTCTGGCAATCTTACAGTGGGGCACGGAAGATCAAAAACAGAAATTCCTCGCCCCGCAAGCACGTGGTGAACGCTATGCAGCTTTTTGTTTGACCGAGCCAGGCGTTGGCAGCGACGTGGTGAACATGAACACCAGCGCCAAACGGCATGGCGATACTTACGTCCTGAACGGCGAAAAAATGTGGATCAGCCTTGCCACCAAGGCACACCATTTCCTGGTGGTCGCTAAGACGGATTCCGCCGTTGGGCACAAAGGACTGACGGCGTTCATCGTCACCCGCGATATGAAAGGCGTCACGACGGGCGATATTCACGGCAAGCTCGGAATGCGCGCTGGATCGACAGGCTGGGTCGCATTTCAGGATGTCGAAGTGCCCGTCGAAAACCGGCTCGGCGAAGACGGTGACGGTTTCTACATCGCGATGAGCTGCCTCGATAACGGGCGCTACACCGTGGCGGCGGGCGCGGTTGGCTTGATCCGGGCGTGTTTGGAGGACAGCATCAAATATGCGCACAGCCGCAGCACTTTTGGCAAGGAGATCGCGCAGCACCAACTCATTCAGCAAAAGATTGCGTTCATGCAGCAGTGGTACGACGCGGGTCAGCTACTCTACCTGCGGTCGGGCTGGATGAAAAACATGGGTGAGCGAAATACCCGTGAGGCGAGCATGGCGAAGTGGTACGCGACCGATCATAGCGTACAGGCGGCGTTAGAGGCGATCCAGATTCATGGCGCATATGGATACAGTGATGAGTACGATGTGGAACGCTATTTGCGCAATAGTAAAGGCGCGACACTGTATGAAGGTACCAGCGAGATTCACCAATTGATGCAAGCCGGGTATGCACTTGATCTGCGCGATGATCGACCCTTGCGCTGCGAATTGCCCGCCTTCGATGCGGCCTTTTGGCAAGCAGAGACACTCGGCGTCTAGTCAATCTTACTCCTCCGCCCATGTTTAGGAGCGTGGCGCGGGGGGCGTCGTCATTCGATTGGCGTCGTCTCGCCTAAATTAATCGCGCTGATGCGATTGGTGAACAT
Source organism: Aggregatilineales bacterium (assembly GCA_038230635.1). Classification (GTDB taxonomy): domain Bacteria; phylum Chloroflexota; class Anaerolineae; order Aggregatilineales; family UBA2796; genus JBBRMW01. The sequence continues at coordinate 3,623 of JBBRMW010000151.1, read as the reverse complement.
CAGGCCAAAACCACGCCGCGTCACCACATATTCATAAGATGAATCCGCTTCAGCGAGTCGCTTGCGCAGGCGACTCACCAGCGCATCAATCGTCTGATCGGTCACCTCTTCATCGGGACCCCAGACATGCGCCCGAATCTCCTCACGGGTGACGACGCGCCCTTCGTTACGCATGAGCAGCGAGAGCAGCATGAATTGACCTGGACTAAGCGGCGGATCAACCGGCTTGCCATCGATCATGGCTTGGGCAGTATCTTCGTCGAGCACCATGCCGCTGTAACGCAGATGACTCGGCAAGACTTGGATCGTGGTGCCCGGGTCGTCAAACTCGACGGTACATACCTGACCCATATTAATCTTGTCGCCTGCGTGCAAACGGCGCATCTCGTTGGGCAGCAATCGCTCGCCATTCACAAAGCTGCCGTTGGTACTGCCCAGATCGACGAAGACGACCTGCTCGTGGTCGAGTTCCAGGCGGGCGTGCTGCCGCGAAATCTGCGTGCTATCGATCACGAGATCGCAGTCGCGGGCGCGCCCAATGATGAACGGGAAGTGCTCCAGTGGCAAAAATTGACGATCGTGCAGGCCGCTGACGCCATCCAGCAGAATCAAACGGGTTGATGCAGGCATGGTGATCTCCTTCATACCTAAGCAATTCCCTCACCAATTCTATTTTAGCCAGGAATCGATTTTTTGTTAGCGATCAGTCCAGTCAGAAAACCGACGCTTCAAAGTCGCCGAGCGAGTGGTATAATTAATGGGAACGGCCTCGTAGTTCAGAGGATAGAACACAGGTTTCCTAAACCTGGTGTCGTGGGTTCGATTCCCTCCGAGGCCACATCCTCCGCCAGTGGTTTAACCCCGACAGTGACGCCATTCTCGCCTTCCGGATCGTCCTCATAAAGGGCCGCACGCAACACCAAAAAGCGGTCCGCCCAAGGCTTTAGCCGAAAATCGACGATACGGCGCGTGTCCAGATTGTACACGATGTAGCTGAAAAGACTCCGCGCCATGCCCTGGCGGTCTTCATCGTCGCCGATGTCCCAGAGCCTCGCCAGTTTGTCGATGGCATCCATGCACATCGCCAATTCAAGCCCCGCTTTTTCGGTCTCGGTCGTGCGCGCTTCCCAATGGGCGATTTCACGTTCGTTCTGCTCGACCCGACGGCGATATTCCTCCTTCTCGATGCGCCCATCGCCGAATAGGATGACTGCCGCTTCAATTTTCCGTTTGCATAGCGCAATTGCTTCTTGCTTTTGCTTCTCCGGGTCTTCCTCTTCCCGGTTCGGATTGCGCAGCTTGTCGGCCTGGATCGCCAGCTCGGTCATCAGACCAAGCGCGTCCTCCCGAATAGTCAGCAGCTTGATGAGGCGGCCAAAGTCCGCTTCATACTTGTCAGCGGGCACGCTCCGGTTCGAGCAACCGCAGTTCACGCCTGCCTTGTGACGGTAGCGCCGCTTGTCACCGCTCAAGCGCGAACGAAGACGTGCGTCATTTTGCCCTTGCGAGATTTGTTCGCAGCGAGCGCAGTAGGTCATGCCATTCAAGGCGTAGACGCTGGCCTTGATGGTCACCCCATGGTCGCGCGGCCCCATCGAACGTTCGGCATAGACATGGGCGACCTGGCTCAGCAAGTCGAGCGGGAAGACAGCGCGCTCCGCGATGAAAGGGATGTTGTCCAGGTCGATATCATTTGGTCCGCGCTTTTTGGAACTCTTGTCGTGTACCATCCCGCCATATTCAGGCCAGGCACGGACGACACGCCGCACATCGTCTTTGTCCATGGGGCGCGGTCGTCCCAACCGATCCTTGAACGGCCAGCCCTCAATGTTGAGGTGGAAGGCAATGACTTCCGTCCCATATTTGTTCTCAGTGAAAAGTTCAAGAATCCTTCCGGCGCAATCATAGTAACGACGCCACAAGGCAGCCGGGTCAGGCGGCTGGTCGGGTTTACCCACCACGAAGCGACCATCGGGCAGCCACCAGGCACCCCGCTCGCTAGGGCTGAGAAAGCCATCGATGTTGCGGCGCGTGCCAAATGGGACATTGATGACCTTCCCTTGGCGCTTGCGATGAGCGACGCTGTCTTTGGCGCGACGCGAGATGTCCACCGCGTAATACTCATCCATCAGCGCCGCAATCATGACGCTCATGCGCCCCAACGGACCCGACAGGTCAATAGTGCGACCTGGCGCGGCCATCACGAGTTGAACGCCATGCTCTTCCGCGAAATCAATCAGGTCGCCGACCCGCCAACCTTTGCGGTGCAGTCGCGCTAGATCATTGGCGACAATGGCGACGACGTCCGAATCTCTGAGGCGGGCTTTGAGCGCTAACCAGCCAGGACGACCTTTTTCGCTCTGACCGGATTTGTGGCCTTCGGTATCTTCGTACCACTCGGCTATCCAACCCCGGCGGTCACATTCGAGTTGAATATTGGCGCGCTGCCGATCGGGACTGTCTTTGTCTTTTTGGGCATCGGTGCGTTTCGCGTTCTCATCAGGGGTTTTCTGCTGACCCTCTTCATCGGCCTTATCGTCTTCCTTGTCAGAGCGAGAATAGGAAAGACGAACATAGCAAAGGGCGACTTGGCGACTTTCGGGTGTGGCGGCTGGCTTTTTACGGGGTGGCATGATACAGACTCCTTAGACTTGAGGAACCTTGCGAATCGGTAGCGAGGGAGCCACCGACAAGGTAGAGTCCGTCGGAGGTCGCTACGCTAGACACGTTAGTGCATCGGCTTAGAGTGCAGAGGTGTTGCAAGCACTTCTGTACTCGTTCTGCCCTCAGATTACCCCTCGGCACTTTCCTTGTCAAGCGGATTTTGCTCGTTTTTGTTCAAGTGTTTGACACAAATCGTAGCCACAACTTTGAGGAAGCCGGTCAGTTCGCGGCGCATTTCGGGCGTGTCGTAGGCACTGTCGATCTTGTCGGCGAGTTCGTGGCAGACCAGCCGCGCGTATTGCTCGATTTGTTCAGGCGGTGGTGGCAGATACTCCACCGGACGCGATTTCGCTGGGGTTGAGATTTTTCGTTTTACCACTGGCTGAGACTCCGCCATCGATTCATGTTGGCTTTCTCTGTCAGGTGCAAATTGTCCCTATCCGGAATCGCCACGGCGAATCCCAATGGTGCAGAAAGTGTCCAGAACTCGTCAATTTTTTGGTCGGTTTTTGGGAAGTGTAGTAACCAATGGTGCAAGTCTAACTGGGCAAAAAACGGCGTTGAGCTGACCAGTAAGCCAAATCGCGTTTTTGAGATCGTCCAAATTTTGCCCTCAGGAATGGCGTCAGGACGAGACTTGCACTACTGGTTATATATGGCGATTGCGCTAATTACGAATGTTATCCAATACGTATCAGCAACTGCCAAAAAGGGGTTTGCATTTGGATTTTCGTCGGTTACAATGGCCTCGACCGCGCAAAATCCTACTGATTTCCATCTATTCTGTCCAGACCGAATTATTACCCAATCCCGTCCCCGATAGTCTCCCTTGACGCTGTTGGTAAAATAAAAGCAGGCGAGTGTCGAGGAAGAGCATGAGTGAATTAGTAAGTGTGGGGAGTTTCTGTCCCAATCCAGAGTGCGCTGAGTATGGGAAAGTCGGGGCAGGGAACATTATT
>JBBRMW010000150.1:0-14495 GCA_038230635.1 Aggregatilineales bacterium | reverse complement strand
TCTTTAACAACTCAGCCATTTCTATGGAAAGAGGAGGTGGTGCGCTAATGACAGACAGTACGAAGCGTAGCGCGGTGGCACCCCTCTTTACAACCGTAAAGTAAGAAGTGCCACCGCGCGGCAAAGGGCGTTGATCGAAAGGTCAGCGCCTTTTGTTTTTTAGAGCCTGTTTTGTTTCAGCCCCGGAACGGACGCGGACCATATTTGTCGATGACCACGCGACGCAATGCCGCAATATTGGCATCGGCGGCCTTGAGGCGCGTAAACAGTTCCATGAAGCCATGCGGTTTCACCAAAAAGACATCGACGCCTTCTTGAAACGCCTGCGCGATCAGCCGCCGATCATCGTGCATAGTCGCCATGATGAGCAGCGCCTCCGAATTTTCGGCGCGCAAGGTTTTGATCAGTTCCAGCCCCGTCGAATCGGGCAGTTCCATATCGATCAGAGCGAGCGCCAGTTGCGGGAAAGCCCGCGCCACCCGCAGCGCTTCGGCAGCAGTGGCCGCCCCCGTCACCTTGAAGGCCGCCTGCGTAATCAGGCGCTCCAAAAAGTCACGATTGGCGGGTTCATCATCGACAACAAGCGCATAGCCAGCGGCTAAAGTGATCACGAATGGCTCCTATGGACTGCCGTTGGATTTGGGCGTCGTGGGTGTTTCGGCGAGTGACTCCGGTGCAGCCTCGGTCGGCGACGCTGCGGGTGCAAGCGGCGCGAGAGGTGCGACGGGCGGCACCGTTGGCTCTGGTGGCGGCGGCGCAGGCGTTTTCAGCACTTGGGACGAGGGTCCGGGCTTATTGGTATAGGGACGCACAGTTGGGCTGCCTACCCCCGATTTGATGCTGCCGGAAGCGGGCGGATTGCGCAACGGCGCAGTATCGGTGCGGATCGGCAGCGACTGGGCATTCGCTTCCACCGGATCGGCGTGCGGCTCGATGATCGAGACAGCGGGCGATACACCCGTCGCTGTTTTGGCGGTCGCGGCGGGTATGGGCGGAACGGCGGGTCCGGTGTCGGCGCGGAGCGCATCATCATAGCGCGCCAGCAGCACCAAAAACTCGGCGATTGGCAGCGGCTTCGGCAAATAATCGTTGCAGCCCGCCTCCAAGCAGCGTTCGCGGTCGCCCATCATGGCATAGGCGGTGACGGCGACGATCGGCGTAGTGAGGCCGCGTGTCCGCAGCGCGCGCACCACTTGCAGGCCGTTCATCTCGCCCGCCAGTTCGATATCCATCAGGATCAGATCGACCTTTTGGATAGATAGCTCACGTAGCGCGACCTCACCTTCGGAATAGGGGATGACCGTGTGATGATTCATACTGGCGATGCGCTGCACCAACGACAGGTTGGTCGCGTTATCTTCGACGTAGGCGATTCGCATGTGCTACGATCCCTGTGTTACCGGCGCGACCGGCTCTTCCTTGTAGATGGGCAGTGCAAAGAAAAAGGTGCTGCCTTCGCCCAGTGTGCTCTCCGCCCAAATGCGCCCGCCCATCAAGTTGAGCAGTTGGCGCGAGATGGCGAGTCCCAAACCCGATCCGGCGCGACCCCGTCGTCGACCGCTGGTGCCCTGGCGGAATTCCTCGAAGATTTTGCTCATTTCGTCGGGCGCGATACCGATGCCAGTGTCACGTATCCAAAATACCACTTCGCCGTCTTGTTCGCGCGCACCGATCGTGATCGTGCCTTTGTCGGTGAATTTGGCGGCGTTGCTGAGCACGTTGAGCATGATTTGACGCACACGCAGCGAGTCGCCGCGCACGATCGGCAGCTTTTCGGGCGTATCGCGGCGCAATTTGATCGGTTTGTCACCCTTCAGACCGGCTGCCGTCGCCAGCACGCCCTTGATCAGCTCATCGACATCAACCTTTTCGATTTCCAGATCGAGTTTGCCTGCATCCACTTTCGACAGGTCAAGGATGTCGTTGATCAGCGCCAGCAGGTGCTTACCACTGGTATTGATCTGGTCGAGGTCTTGTTTGTAGCCATCGGGCAGCGTTTCGTTGCTGTACATCATCGGGTAGTTCAGCATGGCCTCGCTGAAACCGATGATCGCGTTCAGCGGGGTCCGCAGTTCGTGCGACATGTTGGCGAGAAACTGACCGCGGAAGTTCTTGGCTTCGAGCGCCGCCGCCTGAGCCACTTCCAACTCGCGGTTCGATTCCTGCACCTGCTCGGTCAGACCTTGCTGGCGCAGCAAACTTCGCTGAATCTCCTGTTGGCTGTCATACAGCCGTCCAGCCACGTCGCGCTCACGCCGATAGTTCGCCAGCGCCCATTCCGCGATGCCATACAGATCGCCGGACATCTGTGCTGCAACGCCCGTTGCCAGCAAAATGACCAGGATGGCGAAGAACTGCGGTGTCATCTGGTTCACATCGCTCACCGGGTGATTGATCATCGGCACGAACAGCGTCAGCACGATGCTCAAAGCGGTGGCGATCAGCGTGATCCGAATCGGCAGCAGCAGTCCGACCATAAAAATGATCAAGGGGAACATAAACGGGACAAAGTCGCGTGCCGCCGTGTGCGGTTCGACGCCCACCGGCGCGTACATCATCAGCGCAATGGCGATGAACAGCCCCAGCGCATACGTCCACACCGCGATAATGAACTGGTTCGTACTCAAAAGCGAGCGGCACAGCAGACAGCCGATTGCCACCGAAACAACGGGCGGGATCAAGTTGACCAAGTTGCCCGCCGAGAGCGCGGTGGCGATCAGCGCTACCCACACCACCAGTGCGGTCAAGATAAGCGTGATCTTCCACAGGGCGGAAAGGCGCTCCGTCCGCACCTCCTGGGCAAAATCGACTTTTGTTGGAACAGAGATTGTGGTTGAAGTTGAATCCGTCATGAGAACGTCCTAAAGGTTTTTTATATGGTTCAGTATACACAACAATTGCCACAGTATTAAAGGTTTTTAATGAAAAAGAGCGAACTGTGACACAATTGTAACAACTATGTGCGGCGGTTTTACCGGAGCAATACGCCGCACAAATGACCCGCAAACGCTTTTCAAATATTAGGGCGCCTCGAAACTTTATTCGCAGATCGCGCCGCGATCGGCAGAGGTGACGGAACGCGCATATTTGGCGAGTACCCCGTGCGTATAGTGTGGCGCGATCGGCTTCCAAGTGCCCAACCGCCGCTGCACTTCCTCATCGCTCAGTTCCATGTTGAGCGCGCCCGTCTCGGTGTCGATGCTGATCATATCACCATCTTGAAGAATTGCGATCGGGCCGCCCACGAAGGCTTCAGGTGCGACGTGCCCCACCATCAAACCATGTGTCGCGCCGGAGAAGCGCCCGTCAGTGATCAACAACACATCCTCGCCGAGTCCCTGCCCGACGATGGCCGCCGTCACCGCCAGCATTTCGCGCATTCCGGGGCCGCCTTTGGGACCCTCGTAGCGGATAATGAGCACGTCGCCCTTTTGAACCTCGTGATTCTGGACGGCGGCGAAGGTCGCGTCTTCGCTGTCGAACACGCGCGCTGGCCCGCGATGCTTGGTGTGACCTTCCAAACCAACGACCTTGACGACCGCGCCTTTCGGGGCGAGGTTGCCATGCAAAATGACCAGCCCGCCGCTGTGACTGTGCGGGTTGCCCACCGGACGGATTACATCTTGTGTCGGATCGAAAGCGATGCCCGCCAAATTCTCGGCGAGTGTTTTGCCCGTCACAGTGAGCACGTCGCCGTGTATAAAGCCGCCATCGAGCAACTGCCGCATCAAAACCGGAATACCGCCGACGCGATCGAGGTCTTGCATCACGTATTTGCCGCCCGGCTTCATTGAGGCCAGCAGCGGCGTCCGGTGGCTGATTTCGTTCACATCGGCCAGCGTCAGTTCGACGTCCGCCTCGTGCGCGATCGCCAGGATATGCAGCGCCAGATTCGTCGAGCCGCCCAACGATACGGCCACTGCGATTGCATTCTCGAAGGCTTTGCGGGTCATAATATCGCGCGGGCGAATGTTTTTGCGCAGGAGTTCGAGCACCTGTGCGCCGCTGTCATGGGCGATCTGTTCGCGCGTCGCCCCAACACACATGGGGCTGGCACTGCCGGGGAGCGCCATGCCGATCGCCTCGGAGACGGAGGCCATCGTGTTGGCGGTGAACATCCCGCCGCACGATCCTGCCGCCGGACACGCATTGCATTCGAGTTCGTACAGTTCAGCTTCGGTCATCGTCCCCGCGCTGACTTTGCCGACCGCCTCGTACACGTCCATGATTGTCACGTCGCGCCCCTGGAAACGTCCGGGCTGGATGCTGCCGCCATAGACGAAAATGCCGGGCAGATTGAGCCGCGCCAACGCCATCAGCGAGCCGGGCAAACTCTTGTCGCAGCCCGCAATCGCCACCAGCGCATCGTAACGGTGGGCGTGCATCATCAATTCAATCGAGTCGGCGATCACTTCACGGCTGACGAGCGAGGCTTTCATGCCCTCGTGACCCATCGCAATGCCATCGCTAACGGCGATGCTGACGAACTCGCGCGGGGTGCCGCCCGATTCGGTGACGCCCACTTTGGCGAGATCGGCCATCACATCCAGCCGCAAATTGCACGGCGTCGCCTCGTTCCAAGTGCTGGCAACGCCCACGAACGGTTTACGCAGGTCTTCATCGCCCAAGCCCATTGCGCGCAAAAAGGCACGGTGCGGCGCACGTTCGTAACCCTTCGTAATTTCGTGACTGCGCAAATCGGGGATAATTTCGACGGCATCGGGGGTTGGCATAAAGGGACTCTCCCAACAAATTAAATAAGCTCAATTTCGCGTTTGTCGATTATGCGCGATTCATGGCATTCGCGCAACGCTTTTCGGCATATTTGCCCTGAATTTATCTGTCAAATCGCACAGGCAAACCTCATCCCACGTAGCCCAGGCGGTTCAGCAGCGATTCGGTTGCATTATAGTACGATTCGGCGCTCTCTTCGAGGATACGGATCGAGTGCCGCCCGGTCAGATAATCGCACAGATCGGCGTCAATGCCGCTTTCGTTCGCGTCGAAACTGGGCTGCCAGATCGGGATCGTCAGAATATTCGCCTCGCGCGCCCACCGAATCTCCTCGCAGCAATATTCCGAGGCGAGCGTCCCGGCAGCCAACAGCACGATGAAGCGGTTGCAACTGCGCACCTTGTCGATCAATTGTTCTCGCCAGCCCTCGCCCGGATCGAGGCTGCGATCGATGAACGCGCGGATGCCCACCGAACGCAGGCGGCACTCGATCAAGAGGCCGAACGTGCTGCTGGTGCGGCGGCTGTACGAGATGAAGACGGACGGTGGCAGCGCAGGTCGTTCAAGCAGCGCAAATGCTTTTTGCGTCAGATCGAAGGCGGGATCAGTGGTGGAATGATCCTGTTCCAGATAGCCAAATGCCGCCAGCACATCTAGCGGCGGGCGATCTGCGCCTTTCCACTTTTCGAGCACGCGCTTCTCCAGGTCGGGATAACCCCACAGGGTCAGGTAGTCCTCGGCGGTGCGATCGCCCGAATAATCGAGCAAAATGCGCGTTGACCACAGTTTGGTGGCCGCGCCATAAGCGAAGTCGCGGGCGAGCGCGTGGATACGTTCCAAGGGGTCGGTGGGAACGGGAATATTCAGCGGATCGTCGAGCATGTTGCCTCCTCAAGGTTGGCGCTCATTATATGCGATTCGAGACGGGCGACCACGACGGATTCGCCCGTTTGATTGAAAACATCTATCCGCACGGCAATGGAAATTTTACACGCAGATTACACGCGCATTAGGAATTAGCTTATGATCAAAATGGTCTTACCCGATTACCGGAGGGTTCCCATGCGCCTAAAAACGTTCCTGTTGATCGCCGTCCTCGTCGCGTCAACATCTCTACCCGCGATTCAGACCAGGGCGGCAGCGCCCACCCCGCCTAATATATTGTTCATCTTGACCGACGACCTCGATCTGGCTGAGATCGCGTACATGCCCAAGCTAAAATCGCTACTGATCGATCAAGGCACCAGTTTCAGCAACTATTTGGTGAGCGTATCGCTGTGCTGTCCGTCGCGCTCCACGACGATTCGCGGTCAGTATTCGCATAACACGGGCGTCGAAACCAATGGTGGCGGCAATGGCGGTTTTGAAACGGCTTTTCGGTTGGGCATCGAAAGTTCGACGATCGCCACCTGGTTGAAGGGCGGCGGCTATCGCACCGGGCTGTTCGGCAAATATCTGAATGGCTACCCAAACACCGCCAGCACGACCTATATCCCGCCCGGTTGGGCAGAATGGAACTCGTCAGTCAAAGGTAATCCGTACAGCGAATATAACTACACGCTCAACTCGGATGGCAAGCTGACGGCCTATGGTCACGCGCCCGAAGACTATGGCACGGACGTGTATTCGAAGCGCGTGAATGATTTTATCCAGGGTGCCGCGCACGATAAGCAGCCGTTTTTTGCCTATTTAGCGGTCTATGCGCCGCACCAACCCGCCACGCCCGCGCCGCGCTACGCCGATCTCTTTCCGGGCGCGCAAGCTCCGCGTACCCCGAACTATAACGAGCCGGATGTGACGGGAAAACCCGCCTATATCGCCGATATGCCGCTGATGAAGCCCGCGATTCAGGCGCGCGTGGACGATCTGTACCGCAAACGTTTGCAATCGTTACAAGCTGTCGATGATGCGATCGAATCGGCCTATAACCTGCTCAAGTCAAACGGGCAGTTGGATAACACGTACATTATTTTCACCTCCGATAACGGTTTCCACCTGGGCAATCACCGGATGCCGTCGGGCAAACAGACCGCCTATGAAGAAGATATTCACCTGCCGCTCGTTGTGCGCGGACCCGGAATTGCAGCAGGCAAAACCGTAGATCAAATCACCGGCAATATCGATCTCGCCCCGACGATGGCAGCGATGGCGGGCGTGACTCCGGCCAGCTTCATCGATGGGCGCTCGTTCCTGCCGCTGCTGCAACCGAACCATCCGACGAGTTGGCGCAGCGTCTATCTGGTGGAGCATTTCAACACCGCGTCCGCGCCCCGTACCCAGGCCACGCCCAACCCGGATACGCAGGAGCCTGCCGACATCGATCAAGAGCCAGCCGATCAAACGGGTGCGCCCACGGCCACCGCAACGCCCAGCAAAGCGCCGGCGCGCGTCAAAGGTATCCCGGAGTTTCATGGCCTGCGCGGAAACGGTTTCACCTACGTCGAATATGTGACGGGCGAGAAGGAGTTTTACGACTTGACCAAAGACCCTTACGAACTCCACAACCTCGTCACAAAGCTCGACGCCGATTCGCTCAAGGCGCTCGCCGATCGACTGGCGGCGCTCGTCAAATGTAAGGCCGACTCGTGTCGGACGGCGGAAGATCAAGCGCTGACCGTGAAAATACCCACATTGTCTTGAAGAACCTGCCCCTCGATGGACGAACGGCGAGGGGAAGCGGTGCGACATTTCGGTTTGACGCCCCCTCGCTGTGATTACGGAGAGGGGGTTGGGGGCCGAGGTGAATCCAGCAACGCGCGAATCTCCCATTCTGAGGGCTTCCATAGAAAACGCGCCATATCAATCTGATCACAATCGTCAAACACGATGCCTTCCGCTTCCAGCAGCGCGCGCTGGCAATTTTCCATATCTTCCAGGCAGGGCGTGCGGATATGGCCTTCCACGCTCACGACCCGCTGCCAGGGGACAGCGCTGTTGTCGGGCAACCCGCGCAGCGCCCAACCGACGGCACGTGCCCCACGCGGCACATCGAGCATGGCGGCCACGCGCCCATAGCTGAGCACTTTTCCACGCGGAATCTGCGACACAAGCTCATACACGCGTGCGTTAAAACTGAGCGGCTCCGCTGACTCGCGTTCTGCGTCGGCGGGTTTGGCTTTGACCATTTCGTCTCGTCTGTTATTAATCTGGAATGGACGATTATGCACGCTTCGAGTATAAAGTACAAAGGTGTAAACCGTGACCGACGTCTCCTCAAAAGACAGGGCATTTGCAAAGTCCGTTTACCCCACCCCCAGCCCCTCCCCATTCATGGAGAGGGGCTGGGGGTGGGGTAAATGGGCGCCTTCATGGTTCTTGCCGATTTTGCAAACGCCCTGCCTCAAAAGCTCGGCGGTTTCAGGGCGTCGATTCTTAAATGGGACGGGCGAAACCCGATGGGGTCGCCCGGCTAGAGGTTTGAACTGAGTGGATTCGTGTTTGTGAAAATTGAAGCAGCAAACGGACGGAGCGCGTCGCCGCTATCCAAGCGCTGGGTACGAAAAGCGCTTGCTGTCTCGTCCGGGCTGGCGGCTATCGTGGGTGGTCTGCTGGGCAACGCGGGCAGTACGCGCCTCACCGCTTCCGATGTGCTGGCTTTTGCAGCATTGTATGGCGTGACTTTGCTGCTCTCGGAGCAAGTGTCACTGGGCATCACCATCGGCCTCGCGCAAATGATCATCCTGGCGGCCTATACCAGCATTGGCCCGGAGGGGATGATTGTCGCGGCTTGCGGCGGCGCAATCCTGATGGAAGTTGGACGCGGGCTATTTTTTCGCCAATTGGGTTTGACGCGCCGATCGCTCAGCGAAGCGCTGCCCACCACGCTGTTCAATCTGGGCGCGGCGGTTGGCGCGGCGCTGCTCGCGGGCATGGTATACGAAGTGACGGGCGGCGAAGTCCCCACGATGATCGGACATCTATCCGATCTCGTTCCCAACGTGGGTTTATATGCGGCCTCATTCGGTCTGCGCGCGCTGTATTTTGGCGGGTTGATGGCACTCAATCAACGTCGCCGCGAACCGCGCAGTTTTCGGCTGCTGTTGCGGCAGTTGGTGATCACCGAGGTGCTGGCCGTCCCGCTCAGCTTTTTGGTCTCGGTGATCTATACTGCTCTGGAGCCATTGGTGGTGGCGGCATTGGCTTTTGTGGTGGTGCGGGCCGCCCTGATGATCCGCGCGCTGGAACGCACACAGCAGGTCTTGCGCTCGCAAATCAGCGAACTGGCATTGGTCAATGCGTTTGGACACACGATCGCCGCCAACTTGTCGATCGATACGCTCATGGAAAACCTGTACAACCAGATCAAGCAGCTCATGAACGTCGAAATGTTCGTGGTGGCGCTCTATGATGCGTCTACCGACACGATGACTCATCCGTATGTGCGCCATTTCGACGAGCACCTCGTTTGGTCGCCGACAAGCGATGGCTTGAGCCATTACATCGCACGCACCCGCAAGCCGCTGTTGATGCGCGGCAATGTGGGTGCGCAGGCCGCCGCGCTGGGCATCCCGATCGTGTTTCTGCCGATTCCGGTCACTTTCCTGGGGATTCCGCTGATCGCTTACGATCGAGTCGTCGGCACGCTCTCAATCGAATCGTTCAGCGATCCGAACGCCTACAGCCAGACCGAGATCGATCTGCTCTTGGCGCTCGCCCCACAAGCCGCCGTCGCGGTGCGCAACGCCGATCTGTACAGCAGCGCCACCGTCTTGGCGCGCGATCTGGCGCAAGTCAATGATGTATCGCGGCTGGTCAGTTCGACACTCGATCTCAACATCATTTTGCAAACATTGGGTGTGGCGCTGCGGCGCATCAGCGGCACCAAAAAGCTGGCGATCTTCGTGCGCAACGACGACGCGCGCAGCTTGCGGCTGGCCTTTTCGACGGGCTTGAGCGCCGACTATACCGCCCAGTTTCAAGCCGTCCCGCTCGATGATGAGACCGGCCCCGCCCAGGTCATGCGGCTGAGCGAGGCGCTGGTGATCACCGATGTCAAAAATGATCCACGCGCGCGCGGCTGGCGAACACTGGCTGAAATGGAAGGCTACCAATCGCTGGCAACGATCCCACTGCGCACGCCCGACAATCCGATCGGCTTCCTGGCGATCTTTTACGAGACGCCCAAACATTTTAGCCTGTCGGAATTGAACCTGCTGCGCACCCTGGCGAATCAGGTGGCGGCGGCGGTCGAGAACGCGCGGCTGCTCGAAAAGACTGGGGCGCAGGCGGCGGATATGGCGATGTTGGTGGACGCCATGCAGTCGCTATCGGGCGCGCTCGAACTCAAGCAGATCGGCCTGATGATCGTGAATTGGTTGGCACGTACCTTGCACTTCGATGAGGCGACGCTGCTGCTGTGGGATAATGCGGGCGCTGCGTTTATTGCGCTCGATACTTTCAGCAGCCGGGAAGCGCGCCCGGCCCTGCTCGATGATCCGCTGTTGCAGGGGCTGGCACGCGAACCGAGCGCGTCGCTGCTGCCACGGACCCTCGAAGAGCAAGCCCTGGTCGCCCAACTCGACGTGGCGACCATGTTGGCGATCCCGCTGGCGCTCCACTCGGAGACCGCCGGACTCGTGCTGCTGGGGCGCACGCTGCCCGAAACGCTCTCGGTGCGCGAACGGCAACTTGTCGATGCCTTTCTGAGCGAGGCCGCCACGATCCTGGACAATGCGCGCCTGTTTTATTGGATCAACGTCGAGCTGGAAGGTCGTATCCAGCAGCTCTCGGCGCTCGAAGATGTTTCGCGCAAGATTTCGGCGTTGATCGATTTGCCGTCCGTAATCGATCAAGTGATCGACGCCGCGTTGCAAGTCACCCATGCGGACTCGGTCGCCATTGGTCTGGAAGAAATCCCCGGCCAGATTGTATTTTCCAAGCGTGTCAAACCCGATCGCGGACTCGATCGCATCATCTCGATCCATACCGGGATCAGTGGCCGCGTGATGCGCACGGGGCAGCCCGCGCTGGTCGCCGACGTGCGCCAGGACCCCGATTATGTCGTCGCCTTGCCGGGCGTCCGCTCCGAAGTCTGCGTGCCGATTCTGCTGGCGGGCAAACCGATCGGCGTGCTCGATTTAGAACTCACCCGCCTGAACGGATTTACGCCGTCGATCGTCCGCTTCACGCAGACATTGGCCGATCATGCGGCGATTGCTATCGAAAAAACACGACTGTTCACCGATATACGGCGGAGCAGCGAACAAATGCAGGCGATTCTCAACTCCACCCGCGATGGCATGATGTTGGTCGGGATGGATGGCACGTTGACGCGCATCAACCCGGCGGCGGAACATTTGCTGCGCCACAACCTGCGCGATCAATTGGGGCACAGCCTGCTCCGCTGGGTGTTCAAACAGTTTCAGCAAGACGATCTGATCGGCTATCCGATTGAGGCGGCCAAAGAGGACTTGCGCGCAATGAAGCACGATCCGGGGCGGGTCACGCGCTACGTCTATCAGATCACGGAAATCGATGGCGGCGGGCACGACATCGAGGAGATTGGGCTGCCTGTGTACGACGAGGCGGGGGTGGTGGTGGCGCGCCTGTACGTGCTGCGGGACATCAGCGAGGAGCGCGCCCGTGAGCGTTTCCGCGACGAAGTGACCGATATGGTGGTTCACGATTTGCGGTCGCCATTGGCGAGCGTGATCACCAGCCTCGATATGATCAACACGTTCGTGGCCGAGGCGGATGCCACCAACGCCACCGCTGTTGCCGGGATCGCCTCGCGCAACGCCGCCGATCTGATCTTGCTGGTCGAGTCGATCCTAGAGATTCGTCGCCTGGAAAATGGCCTGCTGGCGCTGGATCAAACGGTCACGGCTTTGGATGTGCCCGTTGCGGCGGCTATCAGCGCCCTGGAGCCGACTGCCACCGAGTCCGCAATCGTGCTCCACTATCTGCTGCCGAGCGATCTGCCGCCGTTGTTCATCGACACGGACAAACTGCGCCGCGTTTTCATCAACCTGCTTGACAACGCGATCAAATACACCCCGGCGGAAGGCCAAGTCCGCATTGAAGTGCAGGCATTGAACGGCGCGCCGCTGGTGACAGTGCGCGTAGTCGATACGGGCAAAGGCATCGCGCCGGAGTTTCGCGGTCAGGTGTTCGAGAAATTTACGACGTTGCCGGGTTATGCATTGCGTGGACGGCGTGGCATCGGGTTGGGGCTGACGTTTTGTCGGCTGACGGTCGAGGCGCACGGTGGTAGAATCTGGGTCGAGGATGGCCCGGAAGGCGGTGCAGCGATCTGCTTTACGCTGCCGGTCGCAGTCGAATCGGCAGATTAATGTGACCCTCACAACGGAAAATCTTCTCTAGTTCTACAACCGAACTTACGATTTGACCCATCAAACGCCACAGATTGACCTCACCCCCTCAGTCCCCCTCTCCGTGAGGACGGAGAGGGGAAGCCAGCCCATACCCACTGCGGCTATCGCTGCATCATTTCGGTTGTAGAACTAAGCGCGACCAGGCACGAGCTTTCGAGTTTCGCTTCGGTTGAGCAGATCAATGCACCGACTAGCCCTCGTGGTGAGGATAGAGAGGGGACTGGGGCAAGGTGCATCCGGTCGCAGTGATCTGGATTTTTCGCGCAAGCCATCCGCACGCGGTAATCTAACGGCTTTCCCCGTCCACCGATCACGAAAGATCACACGCGAATCATGGCTTATCACATCGCCATCCTGGCGAATCTCAAACAGAACGCGCCACACCGCGACGGCCAACCCGCCGACGCCTGGGCTGATCTCGATTCCGACCGCACGATCGATGGCGTGCGCAGGGTGTTGGAGGCGCGCGGCCATCGCGTGACCTTCTTGGAAGCCGATCGCACGCTGCTCGATACCATCCGCGTCGCCCAGCCCGACATCTGTTTCAATCTCGCCGAGGGTCATTTCGGCGATTCGCGCGAGGCGCAAGTCCCGGCACTGCTCGAACTGTTGCAGATTCCGTACACTGGCTCGAAGGTATTGACGCACGCCGTCAGCCTCGATAAGGCGCTCACCAAGCGGATTTGGGCATCCTTCGGGCTGGCGACTGCGCTCTGGCAGGTTTTCCAGACGGGCGCAGAACCGCTCGACCCGGCGCTGCGCTTTCCGTTGTTCGTCAAGCCGCTCTCGGAGGGCACGGGAATCGGCATCACCACCGAGTCGATCGTCCGCGACGCTTCGGAACTGCGCGCGCGGCTCGCCCACAGTCTGCAAACGTATCGCCAACCCGCGTTGGCGGAGCGCTTCCTTTCCGGACGCGAAGTCACCGTCGGCGTGCTCGGCAACGGCGCTGATCAGATCGTGCTGCCACCCGTGCAGATCGACACCCGCCAGATCGCGCCCGATCAGCTTGGCCTGTACACGCATCACGTCAAGGCGCACTTCGACGAGACTTTTTATCTGTTCATCCCGACCGATCTGCCGCCGGGCATGTTCGAGCGCGTCCAAAAACTGGCACAAAATGCCTTCAACACGATCGGCACGCTGGATGTGGCGCGGATCGATCTGCGTTTCGATGATGCGGGCGAGCCGTTCCTGCTCGAAATCAACACACTGCCCGGCATGTCGCCCGATTTCAGCGATCTGTGCATCTGCGCCAATCTCGCCGGAAAAAACTATACGTGGTTGATCGAAACAGTGCTCGAAAGCGCGCTGCGACGCTATGGCATGGCGGGCTAAGGCCATTCCAGAGAAAAGCATATCCCAGAGATCGAATGTATTCCGACTACGAGAGCAAAACAATATGGGCATCCTGTGGACGATGGAATACCTATTTTTCTGGAATGGCCTTACCGAAAACAACATGTGGGGATTTTCGCGTTTATAGGGTGACCACCATCCCTCCGCGACGATGTGACCGTGCCGCAGCAACATGAAGCTGTGCAATTCGTGAATCTCGCGCTCAAGTGCCTCGACAAAATGAAGTAGCGCAGACGAATCAATGCCTTCCTGTTCGGGATTGACTTGCGGTATCGCATAAGCAACTTTAGCAATCATACTTGCAAATCCTCCCTACGTTATACGGAATCCGGATGAATAGCATAGGATTCACCTCACCCCTCAGCCCCCTCTCCGTATTCACGGAGAGGGGGCGCCGCACGCTGCTTGGCACACTCGTTTTTACCTGGAACGTGATTAACATGTGTCATCATCCGGAACCCGTATTAGCCGTCCGCTTAGGTTGATGATTTGGCTATTTGTTTATGAGTAAATCAGGCGTTATCAAATGGCGGCGGAGTCCGCCTCACACATTTCAGGCTGTTAATGCGTTTCTAAGGCCAAAAGAGGACTTTATTATCAAGTAACTGCTCAGGGAGAGAGGCAGGGCGGGAAAAAGGGATGACCTTGGAGGGCGCGGGTGAAAGCCTCGAGAGCGGAGAGGCCGTTTTTGCGGGCGGTGGACAGGTAGCCACGCAAGGTGCAAAAAGCCTGGGCGCCGCTCATGGAGCGAAAAGTGCCGGAGATTTTCTGTTGGAGTTTGACCATGCGGATATCGCGTTCGGCCAGATTATTATCGAAGGGGACGCGAAAATCGTGCATGAAGGCGAGCACGGCCCGTTGACCGTAACCGCACCGCCGGCAACTCGAACACTTGCCGCTTTTCAAGGCGTGTCACCGCCGCCTCAGCCAGCGCCGCCTGACAGTGGTCGCACTGCGCCGCCCGATGCTGTACCACCGCGTCAGGCATGGCGACCATTTCCAGCCGATGCCCTTCGTGTCCCTTTTGTCCGCCCCGCCGCTTCCCGCTCACCCGCCGCTGGCTTTTCG
>JBBRMW010000149.1:0-14736 GCA_038230635.1 Aggregatilineales bacterium | reverse complement strand
TGTATGTGAAGTGGCAGGAACAACAGGAAAAGCAGACTGAACTGATGCAACAGCGTTTGTTCGACTAACCCACGCACCGTAAGAACGCACCTTCTAGGTGCATGAGCCAAAGCCACCGCCTCTGGCGGTGGTCATTTACTGGTTTCATCCTTAGATGTAGCGACTGTCAGACGAGCGTATTCAAGTCGCGCGTTTCCGCTCTCGCCGAAACGGTGTACCATAAGCTGGCGCGGTACTTTTAGGGCGCACGGGTGCCCCTGTTTAGGCAAAGGAAAACGTCTGATGAAACCCCTATTGGCGCTTTGCGCAACGATTCTATTGTTAACGCTACTTGGAATGGCGCGTCCTGCCGCACAAGCCGGTACGGCGACTCCTGCGGCCACCGAAACTGCTACGCCATCCTTCCAACCGATCGATCTCGAAAATGGTTTGATACTGACAAATCAATCGACCGAGGAAACGACCAACAGCCCGAAGTTCAGCGAAAAAGTCGATCGTCCTGTACTAACAGGTGCAAAGGGCGCAACCGTCGATCATTTCAACGCGGCGGTGACCGATATTGTCAAAAAGAGTGCCGATGATTTCAAGTCGGAAAACGCAACACAAGAGGCGCAGGCTACCTTGCCGCCGGAGATCGCGGTGCAGGGCAGCTTCGTCGAAGTTCATTACGAGGTACTGACGGCCACAAGCAGCGTGATCAGCATCAAATTCAATGTGTTCTGGTACCTCGCGGGGGCGGCGCATCCAAATTCATATTCGGTGCCGCTCAACTACGATCTGACGGCGGCCAAAGTGTTGACACTGGCCGATCTATTCAAGCCCGGCGCGAAATACCTGGATGTGCTGGCTGTTTATGCGACGAATGTACTGCAAAAAGCCGATCATTTGACGTTCCCGGATGGTGCAAAACCAACCGAGGTCAACTATCAACGTTGGAACATCACGCCAAACGGCTTGCAAATCACCTTCGACGATTATCAGGTGACGCCGCACGCGGTCGGCCCGCAGGTGGTCGTCGTGCCCTACGCGGCGTTGAAAGCGATCATCGCCCCGGATGGGCCGCTGGGGATTTTCGTCAAGTAGGTTTAGTATTTCGAGCGGTGAATGCGTCAAATCGGCCTGAAACTCAAAACACACTGGCGAACCTTGCGCCGTCGGCGAAAAATCGTGATCACCGCGATCGGGCTGCTGCTCGTGGCGATTGTCGGTGGTGGCTTCGGCGTCTATCGCTGGCTGTTCACCGATCTGCCGTCGATCGATCATTTGCAGGCGGGTTTGGCGCTGCCCAGCACGCGACTGTACGATCGGCAGGGGCGCTTGCTGTACGAGATCATCGATCCGAAAGGGGGTCGCAACACCGCCGTCACGCTCGATCATATTCCGCCCATGCTCGTTAAGGCCGTCATCGACACCGAAGATCGCAACTTTTACGCGAACGGCGGCGTCGATCCGGGCGCGATCGTCCGGGCGCTGTGGATCAACGTGCGCGGCGGCGAAGTGCGATCGGGCGGTAGCACGATCACGCAGCAAGTGGCCCGGAATCTGCTGCTCGATCCGCAGGAACGCGCCCAACGCACGCTCACCCGCAAACTGCGCGAGAGCATCCTGGCGCTTCGGTTGGCTGCTGCCTACAGTCACGATGATATTCTGACGCTGTATCTCAATCAGACGTATTTCGGCAACATGGCGTATGGTGCGCAGGCGGCGGCGCAGGTCTATTTCGGCACGGATGTCGATTCGCTGGATTTGGCACAGTGTGCGCTGCTGGCGGGCTTGCCGCAAGCACCCGCCGCTGATGATCCGCTCGCCAATCCGGGCGCGGCCAAAGATCGTCAGAAGGTCGTGTTGGGTCTAATGGTGGCGGCGGGCGATATTACGCAAGTGCAGGCCGACGAAGCTGCCGCCGAGCCGCTGCAATTCGCGGCAGGACGCTTCCCTATCCAAGCGCCGCATTTCGTCTTTTCGGTCTGGGATGAACTCGCGCGGCTGTACCCCGATCAACTGTACGCGGGCGGCCTCGAAGTGACGACCACGCTCAATCTCGATTGGCAGCACGCCGCCGAATCGATCGCCCAACAGCAGATCGCGCTGCTGAATCAGCCGCAAAACGGTCAGCCCGCCCACAACGCCACCGATGCCGCACTCGTGGCGATCGATCCGCATACCGGGCAGGTATTGACGATGCTGGGCAGTGCTGATTATTTCAACGCCAAGATTAACGGCGCGGTCAACATGGCGATCGCGCCGCGCCAACCGGGATCGGCTCTCAAGCCTTTTACATATGCGCTGGCTTTCGAGCCGTTGAGCGCCGAACCCTGGACGCCTTCCACGATGATCCTGGATGTCAGCACGCCGTTCGTCACGCGCAAGCTGGAAAGCTACACACCCGCCAACTATGGCCTTGTCGAGCATGGACCCGTACCGATCCGGGAAGCGCTGGCCTCGTCGTACAACATCCCCGCAGTGATCACGCTTGACCATGTGGGCGTCACGAGTTTGGTCGATCGCCTGCACGCGCTGGGTATCACTACGCTGAATGATCCGGCACGGATCGGTCTGTCGATCACGCTGGGCGGCGGCGAGGTGCGTTTGCTCGATCTGACGGGTGCATATGCGGCGTTCGATAACGCGGGCGCGCCCGTGCATCCCGTCGATATTCTGGAAGTCAAGGACAAAGACGGGCAAGTCCTGTACCAATGGACACCGCCGCCGTCGGCAGCACCCGTGATCGATCCGCGCGTGACGTTTTTGATCAACAACATCCTGAGCGATAACAATGCGCGCCTGCCCGCATTCGGATCGCATAGCGCCCTGCAAATCGGGCGGATAGCTGCCGCCAAAACGGGTACGACAACCGACTTCCGAGACAATTGGACGGTTGGCTATACGCCCGATCTGGTGGTGGGCGTGTGGGTGGGCAACGCCGATAATAGGCCGATGGTCAATGTGTCAGGCGTGACAGGCGCGGGGCCGCTCTGGAATCAGTTTATGCGCGCCGTGCTGGCCGATCAGCCGGATAAGCCGTTTCCGCAGCCCGACGGCTTGGAACAAGTCAGCGTGTGCGCGATCTCCGGCCTGCTGCCGACGCCGTTGTGTCCGCAGCGTCGCCTCGATTGGTTTATCAAAGGCACCGCGCCGACGACACCCGACACGCTCTATCAAAAGTTCACGCTCGACCGCGATACGGGGCTGCTCGCTACCAGTGCGACGCCCGCAAATCGACGCCTCGATAAGGTTTTTCTGGTCGTGCCGCAAGCCGCGCGCGATTGGGCGATCCGGCATGGTATTCCGCAGCCACCAGCGTTGGGGAGCACCGAATCTCCGGTGAGCAGCACGCAGAATCACGATCCGTTGCGGATTCTCTCGCCTGATCCGTATACGATCTTTCAGTTGTCGCCACTGCTGCCGTTCGATTCGCAGCAGGTTCACTTGACGGCAGCCGTGCCGGATGGGACGCGCTCGGTTACCTATCAGATCGATAATCAGAGCGTCGGCACAGTGGATGGCGCGCCCTGGGCGACGTGGTGGGCGCTGATCCCCGGCCCGCACACGCTCACGGTCACGGCGACGCTGGCGGATGGCTCGACGCAGACGAGCGCGCCGATCCAATTCAGCGTCACAAGTTATGTTCCGCCCGATGAGCGCGCGGGTTCGGGCGATGTGGGGAAATAACTTTACCCCTCCCGTCATTCACCTCACCCCCCGCCTTCTCTCCGTCATTCACCTCACCCCCCGACCCCCTCTCCGTGATGACGGAGAGGGGGAGTCATACCAGGACTTTTCTGTGCATATTCCAAAATGAAATGACCCAACGCGCAAAAAGCACATTGGGTCAGGTTTGTTTTTTATGGCGGGAGGGCAGGGATTCGAACCCTGGTTCGCGGATTAGTGCGAAAATCGCTTAGCAGGCGACCCCAATCGGCCTCTCTGGCACCCCCCCGAACACGAAACACAGACGGCTGGCTGGCGGAAGCGGTGAGATTCGAACTCACGTCGGGCTTTAACCGATCTCGTTTTCAAGACGAGCGCGTTCAACCACTCCGCCACGCTTCCGAACGGAGTATATCATAGCCGATCGGCGTGGTCAACGGTATTTTTGGCCGCAAAACAAGCGCCTTCGCAGATTTCTTGCACTCACTGCTACTTGCCCACCACCGGAATATCACCCGACGTGCCGAGAGTCAGCGTCAGATCGGGCGCGCCGGAGACTACCGTGTTTTTGAGCTTGAACGTGCTACCCGTGAATAACCCCACGCCTCCTATTCGAGCCTTTCACTGACCTGTTGTCTTATGCTGCCTGATGTGCAAAGTCCAGCTTAGATTTGGCAGTCGCAAAACTGGTATTCTAGGCAAAAAGTTGTATTGATCTAATGGGGGGGCATTTTATAGAGAAAAGTGTTCGTATTAAGACCTGATCGTGATACAACCGCATAATCTAGTGTATATGATATCGAGATAACTTGAGCAAATCGTTCTGATACATCAGTTGTAATAGTCTCAATGTCGCTAAAATCGTTCACTCGGATGCGCTGAATGCCTACGGTGGTCGCAGCATAAATCCAAGTGCCATCGGGAGAAAATAAAACATCATTTGGCGTACCGAGGTTCTTTAAGGGGATAGGCACACCTATTCCAGTATTCAGATTGACGAGCCAGGGATGGCTAGCAATAAATGGCTCGTCTGTGTTCTGTCCCCAAATGATTGCATATCCTTGATCGGAGGGTCTGGTAAACATACCGCCATCAGCCATGCTCACTGTTGCACCCGATTGGGTCTTGAAATCATGTAAGTTAACCCATCTCGTTTGGTTACCGGCAATCATGATAACGTTAGGCGTAAGACTGAATTGTCCCATCCAGGCAATCGATTCGTGGGTAGACCATACCGGACGAAATGCAGATTCTGTGTTGGGTGCGTCGTTATCGTTTAGATCGACCTTGAAATCGGTTTGCAACACCTGTTTGGTTTGATTGTCATAGATAGCAAAAGTGTTAGTTCCAGAATGTGGAAAGAACATAATATAGCGTTGTGACGGTGAAATATAGGCTGCCGTAAAAATATCTGCTGGATTTCGACTGGCAATTCCCAAGCCGCGCCGCAGGATCGCATCATCGGTAATCCCAAAAAATGACGGATTGGTCTGCATTGTTTGCCCGTCAATATCATAGAGATACCGATACTGTGGATTTGGTTCGCCCTCGTCTGAGACAAACATCATTTGATTAGAAACGGTTGACCAGTTTTCAATTCCAATCCGATTGGATAGGTTGATAAATCGATTATCTCGCTCTGTTTGCAGGTTTTGTGCGTAATTTGGAAGTGCATTCAAGAAATCCGCATAGAGGGCGAATGTTGAGCCGTAGATAACGTAATCACCTTGCCAAACGGTGTGATTTGGAAGGGTAAATTGGATATCGTGGTGTCCAGGTGATAGTGGAAACGAAATAGGCGTCAAGCCGACCAGTTGTTTATCAATAAGGATTGATGCACCAAGCGGATTGCTATTGAACTTCGTCACGGTTTGAAATGTCTGCGATTGCAGATCGACAGTGGGTTGTACGAATGCGTACAGACACAAAAATAGTATTATAAACAGAGCAGATTTGCGACCAAACTCTAGCATTTGTTTACTCGCTTTCAAGGTGTTGCCGTTGGTATAAGCAATGGTGTCGGACTCGACATCGCTAACGCGGTAGACGGGCGTGACGACGCATATTGAGTGGGGCTATAGAGATTGGTGTTAGATTTCTCATCAAAGCATTGGTTATGTTCTCGATCACGCGAATAATAAACAATGGTGGCACTCGCTGTCGGATTTGCGAATTGCGCACCTTGATACCGCGTGTTAGATGATGTATTGACTTGCTGGCAATCTGGAGTTGGGGAGGTCATAAACACCGTGCTCCCTCGATTAGCAGGGGAAACAAACGCCATCAAATCAGTTATTCGACTGGGGTTCTCCGAATTTAGACCTGAACGGATGATGGCACCAAAACGAGGCCGCACCGAAGCGTCAATATTTTGCCCTATGTGAAAAGCATCAACTTCAACATGCAGATGGGTATTTGCGGCTAATATAACTACTACACCAATAACATCGCCGATTCTAACGGATTTGCCATAATAAAGAGATGGCTCAATAGAACCTAAATGCCCATATAGAATGAAATGCGCCCCATCCCGAATCACCAAATTGAATTCAGGAAGTGCATTGGAATCCTTTGGATCGGTAACGGACCCCCATGTTCCCGGCCGCAGCATGTTTTTAGAATCAAGTGTAGTGCCCATGCCCACAACAATTCCATCAGTCATTGCAAAAACATTTGACTGTGGTGCGACCTGAAAATCAAAGCCTGGATGGCGACAGCCCGTGATTGATCCATAATTACTGGCATCAATAGCGCCAAAACCTTGAAATGAAGGGACGCCTGTAGCGAGCTTGTTTGACTGGATTGGTTGTTGTGGCACTTGAGTTCCTAAAATAAAGTTCCATGCAAAATTGGGCGATACAGGGTTTGGGAGTGTATTGCCGTTTGCCAAACCAGGGCAGCCTGAGAATTGACCTTCATTAATAACTGGACCGGTTTGACCGGGTGTTTTATCAATGACAGGTGTCCAAGTAATTACTCCTGTACCTCGGCTGTTATCCAAGAATCCATACCAATTATTTGAGGTTTCGTCAGTGGCCTTTGAGGTTATGGTCACCTGTTGACCGGCTGCCACGCCGTTCCCCCAGATCAAGTCATCATAACTTGGTCCTCGGTAAATTGGGCTGGCTTTGAGTGTTGTGATAATACACATTTGAGGTGTGGGAGTAAATGTTGAGGTCGAAGTTGGTCGTGGGGTGTTAGTAGGCGGCGGTGTGCTTGTGATGGTGGGGGGCGGCGTCACTGCCTGACAATTATACGATTGTGGTACGGTCAGGGCGGATTGTAGGCACGCAAACAGCCAATGCCCCGCCACTGGAATATCTCCTGGCGCGCCGAATGGGATCGCATAATCAGCAATTCCATTCGTCAGCGATGTGCGCAGATTGAAGATGGCGTTAGTTGAGTCGAAAAGCCCAATCCCGTCCTGACCCGTGGCGATCCAATCTCCTGCGACAGGTTTCAGACCGCTGGCATTGACGTTCAATGTAATTGCCAAATCGGCGAATATCTGACAGCCGCAAATCTGATTCCCCAAATAGAAAGTCGAGCTACTCTAATATCGCGGCATTTTATAGAGATAAACGTTGGTGTTTGCACCCGATCTCGACACAAGCGCATATTCCAACGTATACGATATAGAAATATCTTGAGCCATTTGATCCGATACGTCCGTCGTGACTATCTCTACGTCATTGAAATCATTGGCTCGCATGCGTTGAATGCCTATGCTGGTCGCGGCGTAAATCCAAGTGCCATCGGGCGAAAACAGGACATCGTGTAAAGTACCGAGGTTTTTTAAGGGAATAGGGACGCCTACCCCGGTAGTCAGATTGACGAGCCAGGGGTGACTGCTGATATATGGCTCATTTGTATTTTGTCCCCAAATGATTGCATACCCTTGATCAGATGGTCTTGTGTACATACCCCCATCAGCCATACTCACGGTTTCACCCGATTGAGTCTTGAAGTCATGAAGATTGACTGTTTTTGTTTGATTTCCCATGATCAAGATAACAATTGGCGATAGTGTAGATTGCCCCATCCAGGCAATTGTTTCCTGCGTGGACCATATTGGGTGGAACGCAGGGTCGATGTTGAAGTCGGTTCGCAATATCTGTTTTGTTTGGCTATCGTAGATGGCAACTGTGTTGGTGCCGGAGCGGGGAAAAAACATGACATAGCGCTTGGATGGAGAGACATACGCTGCCGTAAAAACATCATTTGGAATTATGCTAGGAATGCCTAAATTGCGCCGAATTTGGTCATCTTCGACGACTCCGAAGGGTGTTGGATCGGATTGGAGTGTCTGAGCATCGATATCATAGAGATACCGATAAGATGGATTGAGTTCACTTTCATCAGATGTAAACAATAGTTTATTGGATGAAGTAGACCAGTAAGTTAATCCAATACGATTCGACAAATTGATGAAACGACTGTCTCGTTCTGATTGCAAAAGTTGTGCAGAGTTTGGAAATGCGTTCAAGAAATCCGCGAAGAAATTAAATTTTGATCCGTACATGACGTAATCACCCTGCCAATTATTGTGCTTTGGAAGCGATAAACGTATATGATGGAGTCCAAGAGATAGCGGTAATGTTAATGGAGTAGATCCAACCGCTTGACTATCAATAATCACCGATGCGCCAAGTGGATTACTATTGAAAGTTGTCGTCACAAACTGAAGTACCTGCGCTCTCAGGCTAATAGATGGCGGTGGAAATGCGAACAGAGTTAGAAATGATACAACGTACAGGCTAAATTTACGACCCAGATTTGCCATTAAGCTTCTCTTTCATGGGGTTGGAGTGGGTGCCACGTAAGGTGTTGGACTATTTATTGCTGCCGCAGTGGAAGGGCGCGATGATGCACATTGAGTTGGGCTATAGATAAGGTTATTTAACGCAGTATCAAAACACTGGTTATGCTCTCTATCGTGCGAATAGTAAACTATCGTTGCATTGGCTGGCAGGGCAATTGCGTCTAATTTTGCGTTGGTTAGCGGACGCGGCAAGCCGTCGTCCCTACGAAAACGGCGTATGGTGTAGGGACGGCAGCTTGCCGCGTCCGTCTCGAATGGGCAGCGCTGGCGCCAGGGGCGAGCGGTTCGGAACGACTCCGCCCCCATCCCTGAATGCACCCTTCAACCACGAACGTTTGCCTTTCGGGCACCATTGCGGGTACGATCGGGAAAAACATTTAGGATCATTATAGCGCATGGCCGATCCGCTGCTTTCGGCTTTTTTGAATATTGAAGCATTTTATCGTCAAGTCTATTGGGGAGCGCCCACCGCCACGACTGTGCGTACCGATCGCTATACGCTCAGCTACAGCGGCGTTGGCTGGCTGCACAGTGTCAACCAGCTTTGGTTGCATTCGCCCGCCGTCCTCGAAGAGACATACTTGCGATTGGCGACTCGTTTTTTTCGTCGCTATGACGCCGAATACAGCATTGTTTTCACCGAGCCGCTGATGGATGGTGTGGCGGCCTGGCTGCGCGATGGCGGCTACAGTGAACGGCTGAGCACCCCGATTTTGATGCTCGACGGCCTTCCGCGCCCTCGGTATATTGGTTCGGAGGCACAGATCGTCCGTGCCGGGGTCAGCGAGCAGCACGATCTCCTGCATGTGATGTACAGCGCCTTCTACATCGGCCCGGAAATCGCGCGCTGCATCGTACGCCCGGAACAGTTCGACGACCCGGCCACGCGCCACTATGTGCTCTATGTGGCGGGCGAACCCGTGTGCTGCGCGACGGTGCTTTTGAGCGGAGGGGTAGCGGGCGTATGGAACGTCGGGACATTGCGCGGCTTTCGGCGACGCGGCCTCGCTTCGGCACTGCTGGTATATGCGCTGACCGAAGCGGCTGCCGACGGCTATTCGCTCAGTGTGCTGCTGGCCTCGCCGATGGGTCGTCCGCTGTATGAGGAAATGGGCTATCGCGCGATCGGGAGCACCGTCTTCTATGGTCCAACGCCCGGTTGACCGAATTTAATGGCGTAAGTGATCGCTTTTCGATGGTATCCCGAGGCTGGACGGTGACTCTTCATCATCAACGTTCAGTTCCCCATCATCGGACAACGATACGGAGCTAATATCCGTGAAAGTCGGCGCATTTTTGCGTTTTTCGGAGAGGCTGTTTTCGCCAAATTGACGCTGCAACCGCTGCTGCTCAATTTCCTCCTTGAGCAATTCCGTGCGCGTATTTTTCTCATTGACGCCAAGCCCAGTGCCCAGGGCCAGGAAATGGACAAGAACGGCCAGACCGCCACCAAATGTCGGCAATCCCAATAGCATTCCGGCAGGCGAATCAAAAAGGTAGTGTGCAAAAATCAGGCTGCGGAGCGCCGGATCGAGTAGTGCGATACCCCACAGCACGACCATCGCGGCCACATAACCTACCACGTGGAGCACAAAATACGCCCACAAGATATTGCGTTTGCGACGTTTTAACCGCCCCGCCACTTTTCGCCGGATTGCCTCGTAGTCCAGGTCTTGCTCTGACATGATCTCCCTTCCAGCCCCGATTCGTGATTCTACTTAGTTTGTACGCAATTGGAGCGAGGTGGTTGCGACGCAGTTAGACGTGGTAGGCGCGACGATGGAAAGCACCGATTAGAATTTAGCCAGCAGCCGTATTATTTAGCCGCCCGAAACGCCATCAAATGATGAATATCAAGTCAATATTCCAACTTAAAATAAATCCCTATCCTACGAAGCGCCAATTGCGATAAGATTACGGGTTGTGGCGTAATTTGGCATTGGGACGAGCGACCGTAACGGGTTCGTCCACTTTTTGAAACACGTTGGCAATAATAGGGCAAGGACATGGCCGCGCTGCCTCGCATGGAAATTAGCAACAAAGAGCAGTTCAAGCAGCTCGTTCATCAGTTGTTGGCGCTCTATCCGAACGGGCATCTCAAACCGGTCCATTTGGTGAGCGGCGGGCTGTCGGGCGCGTCTGTACTGCTGGTTCAAGCGGTCGGCACACCCGGCCATTACAGCGGGTTGGCCTTCGCCAAAATCGACGCTCAGGATCGCTCGGAGCGCGAAAGCCGCAAACACGCGACCGCGCGTCAAGGGCGCATCGCACCGCATCTGCCCGCCATCATTGGCGATCCGATCGGGCCGGTGGGCGGTTGGAGCATGAGCCTGTATCAGATAGCGCATAACAACAAGCTCAAGGCACAACTGCTGGGCGAGATGGTCGAGCATCACATGCCCGCCAGCCAGATTGCGGAACAGGTCAAGCGGCTGACGCATACGGTGCTGGCATGTTGGCACGACCTGGATGAAATGCTGGCGGCCAGTCAATCGTTGGCGGTGCCCGATCTGTTCCATGCTTTGATCAACGTCGGTGAAAAAGATCGCTTCGCGGAGTTGGAGGCGCGCGCCCAACAATATTTCGATATTACGCGCGACAACGAACTGCTCTTGTTCAGACCGGGCAACGTGCTGCTGCCCAACCCGATCGCCTATGTCATGAACCCCGATCTGTGGGCAAACATCCACCCGATCGTCGCGCCGCAGACGCCCATTCATGGCGACTTGCACGGCGCAAACGTGATCTGCCGGATAGAACCCACGATCTCCGATCCGCAGGTGATCGATCTGGCGCAGTTCGAGGATTCGAGCATTCCGTTCTTCGATCTGGCCTATCTGGAACTCGATCTGATCCTGCGCTGTATGCCGACGAATACCAGGGAAAATTGGAACGACTGGCTGTACATCACCCAACACCTGACGAGCAGCACGTTGCCCGTTGGCGATCCGAGCGGCATCGAACCGCTGTTTGCGTGGCATATTGTGCAGCCGATTCGCGCGTATTTGCATACGATTCTGACCGAGGTCGGGCAGCGGTCGATCGGCCTGGAAGATCAGTTCGAGGCGGCGTGGTGGCTGTCGGCGGTGGCGGTGGGCGTTTTGATGGGGCGGCGCAGCCATACCGAAAAAGGTAATCAGCGGATCGGCGCACTGCTGTATGCGGCACGCGCACTGGCACGTTTGAACGGCCTGCTCGGTGTGCCGGCCAGCAGCCAGGAAGGCGTCAAAATCACCTTTCAACCGGAAAGGAAGGGCGGCGATGCGCCGTTTCATCCGCTGTCAGCGCCGCTCACGCCCGTCAAACCCGCACCGCCGCCCAAAGACAACGAGTCGCCGGCCTGTTATGTCAGCTATGATTTGACGCCGGAGAACATCGAAGATTTGGGGCCAGCGCTCGCACGGGTGCTAACGGCGCGCAGCTTCACGCCCTATTTTGGCGATCAGGCGATTGGCGGCCAATCGAAGCTGCTGCGCAAATGGCAGCGCATTTATCTATCGGCGTTGTGCATATTCGACATTTCGTCGCGCGATCACGACGTGCTGATCGAGTTGGGAATCGCGCTGAGCCTGAATCGCCCGACGATCATTATCGTCAAAGCGGGCGAGGCGCTGCCCGCGCTGCTTGATGAAAGCCAAGTTTTGCGCTATGCCAGCTATATGGAGTTGCGTGAGCGCCTGATGGTGCGCATCACGGCCTTGAGCGCGCCACCCGCCGATCCAGTGCGCAACCACTGCGGGTTATGCAACCGGGTCTGCGAAGGCATGAATATGACGCCGAACAGCAAAGTGTGCCTGACGCTCAACAGTTCGAAGATGGCTTGGCACGATTTCATGGACAAAATGAAGCCGTATCTGCGCGATCGGGACGTCCAAGAAATCTATCTGACCGACCTGCCGCTGACCAATAAACTGTGCGAAGTGCGCCGCAAAGTGTTGGCGTGCCAATTGGCGCTGTGCCATCCAGGGACGCTCTCGAACGAAAACAGTTTTCTGGCGTTGGGCATGGTGATCGGCAACCGCGCGCCCTGGCTGGTCTTCCATAAGACGTCGGACGCGCAGCTTGTGCCACCCAACCTGCAAGGGCTGGATGCGATCGAATACGCGACGCTCAACAACTTGGGAGGCCAGCAAAACGGCACGATCGACAGTTTTTTCGATCTGGTGTTTCCAACCAGTGCGCGCCCCGACGAGCGTACCAGTATGCTGGTCATGGAGCCGCTCTGGGACGATCTCAAAAAGTGGGTCGATTCGATTGAGGCGGGCAAACGTCCGAATGAGTCGTTCAAGGGTAAGCTGCACATCCTCCACTACGAGGGGCAGCGGCTGCGCTCCCGCTCGCCGATCTTGCGGCACGGGCTGATCATTGGCCGCGATCCGCAGTTTGCCGATGTGGTGCTGGTCAACAGCCAAATCTCGCAGCAGCACTTCCGCATCGTCGAAGGCCGCGATCGGCGCTATTACGTCGAGGATTTGAACAGTACCAACGGGACTTTGCTGAATGGCGTGCAACTGGTGGCAAATCAACGCGCTGAAGTTTTCGTCAACGATACGATCCGGGTGGATGGCGTCGGCTCGTCGTTGGTCATCTGGGACGAGCGCGAACTGCCTGAGAATACGCGGGCGACGCTCCCCAAAACGAGTCTGCTGAGCGCCAAAGTGATCGAAATCGAGATAGCGAACCTGACGCCGCCGCGCGGGGGTGAGCGGCTCGATTATCGACGCATTTTGCAGGTAATGCACCCAGAAACGCGCCGCGAATTGTCGATCGAGGTGCAATCGTATTATCCCTTGGGGGCGATTGTGGCGGCGCTCGCCAAACGCGAAAACTTTCCCGCCGAACGTTACCATTTCGTGCTCAAAGATCAGGAACTCGACGATCGGGCGACGCTGCTCACCCAGACCGTCGCCGATACCGATGTGCTCAAAATCGTGCGCGACGACGTGGCCGAGGCGATCCGCATCGCGCGCCAAAAAATCGATTTCTGCGATAAGCGCGGCTGTCAGGGTGAGGAACACGGCAAAGTGGTCTGGCGCTTGGGCAAGCCGATCGGGACGGTGCGAGTGGTGATCGAAGGCTCGTACAAATCGCTGACCGGGAATCGGCTGCCGTCGAACACCAAGCTACCGATGTTGAGCTGCCCGAACTGCCATACGTCGCTGAGCGAGACGAGCATCGTGGGCGCGAAAGACAATAGCAAAGATAATGGTGATTTGCGTTGGGTGGATTGAAAACCACCCCTCTATCCCCGGCCCTTTCCGCCACGCAAGCGGTGGGAAAGGGAGCAGACGCCGACACCATTGGACGGATTGATTGCCATTGTTAATTCATTGAAGTGAGCCGCTGTTCAGGTGATAGTGACCGCGTTTTTCATTGATCCATTGTTATTCTGAAAGATTATTTTCGGGGAATACAATGATTGTCGCGTGATAGCAAGCTCCGAGCCGCATTTGAGGGCAAACATTGTTCATTGATTTGAGGTGGTGTTTGCGTGATAGTATCCACAGTTTTCATTGTTCCATTGATCACTTGATTCGGTGGTGCAGCGAAGACTAGGCGCAGGTCATTGCTAGCAATGCAAGAACAATAGAGTTAGTAATCTAAATGGTATAGTGAGAGGGCACAGA
Organism: Aggregatilineales bacterium; assembly: GCA_038230635.1. GTDB lineage: Bacteria > Chloroflexota > Anaerolineae > Aggregatilineales > UBA2796 > JBBRMW01. The sequence continues at coordinate 636 of JBBRMW010000149.1, read as the reverse complement.
AGCGATTCAGCGAGCGGAAAGTATATCATAGCACATATGTTCTGTAAAGGAGCGAGATTTGGCAAGAGGAAGAGGTCAGTGTGGGCCTAGAAACCGATCGCCATTAAAGTGGATGAGATGTTCTGGCGCTTCGGCAATCCACACCTCGGTTTCCCACGCAATGTGTTTGATATATTTACGAAACTCGGCAAATAATGGAAAAGCCGTTACAAAAACCTTGCCTGCGCTGCAATTTCGGAGCATTTCATTCAGTTCGATTACACGTTTGGGAGTCATCGGGCCATGTGATGTCACGACTTCAATCAGAAACAACCAATTCCGGGACTCATCATGCAAAATAATGTCAGGAAGCTTGTCATGCTCCGTAACGGAAATGCCTAGTACAGCAAAGCGGAAATGGCAATAGAGATCACGAGGGTGTAAACTGGACAAGCAATCCATCAAACAGGTGAGGGTAAGATGCCCGGTCCGCGAGCGAGGCCCATTCAACTCAGCGAGAAGGAACGCGCGATTTTAGAACAAATCGTGCGACAACCCAGCAGTTCGCACGGGTTGGTAAGCCGCAGTCAAATCATTTTAGGGGCGGCAAGCGGTGAAACGATTAGCGGTCAAGCGCGAGGCATGGGCTTACCGGCG
>JBBRMW010000148.1:0-14807 GCA_038230635.1 Aggregatilineales bacterium | reverse complement strand
GAGCTTGCTGTTGACGGAAGCCCTGCGCCGCAACGATTTCGATTTGTTGGCGCGCGCCATGCAGGATCGCGCCGTCGAGCCGCACGTTCGAGCGCTGATTCCGGGCTATGACGCGGTGGTGAGCGCAGCACGCAATGCGGGCGCGCTGGGCGTGGCCTTATGCGGCGGCGGTCCAGCCTTGATCGCCTTCACGCAAGTCAATCATAAGCGCGTCGAAGATGTGATGCACGAAGCGTTCATCGACGCGGGCATTCAATCGCGCACCTGGACGGTCAACGTCGATACGCAGGGTGTGGCGATCAGCATGATGCAGTGAAACGCATCGTTTCGCGCATGGTTCGCTGTGGTACATTAGGGCTGCTTTTTAGTGCCTGCACCACAGCGTCGCCCGTTGCTGGCGTGCCGACTCCGACGCCGCTGGCAACCTTCACCAACAACCAGGAAACGGCCCTGTTTTGCGCCGATCTGGATGCGGCGTGGCCGCTGGCCGATTGGCCGCGCGTGATCAAAGACCTGGAAGCGGTGCAACGAGTCGGCGGCGGCTGTGGTGGTCAGGCGGCTTCACTTCAATTGTATCCAGCTTGGTATAACTATGGCGCGGCACTCGAAGCCGGCGGCGATCTACCCGGCGCGATCGATGCTTACCGCCACGCACTGATCGCCAAACCGGATGGCCGCGAAGCGGGTGTCGCACTTCGCAAACATGACGCGCTGACGCCCGAACCATTCGCCGCCTGTCCGCCCGAACAAATTGCAACAGCAAGCGCCGTCCTGCCTGCCTACCAACCAAGCATGTCCGGCGGATTCGTGGTGGCGAACGGCGTGACGTTTACCCTCGACGGCGCACCATTTACGGTTCATGGTGTCAACTACTATCCGCCGGAAGCGCCCTGGCATCGCTTTTTGACTGATACGACGCCCGCCATATTACGCCGCGATCTCGATCTGATCGCGGGCGCAGGCTTCAACACGATCCGCGTTTTCGTGGCCTATGACGCGCTGTTCATGTGTCCAGGTAGTGGAGCGATTCCAAAAGCCGACAGTTTCGCGCGGCTGGATAGCGTGATCCAATTAGCCGCCGAACGTCATTTGCACGTCTTGGTCACGCTGAACGATTTGCCCGACCTGACCTTTCACCCGTTGTACACCGAACCCGCGATTCCCGCTTCACAGACGGCGTTCATCGTGGCACGTTACCGCGACGAACCCGCGATCGTCGGCTGGGATGTGCGCAACGAAGGCGATGTCGATTATATACGCGGTTATGCTTCGGCAGCGGCAGTCTCAACCTGGCTACAAGCGACGACCGCAGCCGTCCGCGCGATCGACCCGCACCACCTGATCACGGCGGGCTGGAACGAAGGCTCGGCGGCGACGGTAAGCGCGGTCGATTTCGTCAGCTTTCATCATTGGCGTACCGCCGACGATCTCCACGCGCGCATCGGTGGCCTACGCAACAATACGGGCGCGCCGATCGTGCTGGAAGAAGTCGGCTATAGTACGCTCGTGGCGGGTGAGGCGATCCAAACCGAGGATTTGCGGGTGGTGCTGGATACTGCCGATGCCGATGGGCTGGCAGGCTGGATCGTGTGGATGGCCTTCGATACGACGCCTGGCGCGGCCTGTGTCCCACCGGATTGTCCAGGCCATGACAACCCGGAATTTCACTTTGGATTGTGGCGCGTTGACGGCACACCGAAGGCGGCGCTGGTGATGCTGCGCGATCGAATTACGGCCAGCCACTAATCAACATGGCAACGGGGCGGGCGACCACACCGGGTTCGCCCCTACCCAAGACTGCGTGCTGTAGGGGCGAACCCGGCGTGGTCGCCCGTCTGTTGATCGTTACGCCAACGTCAGCAGCACCTTGTTTTGCTCGACCCGATCGCCTTTTGCGACATGGACGTGACCGACCGTCCCGGCACGCGGCGCTTTGATGTCGTTTTCCATTTTCATCGATTCGAGGATGATCAACGGATCGCCTGCGTTGACGATTTGCCCATCACTGACTGGCACGGCCACGATCAATCCGGGCATCGGCGAACGAATCGAGATTTCGCCCTGTTCGACGCCGAACCCACCCGACGCCCCGGCTAGGCGCTGCTCACGCTCATCTTTGACCGATACCTCGAACAGATCGCCTTGCAACATCACATTCAGTTGATCGTCGCGCTCCTCGACCAAGCCTTCATAGCTGGCGTTATCGACCAGCAGCGAATAGAGCGGCGGCTGCATCGCCAAAAAATCGATCGTGCGTTCCTCGCCATTAACGGTGATCTGCCCATTTTGATTGATTTCGATCTCGAATGTCGTACCGTTGACGGTCGTCAAATATTTCACAGAAACATCCTTGCCTGTTGATTCAAGTGGATAAATCGGGGGCGCGCTTTTTAGCGGCACGGTGGCCGATCTTCTGCCGCAACGCCCAGATCAGCGCGGGCGTCAGCCGATTCGCTTCGGCGATGTGCAGTGCCTCGCGGTAAGCCGTCACCGCGTTCTCGTGATCGTGCCGCGATTCGTAATCGCCGCCCACGAGCATCATGGTGAAAACGCGCATCACCGGATCGATACTCGCTGGATCGACCTCGGTGCGCCGTGCGATCAGCAGCGCCATTAGTTTGTCGAGATAGTCCTCGGCTTCGTCCCAGCGTCCGAGCGCGCCGCATGTTTGCGCCTGCAACGCCCGCACAAACAGCAGACTTTTCAGATCGCCACCCGCAGTCCGATTGAGCAGCGTCCAGGATTGTTCGGCGGCGCGCAGGGTATTTTCGTAGCGGGTAATATCTTCCAGCGTCGAGGCGAGCGCGCTTGCTGCGGCCATCTGCACTTCGCCATTGGCCGTTTCGAGGGCGGCGACCCGGCGATACAAATCGGCGGCTTCGTCGAGCCGATCCTGTGCGCGGTACACATCGGCCAGCAGCTTGGTCGCCTCCGCAATCGCGTCCTGATCGGCATCGGGCTGCGTATACTCGGTGGCGAGCGCCTCTTCCAGCGCTTTGACGGCCTCGCCCAACCGCCCCATCTCGGTATACAGCCGTCCGAGTGTGCGCAGGGTGCCCGTATACTGATCGGGCGCGTGCCGCACATCCTGATAGACAAGCGCTTCATGATGGCGGATGGTGGCGCGTTCCAATTCGCCGCGCGCCTCGTGTGCCGCCGCGATGCGGGTCAATGTATCGACGATGCGCCCGCCATCTTGCTGTGGCAGGGCGCGTTCGATGTCCAGTGCATCCGTCCAGGCCGTGATCGCCTCCGCTGATTGCCCCATGCCCATGTGTACCCCGCCCATCGCGCGCAAGGCGGCGGCACGTTCGATCGAATGGGTGGCGCGGTCGAGATACGGCAATGCGCGGGTATACGCATCGAGTGCTTCCACCATTTGATCCTGCGCGCGATGGGCTTCTGCGATGGCGACTAGCGTCCCGCCCGTCGCTGCATCCGTATTTTCGAGCGCGGCCAACGCTTGCTCGAAATTCACCCGCGCATCCTCATGTTGGCCGATCTGCGCATAGACCGCGCCGAGTCCACGCCGGATGGTCGCTTCGTCAGCGCTGTTCGGATCGGCCAGCCGCAGCGCCATTTGATAGGCGTCGATGGCGGCGGGATAGCGTTCCATGTTCGCACAGGCAGCCGCTAGTTCGATCAGCAGCGCGCGCCGTTCGCTGTCGCTTAGATGGTCGTAGCTGAGCGCGCCCTGATACGCCTCGATCGCTTCCCCGCCCATGTGCATGGCGGCGCTGCTGCGTGCCAGCGCGATCAACGTTGCGGCGATGCGTTCCGGCGTCTTGTGATAACCCAGCGCGCGTCGATACGTCGCGGCGGCGCGCCGATATTGGCCGAGCGTGTGGTGGGCGGCAGCCAAATCGGTCAGCACGGAGGCCATCAGCGTTGGATCGGGAAGCTCCTGGACGATGCCGAGCGCCTCCTCGAACGTTTCGATCGCCCCGCCGAATTGCGCCATCCGTAAGCGCGCATAGCCCAGATCGACCATCGCCGCGATATGTTCGTCCAACACCGTCGCCCGATCCAAGTCCGTCAAGGCCGCCGTGAACCGTTCAGCAGCGGCGGGTTCATCACCTGCTGACCGATAGGCTGCGCCCGATTCGCGCAGCAACCGCCCCGCCAACACACGTTCGGGTTCGAGCGCGGCAGCGGCCTCGAAATGAACGGCGGCTTCGGCGAAGCGGCTCAAGCTCATTTGGGCACGCCCCGCCAAATCGTGTGCATTCCGCGCGACGCTTGGCACGACCTCATCGAGTCGCTGTGCTGGATCGAACAGCGGGGCGAGCGTCATATCCGCATCGGCTGGCCGTTCGAGCGCCAGCAAAAGCCGCCCCAAATCGCAACGCGCCGACCATGCCGCGAGCGAATCTGGCGTGTGCGATTCGGTGATCGTCAGCGCTTCTTCAGCCAGATCGATCAGCAGTGTCGCACTGTAACCATTGTCATCGGTGTTTACACTCCGCACGATCAAGGCGATCAGCAGCGCGCCGACGCCCCAATCTGGGCTGTCGAATGCCTCGCTTGCCCGCCGCGCCAACCCATTTTGCCACTCGCCAAAAACTGGGTGTGCGCGCCCTAGTCGCCCGACTCGGAACAGCAGATCGGCATGGTACGCCAACGTATAACCGAGCGTCCGTAAATCGAGTTCGGGGCGCATATTCACCAATGCGAACGCCTCCTCGCCAACATCGATCGCGTCGGCCTCACGTCCTATCCGTGCCAGTGCGGCCTGTAGTGGCAGCAGCGTCAGCAGCCGGGCCGATCGCTCGTCCAGATGCGTCAGCGCGCGCCGGAAGTTGGCAATCGCGCGATCGTCTGCGCCGAGCATCGCGTGCAGGGTTGCGATCATGTGCAGCGTGAGACCAATCGCGGTTTCATCCCGGTGCGCCATCGCTTCGCGCGCATCGAGCGCCGCCTCGAACGCGGCCAATGCCGCCCGATGATCGCCGCGTAGCGTGTAAATCCGCCCTAAAACGTGTTGGGTGATCGCGGTCGCTTCCACATCGATTCGTTCACCCGGACAATGCAGCGCATGGAGTGCAGCCGCCTCCGCCGAATCCGCTTCGCCGTTCGCCCAGAGCAGCGCCGCATCCAGCGCATGACCCGCCGCCTGCCGTGCGAAAGCTGGACGCGGCAGTTTGGCCTCGAACCATGTACCTTCCGCGCCCACCCGGATCGCCGCCTCACGGTACTGCCCCAATGACGCCAGCGCTCGTCCGCGTGCCCGTGCCAATGGCCCGCGATCGGTGTCGAGCGTCACGATCGTATCGGCGCGATCATAGGCCGCCAGCGCGCGCTCGAAGTCAGCGTTCAGATGATAGACGAGGCCGCGTGTGAAGCGTGCATTGAAATCATCATAATCGGCGATGGCGGCCAGTGCCTCAGCATAGCGTTTCGCGGACAACAGCGTGTACGTGATGCCCCGCCGCGCGATGATCGAATCTGGCTCGCGTGCGTAGGCTTCCAAGGCGGCGTCCCATTCGCCACGCGCAGCATAAATCGCGGCCAGATCGAGCGGTGGCGCCTCGTCGCCGAGCACGCTGAGCGCCGCATCGAGTCGGCCAGCCCGTCGGTAAACCCGTGCCAACGCGATCCGCACCACATTGAGCGATTCCGTATCGCGCAATTCGTGCAGATGTTCGGCGGCAATTTCCAGATGGCGCAGCGCCGTCGCATCATCGCCCGATAAATAGGCGGCGCGCGCCAACGCCACCAACGTTTCGGCAATCGCGTGACGGTGATCGTGCCCTTCGCGCAGTTCGAGTGCTTGGCTCAGGAGCGCTGCTGCTTCCACATCACGCGCTTCGTCAATGAGGGTCAGGCCGCGATCGTAAAGTATCCGCGCCTCGCGGGATCGGCTGTCTGGTTCCTCGGTCGCCGAGCCAGATCGAAAAGCGTGCGCCGGAAATGGGATCGTCGGTAGTTTCAGCGACTCGCCAGCTTCGGCGACTCGGTAAATCGCCCGGAAGCTGTCACCCACGCGCTCAATGAACGTGTGCCGCTCCAAAAACGTCAGCGCCCGCCCGATCCGCATCGCGCCACTCGATCTGCTCACGCCCAACAGTCCCGCGATCGCCGCCTGAATGCCTTCCGCGCGCACGGCTTCCCCCGCCGGGAATAGTGCATAGATTTGCTGATAGTCGGCGGGCAGTGCCCCAAACGATGCCGCGTACAGATCGGTCAGCGGTTGATCGCCGATTAGTCCTACGATCGCGGCGTCGTCGAGACTGTCTTCGTCGAACAGCGCCCGCGTCAGCTTCAAGGCGCGCGGATTGCCGTCCATTTTCTGGATGAGCATTTCCGCGTCCTCACGTCCGATCAGCGTCGAAGCCGCGTCATCTGCCAAGCCACTCACCGTCACGGCGACCGCACCGTCCGCACTGTCGCTCGTTCCCGTGCCGACCACAGTCACGCCCGCGCCAAATGCGAGTGCCGCGCCCACGTCCTCGGTGTCATCGATCAACAGCAGGATGCCCGCGCTCGCCAAAAATTCACGCGCGACCACAGGTTGATCGAGCGGATCGAGCCGCAGCACGCCCGGCAGTTCGAGCGCCAACCCGATCGCATCGCCCAACGCCGCAACTGACTCGCCCGAATCGATCCACCACACCCGCCGGAAATGCTTGCGAATGCGCGGATCGTGGGCAATGGCACGTAGTAATGTCGTTTTACCAATCCCCAGCGCGCCTTCGATGACTACCGGACGCTCATTAAGCAGCCCGATCACTGCCGCATCCAGTTCCGTGCGCCGCCCGATGAAACCGTCCATCGGCGGCGGTGGCGGCGGTTGCAGCGCGCGTACCGTCGCCTCGATCAACGCTGCATCCAGGCGCGGATACATTTTCGGCGGTAAAATGGGCAAGTCCGCATCGCGCGGCGGCTCTGGCGAATCGAACTGCCACGCCAGCGCATCAAGCAGCACGGCATCTTGCGCAAGCGGAAACGCCAACAGCGCCAGCGAGAGCGCCAGGAATTCCGCCGTTTGCCGATCATCGAGGGCGGGTGAAAAAGGTGGTAGCTGGGTCATCAGGCATGATTTTAGAAGATTTGCGCGCAGTCTGCCATGTCCAAGTCGGGATCAGAACCTCACCCCCTGCTCCCTTTCCCCACACAGGGTGGAAGGGGTCGGGGGATGAGGGGTTCGCCTAGATTTATGTCTAACGCGCTAAAAGCCACTGATCTGCCTCAAGCCGATCGTCATCACGCGATCGCGTTGGCCTTGACGCAAGGGATCGGTCCGAAAACGCTGACGAAGCTCCTTGCGCGCTTTGGCACGTTGGCGGCCATCCTGAACGCCTCACCCGCCGAGTTACAAGAAATCCCAGGCATCGGATCAAAAACCGCCGCCGCCATTCGTGCGATCGATCTGTCAGCCGTTGCCACCGATTTGAGTCGATTCGAGAATAGCGGCATTTCTGTTTTGCTGTGGAGCGATGCCGCGTATCCGTCGGCACTGCGCGGCTTAAACGATGCGCCGCTGATCGTGTTCGTGCGCGGTCATCTGGACGAGTCGCCGCGCGTGGCGATCGTCGGCACCCGCGAACCGAGCCAAGCGTCGATCGACTGCGCCGAATCACTTGCCACTGATTTCGCCTCGCAAGGGTGGACAGTTGTCAGCGGCATGGCGCGCGGAATCGATTCGGCGGCGCATCGAGGCGCACTGGCGGCTGGGGGACGCACGGTTGCGGTTTTGGGCTGCGGCGTGAGTCGAATTTATCCGCCGGAAAATCACGAGTTGGCGCGGCAGATTGTGGCGAACGGCGCGCTGCTCAGCGAATTCCACCCCGATCGCCGACCAGCCGCCAATTTGCTCACGATTCGCAATCGCGTGATCAGTGGTTTGAGCCGTGCGGTGATTGTGGTCGAAGCGGGTGAAACCAGCGGGAGTTTGTATGCGGCGCGGCGTGCCCATGCGCAGGGACGGCTTGTGTTTGCCATCCCGAACGGAAGTATCGGCAACCAAAAGCTGCTCACTGATTTTGCGCAGCCCCTGGAATCAGCCGCTGAGGCAATCGCAACAATAGCAGGGCACCGCTCCCCTACATCAGATAGCGTTTTGTAGGGACGTGGCCTGCCGCGTCCGTTTCAGCGGGCGGCGGGCGGGATTTGCGTCGGGTCGATCACGGGCACATCGGTGGGCTTACTGGGTTCATCACCGCTGATTCCCTTGCGAAACTCACGGATCGCAGTGCCGACTTCGCCACCGAGTTGCCCGACGCGGCCTCTGCCAAACAGGACCACCACAATTACGAGCACGATCGCCAATTCAGGCAAGTTAAAATGAGGCATGGGAAACTCCCTTACATGATCGTTTTCTACTTCTGACTACGGATTATATCACGAATGCGGATTTAAGTGCTATCATTGTGTTATGTAACTGCAACCGATTGTGGCGTATTTTACAGGATAATCAAGGCATCATGAGCGAATTAAATGGCGGCAATGAAGCCGGACAAGTGTGGGTGCGCGTGTGTAATCTGAGCCAAATTCCGACCGACAAAGCCAAAGGCTTCGCGGTCAATGGCGTGCGCTTGGTGATCACCCGCTGTGGCGATAATGCCAATGTCTTGCAGGGATCGTGCAGCCACCTGCTGTTTCCGCTTGCCAATAGCAAAGTCGATAACTGTGAATTGACGTGTGCCTTGCATCACAGCAAATTCGCGGTCAGTGATGGATCGGTGATCGATTGGTCGATCTATCCGCCATTAGTGGGGCAGGCGTTGGCGGCACTTCGGCAGCGCAAAGCCCTGCGCAGCTACAAAACGCGCGTGACCAATGGCGAAGTCTTCATCAGTTGGCCGGGGGCAGGCATTGAATCGGTTCGAGTCTCCTTCAACTGACGTGCCGATCGTGATCGATACCCCCGACGATACGCTCACGAGCAATCTCGCCGTCTGCTACGAGGTTTTGCTGTATCTGGCAGGGCGTATGGCGCGCTTGCAGCCGGGTGAGACGCTCGCTTTTGTCAGCGGCGATCCGGAGGCCGCCGAGTCGATCCCGCCCTGGTGCGAAATGCGCGGATTTACGCTGCTGGCTATTGAGCCGCTCGCGGATGGTAAGCAGCGCTTTTTGATTCGGCGATGACGCGCGTTCTGCCGCCAACCGAGGCCGCGATCACCGAGGCGGCGACGTTGATCCGCGCGGGCGAATTGGTCGCTTTTCCCACCGAGACAGTCTATGGACTCGGCGCAAATGCGTTCGATCGCGCCGCCGTCGATCGAATTTTCGTCGCCAAAGGCCGCCCGACTACTGATCCGCTGATCGTTCATGTAAGCGACCGGGCGATGCTGCACCGTGTGGCGGCGACTGTTTCGCCGCTCGCCGAAAAACTGATCACGGCATTCTGGCCGGGTGCGCTCACGCTCATCTTGCCCCGCGCCGAAGCTATCCCCGCCAATGTAAGTGCTGGCCTGCCGACGGTCGCCGTGCGAATGCCCGCTCATCCGGTCGCTTCTGCGTTGATTATCGCGGCAGGTATGCCGATCGCCGCACCGAGCGCCAATCGTTTTGCCCACACCAGCCCCACGACGGCGGCACATGTTTACGATGACCTTTCAGGGCGGATCGCGTTGATCCTCGATGGCGGCGCAACGCCCATTGGGGTCGAGTCCACGATTCTCGACCTGAGCGGCGATCGTCCGCGTCTGCTGCGTCCAGGCGGCATGAGCTTGGAAGCATTGTGCCAGATCGTGCCCGACATCGAGATTATCAGCCGCTTCGTCGCGCCAGGATCGGAGTCGATGCCTGCGCCGGGAATGCTGCTGCGCCATTATGCGCCGCGCGCCGCTTTGTATCTGTTCGAGGGCGAAGACAAGCTCGTCCGCACGGCGATCAAAAGCGAATCGTCACGGCGAATCAGTACGGGCGAACAGGTCGGCCTGTTGATCGCGGACGAGGATCGGGCGGCGGTCGCTGACAGTGGCGCGATGATCCAAGCGATCGGTTCGCTGACCGATTTAGAATCGGCGGCGCGCAACTTATTTGCCGGATTGCGCGCACTCGACGAAAGTGGCGTGAGCGTGATCCTGGCGCGGAACTGGCCGCCCGCTGGCCTCGGCTTGGCAATTCGGGATCGACTGCTACGCGCCGCCGAGGGGAAAATCACGCACGTCGCGGATTAGGCAGGGCATTTGTAAAGTCGGCAAGAACCATGAAGACGCCCATTTACCCCACCCCCTAACCCCCTCCCCACTGGCGTGGAGAGGGGGAATCACCGCCTCCGGACTCCCCTCTCCATGAAATGGAGAGGGGCTGGGGGTGGGGTTAACGGACTTTGCAAATGCCCTGGCGGATTAGGTGATGTTCATGAGGCTCAGTGCCCGCTGAGCGTAAATTCAGTCAGCGGAATCTTCGGATTGGCTTCGGCACGCACGACCGTCAAGATTTGTTCGGGCGCGCCGCTCAGTTGATAACCCAATTTTTCGGGGATCGAGAACTCGTTGAAAACTTTGAGTGCGCCGACGGGTCGCAGGGTCAGGCTCACATCCGCCCCGGTGACAGCATCCGGCCACGTCGCCATGACCGATTCGAGCATCGTCGCGGCATTGAACGTCACCGTCGAGACCACGCCGGGCATTTCTTCGGGTGTGGCGCGCACCACCGTCGCATCGATCGATTTGAGCGTGATCTCTTCTTCGGTGAGCGGCGTCAGCAGCAGCGACAACCACACCCACAGCCGACTACCCATCATGCGAATCGTCGGTGCGTCGTTGTGCGTGGTCAGCGTGCTGACCTTACGAATATAGACCGCGCCACCATCATAGCTTTCGGTGAACTGGCGCGTTTTGATGCCCCACTGCGTCTGCCAGGAATCGTAACGGAAATGTGTCGTGCCCACGCCCCGAATCGTGACCGTCTGCGTCGCGGGCAAGCCAAGCCAGCCGCGCGTCGGCGTCGTCATTTCCAGATGGAGCGAGGAAATCGGGAGCGGGCGCACGCCATACCGCACCTGAATCGCCTGCGCGACCAGTTTACGAGCGGCGGGATCGCCTTTGGCGAGGGATAAAAAGCTCATTGCTGCCTACCGTTTTTATCGATGATAAACCATGAATTCACGACGAATGCTTGTGTGCGTTGCCGTCAGTACCAATCAAAATCGTATCATAAATGGCGAATGTTAAATTTTCATGAAAAGACGCGGCGCGACCATCGCCCAGTCTGATCAGCCGCCAACCTTCGCGGCGATCAACACCCCCGATGCCCACGCCAGCCCCGTCAGTCGCAAGTCCTGGCGACTCTCCAATTCGGCGAGCAGCCGATCGACGTTCGGCTGGTGATTCTCCGGCCAGCCCGGCTGTGGCAGCAGATCATCGACCACGTATAGCCCGCCTACCGCCAAGTGATCTAGGGCTTCGCTCAATCGCTGGAACTTGCCGGGAAACGTATCGGCGAAGATCAAGTCGAAGCGTTCGGTCGTCAGCCCCATCAGAACGGCTTCCGCATCGTCCACCTTGAACGTTACGCGCGGATCATCTCCCAGGTGGCGCTGCGCGATCGTGCTCGTGGCCGGATCACGATCGATCGTCGTCAGGGTTGCGGCGGCGTCCATCCCATCGAGCAGCCAACACGTTCCAACGCCCGTCCCGGTGCCGATTTCCAGGATGTTCCCGCCGGGTTTGGTACTCACCAGCGTTCGCAGCAGCGAACCCACGAGTGGTTCGGACGCGAGCATAAAGCCCGCCGCTGCCGTGTCTTCCAGGATCGCGGCAAGTTGGCGCGGTGACTTGACGGTATCGAGCATCGTCATGAATGTTTGTATAACCCCCGGATGATGGCTTCATCAGCCGGGCGCGAACGAAGCAGCGCCAGATTTTCTTCGAGGTGGCTGAGCGTACTGCTGCCCGCCAACGCCGCCGTGACACCAGGACTCGATCGCACGAACTGGATCGCACGCTGCGCATCCGAGGCGAGTCCGGTCAGCGTATCGGCCAATTCCGGCATGATCGGGTTGGCGAGCCGCCCCTGCATCAACGGCGCGCTGATCATGACGGAGAGACCGAGCTGATTGGCGGCTTCGATCGCGCTCATGAACGATTCGTTGATCTGTTGATTCTCGAACGCGAACGCCTCCGTCATGAACAGATTGTAGGGCATCTGAACGTAGCGCAGGTGATGACCGTCGCCCGCCACCTCGTAGGCGAGGCCGACGATCTCTGCCAGTGACAGGTAATCAGGCGCATCGGGCAGGGCGCGCAGTGCCGTCCAGGTGGCAACGCCGTAATGGGCGATATGATTCTGCGCGACGGCCCGCTCCAACGTCTCGAACGCATCGATCATGCGCGCCCGGAACGTCTCGTGGCTCAACGTGAGGCGCTGCGTTTCCGGGTTGTGTATGTAGTAAATATCGAGCGTGTCCAAATCAAGATTGCGGCGACTCCACGCGATCATGGTTTCCAGGTACGTGGGTGCCATGCAGTGTTGAAAATTGGCGCAAAAATCGAACGGATGCGCCAGCCCCGCCGCGATGATATTTTGCGTGACCCATTTTCCCGGCTCGGCAGGCAGATTTCCGTCAAATGGCACGAAGCCGCCTTTGGTGGCGACGATCACCTCATCCCGGCGCAGCGATCCCGCCGCAAATTGTTCGGCCAGCGCCGCCCCGATCGCACGTTCGCTGCGCTGGAAACGATAATTGATCGCGGTATCGATCAGATTGCAGCCAAGCGCGGGCGCACGTCCGACGGCGTTCCGATACGCCTCATCGGTGGCGTCGTCGGGCGCGCCCAGATAAGTGCCCAACCCGACCGTCGATGCCCACAGCGTATCCGCCGTCTGACGGAAACTATCGAGAGTGCCGGTACGTTCGGCAAAACGCCTCGTACCATCGGGGGTCGCGCGGCCAGAAGTGGGCATTGCGGATCAGTCCTTATGCGGCTCATGGTCAAACCAATCAAAGGCCACGTATGTCTAGGTTTGCCTTCCGACTCCCCCTCACCGTGATTACGGAGAGGGGGCCGGGGGGTGAGGTTCTTTAGATAATATTGAACGCGATGCCCGCAAAGAAGGCCAACACCAGCAGCGCGGTCAGGCTGAGCACGCCCGCCATCGGCCATATTTGCGGGTCGAGCACATGCCCGGAGCGGCGCGCTAAAGTCACGGGCAGGATGAACACGGACCATGCCAGTACTGCGCCCGCCACCAGCAGCGCCAACGGAAACGCCACCGCCGCGAACGACCAGTTGACACTGCCGCTCGTCGTCGCCGTCAGCGGACTATTCACGCTGTACAGCGCGATACCGCCGATCGCGGCCACTGGCACGCCGATCAGCAAGCAGAGGATCGTGATGCGAATCGTGTACGGGCGATCACCACGCGGCGCATCCGCCCCGGTTGGGTTATCCATTGGCACGTTCAGCGATTCTGGATCGACCAATCGAAGCCGATCCCCGGATCATCGAAGGGGATTCGCTGTTCATCGGGTGCTGCCGGGTTATAGGCGCGCGTCACATGATAGAACAGGAATATGGGTTCGTTACCAAGCACCTGATAGCCGTGCGCAATACCCGCCGGAATCAGAATCGAGACCGGATTATCCTCACCCGCGAAGATGACCTGGGTCTGCTTATACGAGGGCGATTCCGTGCGCTGATCGTACAGCACCACGCGCGCCATGCCGCTCGCCACATACCATATATCGTCCTGCGCTTCGTGCCAGTGAAACGCTTTGATGATGCCTGGATACGATTTGGTGATCGCGGTTTGCCCAAAGCGCCGCAGCAGATTATCGTCGTCGCGCAGAATCTCGCGGAAGTAGCCGCGATCGTCAGGATGGGTGATCAACTTCTTGATCACAACGTCGTGTATCTTGCCCATGAAAATTTCTCCGATGCACACATGAATCGATCGCGGTTGGCCGGATCGGTGCTCAGCAAGCCCTATTCCTCAATCATAGCGCAGGTTGCAGGTGCGCTGCAAACCATCATTTTTGGAGGGGTGCATTCAGGGATGGGGGCGTGGGATGCGCTTTGGCTGAAGGCCATCGCCTAGCGGACGAGGCAGGCCTCGTCCCTACCCCAGACGCCGTTTCTGTAGGGACGAGGCCTGCCTCGTCCGTCTCGAAAGGGCATCGCCAGGGGCAAGCCGTTCGGAACGACTCACCCCTAATTCTGAATGCACCCTTTTTGGAGGGCCGGCGGCCTGCCGCGTCAGCCCGATCCTGCTCAGACCAACGCCGCCTGCGCCGCCAATGCCGCACCCACGATCCCCGCATCGTTGAGAAGCTGCGCCGGGACAACGGGCGTATGAATCTCGATGAACCGCATGAATTTATCGCTGTCTTTGCTGACGCCGCCGCCCAAAATAATCAAATCCGGCCACAGTGAGCGCTCGATCAGCGCTAGATAATCGTTGACCCGCTTACCCCACTGCTTCCATGATAGGTCGCGCTCGACGCGCACTCTGTCGGAGGCGTGCCGCTCGGCATCTTTGCCATCCAATTCGACGTGCCCAAGCTCCGTATTCGGTATCAGCACGCCATTGTAGATCAAGGCCGATCCGATGCCCGTCCCCAGCGTAATCACGATGATCACGCCTGTTTTATCGCGTCCCGCCCCGAATTTGACCTCGGCCAAACCCGCCGCATCGGCATCATTGATGATCAATGTGTGGCAACCTGTTTTGTGCTCGAACAACGTTTGCGCGTCGGTGCCAATCCACGACGGATCGACATTGGCGGCGGTATACGCGGTGCCTGCTTTGATTACGGCGGGGAATCCACAACCAATGCTGCCCTTCCAGTTGAAGTGCGTGGTCAGTTCCGCCACCGCATCGCTGACCGCTTCGGGGGTGGCCGGATGCGGTGTCAG
>JBBRMW010000147.1:0-14865 GCA_038230635.1 Aggregatilineales bacterium | reverse complement strand
CAAGCGCCTACAGCCGTTTCTCCCTGCCTATACAGCGCATGAATTTCTTCCGATGTCGGCATCGCTCGTTTCAACATAGCGCTGAATTATCCGCCCGCGCCTCGTTCTGTCAACAATTCCTCTCACCCCTGAGCAGTTACAAAACCGTAAGCCATCATTACTCCAAGTCAAGTCACTGCCCGGAATTTCCAACAATAAATGTTGAAAGCCTCCATCCCAGATGAGAATATGGTTATCTTGGGTTATGATGCACGCAATCCGTCTGTTAGGCGACCAAATGGCCTTGAAATAACCAGGATTTTCGCTGGTGGTTTGAAGTGTTTTTCCAGTTGTTGCATCAACGGAATATAAAGGCGAATTAGTCGTCTGCCGATTGTATTCTACTTTACGATCCTGGCAGGCCAGAACGAGGGCTGTATTCGCCCAAAAACAAGAGCTTGGACCGCTCTTCGTGAACAACACATGCCCTGTTCCAACCTCCCATACAACTGTCGCTGTGTCGAACTCTCCTTCCAGCCGCTTTCCGTCACGACTCCAATGGATTGCGTTGACACAATTTTGCCCACAACCCCGATCCGAAGATTGGGCGATCGAGGCCGTGTCAAGCGTTTTGAAGAGTTTGCCAGTGCTCGTGTCGAAAAGGATGATATGTGCTCCGTCGGAACTTTTCGCGGAGTCATAGGCGGCGAGCAGCTTACCGTCGGGGCTGGCGGTTGGGATTTCATACTGATAGGGAGAGATCACTTCCCAATCGGGTTCGCCGAGATTGTCCTGTGTCAGATCATCGGCAAGACTGCCAAACAGAGTGGAATTTGCTCTCC
This sequence comes from Aggregatilineales bacterium, assembly GCA_038230635.1. Lineage (GTDB taxonomy): Bacteria > Chloroflexota > Anaerolineae > Aggregatilineales > UBA2796 > JBBRMW01. The sequence goes on along the minus strand of JBBRMW010000147.1, from coordinate 14,044 downwards.
CAACAACCGCGACGTTATCGCTGTCAGGTTTCGTCAAGTCGAAAACATCAAGACCGCTTGTACCCAACAAAATTGCGAACTGCCGGCTATCACCACGCCACGCAATTTCTTGAACACCTAGATGACCAATTGATAAATCGTCGATCGGTACAATGGGGTTGGTCGAATCATCACTCAAAAATACGGCTGCTAACCCGTAGGTCACATCACCTTCCTCACACCGTAAATGCGGAACAATGTAATAATTCGCATCGGGTGACAATGAAAACCCAAGCAAAGGTGTACAATAGTAATTGAGATCGAAAGGTACAACGCCTCCTAGTTCAGTATCCCAGTTAATTGGATAAAATGAATGATCTTCATCATAATAGGGTGAAGGTGGGATGATGGCGAGGTGTTTGCTATCGGGGAGCCACTGGACGTTGGCAATAGGTTTGTGAATTTTATCGCTGACTCCCTCATCGACTGCCGAAAAAACTTTGATCGGCATACCCGTCGTTGCATCAAATACGATAACCATCGGATCGAATTGATCGACACCCTCTGAACCGCCCACCGCAATGTTTTCCCCATTCGGATTCCAGGCGACAGAACCGATTGAACCGTTTGTGACTGCGGAATATGCGGCGATGCCCAAGATCATTTTGACTTTGGCAATATCCCAAATTTCCGCGATTCCCTGATCGGTGCTGGCAACAAGGCGCGTACCATCCGGGGCATAATCCAAGCTGTTATATTTGACCGATCGCCTCCCAATCTGTTTGACACTGCCGCTTTTCACATCCCACAACTCGATACTTCCGTCGGCGACAAGCGTGGCAATTTGATCGCCAGTGGGACTCCAGATCAGTTTTGTCACAGATAGCGTTCCGCCGTTCAGATGGGCAATAGGTTCCAAATTAGTGCTCAACAAGTAGACTCCCATGCTGCCACCAACGGCGAGCATATTGCCGTCCGGGCTATAGGCGAGTGTCCTCAAGGTGCTGTTCCCAAAACGCGCGCGTTCGTGCCGAATGAGGGGATCAAGATCGATGGTTGCGGGCGGCGTGCCTCGTTCGGGGAAATCGGCAACGGGCGGCGTTGTCTCAAAATAGCGTTGATCGGTTGGACGGTCTATCTTGATAAGCGGACCGGGACCATGCGCACTACAGAGAAATAAACGATCACCGTAATAGCGATAATCAAGCTGACCCTGCCCAGTTTTGATCGGGAAGGTCACCAGAATCGTGAATCCACTCAGTTTGGCTGGGACAGGCAGACGATTAGGCACAGTACAGTTTAAGTTAGTGGTTTCAAAATACGTAAAATTGACCGCGAGGTTATTTTGTGTTATCGCTGTTCCAGACCGCACAGCAGCATCCTGCATCACTGCTCGCGTGACGAATGGGTCGGGAAGTGACACATAATAGGGTGGCGGGTTTGTTTGAAATGAAGGAAATGTTAATACAACCAGCATGATCATCCATGTAATGCGTTTCAAAATATGCCCCCCACCGAAATCTTCGCAACAATGGACATTGTAGATCGGCGCGCGCGAAATTCACAGATTCGTTTGCGCAGCGCACAGCGAGCGGAGGGTGTTGGCAGAAGCGGTCAGGTTGGATCGGCTACACCAGGGTCACGTCCGAACCCTTGAACAGACTCGCCGCGCGCAATTTGGCGGGCTGGATCGCGCCCGCATCCAGCCGAGTCACGCCGTGAAACAACATGAAGCGTACCTACCCGCGAACATGACCATGATCCGCGCGATCGATGTGGCACGTTGGAAGGCGATGCTGTACCAGTGCGTGCGCTAGCGAACGGTGCTGTCTCAGATTTCAGATGTGCTTTCTTGTAACTGATCGCGCTTAGGCTTTTCGTAAAAAGTGTAACCATGTAGCCGAGCATATTCTTCAAATGTCATAGACGTCGGTCGTGAGGCTTGTCGATGTATCGCACATGCTACAGCGGTTCGCAAACACAGCCACAAAAGGATTACATACAATCCAAGCGCAAACATCGCACTCGTGATACGGTACAACAAATGCAAATGTGTGTCATAGGGACGCATCATGTCGGCGGCTAATAGCACACCTCCATCCGCTAGGGGTGATACTCCCAGTTGAACGGTTTGAAGAATGTCAATCCATTCCTGTCTCACCGCATAATCAACATAGATCGGGTACGATGTGTTTTCATACTCTCCAGACGGATTGGATAGGTTCCAAATATTCTGGTATATCTCATTTTCCGCTGGCGTGAGATGTGACCACACCATCACCACGAAGAGGGCAAGCCCTATTTTAAACGTAATACCGAGTAAAACACCGCCAAAGCGTGTTCGCTGTAGCAGTAATCCGGCCAGGACGCCTATTGCGGCCACAAGTCCGGTGGCAAGCAGTGCAAAAGCAATGAGCAGAATAGTGCCTAACATCACCCCCAGCAGATTGAAACTTGGCGGGATAATTTGATCAACTCGCCCCAGGTGATAGCGTATATCATCAGTCCAATAGCATGATGCCCATCCAAAATGATTTATACAACTAACCGCGCTACCAAAATACGCATATTGTCTATAGGCCATCGCAGCCCCACTATTCAATATGCCTGCAAATAAAAAAAGTAATTGCGTTTGCCGAACAACACTCCACCATTTTTCTAGGACAATTTGTTGTGCGCTTACGCGGCTCAGAATAAGACTTTCCCATGTACCAAAACGCTCTTCGTGGACAATGATATGTGCCGCCAACACGAACGCATACAACGTGACCAATAAATTGACTGCCAACACGGTTACCCCGACCATTTTTGCCATTTCCCATCCTCGAACGTAGTCTCCGGTTTGAACGGCGAATGGCAGCATGGCAATCACAAATGTACTAAGCAAAAACAGTGCAAGGCCATAATTCCGCACGCGGACAATGTAGCCTTGTGTACCCGCCCACGCCGCCCGTCGTTGCTCGGCCTGTGCAATCGGCCCATTTATGAATCGTTGTGGATCGCCCAGAAATGCAAACATATAGCTGCTCCAATCTCGTCGGCCAGGTTCGCATAAACCATACCCGTGAATGGGCAGCATACCACTACGTCTCACTGACATTTGGCTTACGCACTTCAAGGTAGCATGAGTCCCAACACAACAATCAACAGTGGAACGCGTTTCATCATGTGCGATGCGCAGCGCGTCAGGTCAACGGTGCGCTTACACCAGCGTCACGCCCGAACCTTTGAACAGACTCGCCGCACGCAGTTTGGCGGGCTGGATCGCGCTCGCATCCAGCCGAGTCACGCCGTGAAAATGTGCGAAGTGCGCCAACCCCCGCGCCAACGCTGCTGCAAAAGCCTTGTCCGTTCCCGTTTCCGCCTCTTCCAGCCAAAAGCCTTTGACGATCATCGTTTTGGTTTTGCGATCAAGCTTCATGTCGATCCGACCCACCAAGTCATCGCCGTACAGGATCGGCATCACGTAATAACCCCACTTGCGCTTTTCGACGGGTGTGTAGATTTCCCAGGTGTACTCGAAATCGAATAGGTCGGCGGCGCGCCCCCGTGCGCTGACTGGATCGAGCGGCGTGAGCAACGTCACTTCGGTTTCGGTGGTGGCAGCGATCGGCGTCCAGGCGGTGGGAATAACGCCCGCTTCGAGCGCATCGATCAGGGGCATATCGCGCGTCGCCACATAATAGAGATCTTTTTTGCCGACGATGTTGAGCGGCGTCACCTCGCCCGCTTCGACTAACGCCGCGATCAGACCCAACATTTCGGCGCGCGTCACGGTGCGTCGCACAAAATACGCGAACCAGCCGCGCCACTCGGTCAAACGTGGCAGCGCACTCATGGTGAGCGCCTTCCGCAGAAAATAGGCCTCGGCAGCCGCTTCCTCACCGGCAATGAGATGTTCCGGCGGCGCGACATTTTCGGCGAAATCGTAGAGCCGGTCGAAGTTGCGCCGACCCGCCGTCATCAGTTCGCCCAAGCGCCACATATAGTACAGCGCGAGTCCGACATCTTTACGCGCGCGATAGCTATCCAGGCGCGCCGTCCCTTCCATATCACGCTGCGCCAGCGGCCCACGGGTTCGCAATTCAGCGCGTACTGTGTCGAGCAGCCCCGGATTTTGATCGATATAATCCCGGCCATGCTCCCACTGTGTGCGCCCCATGTGGATTTTCCAATGCGGCAGTTCGTCCATCGGATAAATGTATAACAAGCCGCCATAATCAAAAAATTGCCGATCGACGTATAGCAGCTCGTTGAGATGATCAGGGTGATAGTCGGCGACCCGACTGTGCAGTTCCACGTCGTGATTGCGCGCAATCACCACCACCGGATCGACCTGCACGCCGCCCATTTCGCGGATCGCCTGCGCCGCACCCGTTTTGCCCGACCAGCGACGTCCCGGCCATAAACCTTGCTTACCGAGCACAAATCGGCGCATCGTGCTGATCGAAATGCTCTGGTACGAGTTGGCGCTCCTTGCTTTTTTAGCGCTCATAATCTATCCATGTTTTCAATAATCGACGATTGCAAGGCGGAATTGTAGCACACATATTCTATTTCGGCGTCATTATAAGCTGCGTGAAGAGAAATTTACTTTTACTTAATCTCTCCTTAGTGTGTATTTAATGATCTGTTGACGTGTGCAACCAATAATCTCCCCCAGTTGAATCGCGCCACCTGTGTGCGGTCAACTTGATTTGCAAAACCATGAGGAGATTGAACAGATATGCAGCGTCAAAAATCATTTGCCTTGATCGCCATGACCGCCGTGTTGGCCGCCTTGATCGCTTTCGGTAGCACCGCCCAGGCCTCCATGGCCGCGCAAGCGACTGCCGCTGGCACAGTGGCCGCCGCCGCCCCCGCCACCCCCATTCCGGGCAGCGGTATGATCACCGCCGCCGCCGATGGTGAAGCCAAAGCCTTGACCGGCATTGGCGCGACCTTCCCGTATGCGCTGTACACCAAGTGGTTCAGCGAATATGCCAAGCTGACTGGCGTCCAGGTCAACTACCCGGACAAGCAAGGCAGCGGCAAGGGTCTGGCCGCCATCGCTGATGGCAGTGCAGATTTCGGCGCGAGCGATGCGTTCCCCGGCAAGACCGACGCCGTGACCCCCAAGGTCACCAGCGGCGATGTGCTCGTGATCCCCACCACACTCGGTGCCGTGGTCATGATCTACAACTTGCCCAACTTCAAGGATACGCTCAAGTTGACTTCGGACACGCTGGTAAAAATCTACCAGGGCAAGATCACCAAGTGGAATGACGCCGCGCTGACCGCCGACAATCCGGGCTTGAAGTCCATCGCCGATGCGATCACCCCCGTTCACCGCGCCGACTCGTCGGGCACCACCAACATCTTCACCAGTTACCTGAGCGGTGTTGACAAAGACTGGGCGGACAACGTCGGTATCAGCAAAGACCTCGGCACCAAGTGGCCGGTCGCTGGTCAATCCGACAACGGCAACTCCGGCGTTGCTGGCAAAGTCGCTGGCAAGACCGGCACGATCGGTTACGTCGAGCTGTTCTTCGCGGCGGGTGCCAAGCTGACCTTCGCCGATCTCAAGAACGCCGCTGGCAAGTTCATCACCCCGACGACCGCGAGCGTAACCGCCGCCGCCGCTGGCCTGAAGGACGTCCCGGCTGACCTGCACCTGAGCATCCTCAATCAAGCCGCCGCCGATGCTTACCCCATCAGCGCCCCGACCTGGCAACTGGTCTACAAGGATCAGAAGGATGCGGGCAAGGGTCTGGCATTGGCGCGTTTGTTGTGGTGGGAACTGCACGATGGTCAGGCTTTCGGCCCGGCCCTCGGTTATGCGCCCCTGCCCTACAGCGTAATCCAGGCCGCCGAGCAGAAGATTCTGTCGATCATCATCGCCGGTAAGCAAGCGCTGCCCACCAGCATCGCTACGCCGAACGCTGCGATGGCCGCCACGATGGCCGCTGCCCCAGCGACCGCCGCCGCTACCAAAGCGCCGTAATCGTCTCATCTTTTGACTGAAAATTGGCGAAGACACAGGTCTGTGTCTTCGCCAGTTTTGTCTAGTTGATTGGTAAACTTTTTCGCATTGCGACACATGCCCATGGGCCAGCCTTTAGCCGCCGTCGTTTGGGTAAGGAAATCATTTCATGAGCGCTGTTGAATCTGCCAACGCAGGTCGTCCCCCGCCCAGCCGGATAGGTGATCAGGTTTTTAGTGGCTTGGTGCGTGCCTGTGCCGTCTTCGTCGTCATTCTCTTGATTGGTATCGTCGTGGTACTTTTCTCACAAGCGCTGCCCTCGATCACGCGCTTTGGACTCAATTTCTTCGTCACTTCCGATTGGGATGCCAGCAAAGTGGCCGACGGTTGCCCTGCTCTGGCTGAGGGCGCGGTCGCCACTGCCGCCTGCCAACCCGGTCAATTCGGCGGGTTTCCGTATATTATTGGCACGGTCATCACCGCGTTGATTGGCTTAATCTTGGCGACGCCGTTGGCCGTTGGCGCGGCGATCTTCATTTCGGAATATGCCCCACGCCGCATCGGCGATTTGATCTCGTTTGCGATCGAGATGTTGGTGGCGATTCCGAGCGTGGTCTACGGCTTGTGGGGCGTTAAAATTTTGGCGCCGCTCATGAGTAATACGGTTGAACCGTTCCTGCAAGACACATTAGGACGGGTTCCGATCATCGGTAATTTGTTTGCCAATCCGCCCAACGGCAACGACTATTTGACGGCCAGCCTGATCCTCACGATCATGATTCTGCCGACGATCCTGGCGATTTCGCGCGAGGTTGTCCGACAGGTGCCCAAATTGCAAAAAGAGGGCATGATCGCGTTGGGCGCGACCAAGTGGGAGTCGATTCGACTGGCCGTTTTGCCCTATGCCCGCGCTGGCATCACGGGCGGCGCGATGCTCGGATTAGCGCGCGCCATCGGTGAGACATTGGCCGTCACCATGACGATCGGCAACAACCCGCAGTTCTTGGGGCCGTCGCTGTTTAACTCCGGCTATACGCTGGCAAGCGGCATCGCTAACCGCGTCAACGAGTCCGAAAGCATCGGTTATAACGCCCTGATCGAACTCGGCCTGCTTTTGCTGCTCGTATCGCTCATCATCAACATGCTCTCGCGCGTGCTAGTGAGCCGCAGCGTCAAGATGTGATTGGAAAACGGGCGACCACCCCGGTTCGCCCCTACGTCACCGTTTTTGTAGGGGCGAACCCGATGTGGTCGCCCGTCCGGTGTGATCACCGGTATCGGCATAAGGATAGACTTCATGGCACAGCCAACAATTTCGCTCGATCACCGCACGCTGCTGAGTGCCGAACTGGCGCGCTATGCAACCCGTCGTGTGACCAATTCCATCGTCCGCATCATCCTGCTCATTTTGACGGCCATCGCCGTATTGACGCTGCTGGTCATCGTCGGCTATGTGGTGCTCAATGGCTTATCGACGCTGTTCCCAGTCGTGGACGGGCACCTCACCTTCAACGTGGGCTTTTTCACCAAACCCGGCTCTGCCCCTGGTGATGAGGACCCCGGTGGCGTTTTCAACGGCATTGTGGGCACACTCGAAATGCTCGCTATCGGTGCCTTTATCGCCGTCCCCATTGGTCTGGGTACCGCGATTTACTTGTCCGAGTACGCGGTCGGGCGGCTGGGACGGATCGTCCGTTTCATCATCGATCTGCTTGCTGGGCTGCCTTCGGTGCTGGTCGGCCTGTTCATTTGGATGGTGTTCATCCATACGCGCATCCTGGATTTTTCTGGGTTAGCCGGGGCACTCGGACTCATGATCATCATCATTCCGATCGTCGCCAGCAGCGTCGAAGCCATCCTGCGACTGGTGCCCGACTCCTTGCGTGAAGCAGGTCTAGCGCTCGGTTTGGCAAAGTGGCGCGTCATCCTGCGCATCGTGCTGCCGACCGTTTCGGGTGGTGTGGCGACCGGTATTTTGCTGTCGTTGGCGCGCGCCGCTGGCGAGACCGCGCCGTTGCTGCTGACGACGGCGGGTAGCACCTTGTTCACCAATACCGATCCGCTCAAGCCCATGACTTCGCTCACCTTGCAAATCTACAACTACGCGACGTCGGCCTATCCCGCGCAGAACCAGCAAGCCTGGGGCAACGCGCTCGTCTTGATCTCCGTCATCGCCATGTTCAGTGCCGCCGTCCGTTATGTCACCGGGAGAAACCGCTATGACCAATAGTCCAATGATCGCGCCGCCCGTTCCGGCGGGAGTGAGCACCAAGCACAACATTACACGCAAAGGGATTGCCCTCACCGTCCGCAACCTCAACGCCTACTACGGCACGTCGCTGGCCGTGGGTGACGTGACCCTCGACTTTTCGCCCAACACCATCACCGCCTTGATCGGCCCGTCGGGCTGTGGCAAATCGACTCTGATCCGCTGCTTCAACCGGATGCACGAGGTGCTGCGCGGCGCTCATGCCGAGGGCGAGGTGATCCTCGATGGCGATAACATCTATGCGCCCGACGCCGATCCGGTACGCATCCGCCGCCGGATCGGGATGGTCTTCCAGAAACCGAACCCGTTCCCCACCATGTCGATCTACAACAATGTGATTGCGGGTTTGAAGCTCAACGGCGGCTCGCACAGCGGCATCAACTACGATGAGGTCGTCGAAAACAGCCTCCGTCAAGCCGCGCTGTGGGATGAGGTCAAAAACAAGCTGAAGGATTCCGGCGCGTCACTGTCCGGCGGCCAACAGCAGCGTTTGTGCATCGCTCGTGCGATCGCCGTCGATCCCGAAGTGCTGCTGCTCGATGAGCCATGTTCCGCGCTCGATCCAATCGCCACGCTCAAGATCGAAGAACTGCTGCAACAGTTGGTCGAGAAATACACGATCATCATGGTCACGCACAACATGCAGCAAGCCGCGCGCTGCTCCGAAAAGACAGCGTTCATGCTTGCCGATGACAAGCGCGTCGGTCACTTGGTCGAATATACCGCCACCAGCGAAATCTTCACGCGCCCGAAAGATAAGCGCACCGAGGATTACATCTCCGGTCGCTTCGGCTAAAACTACGTTAAACGTGACAATTATGCCCTTCGCGTGACTCCTATCGTGGGAGGACGCGAAGGCTGTTTCATTTATCGAATGTCAATTACTTTCATCTTCATCCGAATCATCGTGAAGTGATAAGCTCATGGTCAAACCAATCAAAGGCCACGTATGTCTAGGTTTGCCTTCCGACTCCCCCTCTCCGTGATTACGGAGAGGGGGCTGGGGGTGAGGTGAATCCCCCATTTTCAAGAGATGGGCGGGGTTCGGTCAATTTTCGATCTACTGAAGCTATATTTTTCGATAATCGCCAGAAACTGTCGAACCTGATAGGATTTGGCTTGGTTGCTGCTGTTAGGCTGAACAGATATAGCCCCCCACCTTACTACCCGGAACTGTACCCCTTCGCCCCGAAATCGCCAATCGTCAGCCAATCGCCGTTAAGTTGATGAGCTGAATCTGTTACAATAGCGCTAATCCCATCCTGGAATCTAGGAGGCAGGAGCACAAATTGTTGACGATTCCGCCAATTTTGCGCGATTTTCCCGACCGCTTCGAGACCGAACGGCTGCTGGTACGTGCGCCGCGCACGGGCGATGGTGCGGCGATCTTCGAGGCGGTCATGGCGAGCAAGGCCGAACTCGACCCCTGGATGCCCTGGGCACGTGGTGACTATACGATCGAAGCTGCGGAAACTTACGCACGTCGCGGCAGCGCCGATTTCATCTTGCGCGTCAATCTGCCACAGGTGATTTTTCGGCGCTCCGATGGGATTCTGATCGGAAGCAGCGGCCTGCACCGGATCGAGTGGAGCGTGCCCAGTTTCGAGATCGGCTATTGGCAGCACACGGCGCATATCGGCAACGGCTATATGACCGAGGCGGTCAATGGGCTGACAGCTTTCGCACGCGAACATTTGCACGCCAGCCGCATGGTCATCTGCTGCGACACGCTGAATACACGCAGCCGCGCCGTCGCCGAACGCGCTGGTTATACGCTCGAATCGCAGATGCGCAACGAAAGCCGCGAGGATAACGGCGAACTGCGCCATCTTTTCGTGTTTTCCAAAACATGGCCGGATTGAATGATCTAAACGTAAATGGGCGACCCTGAGTGATGCACCCAAACACTCGGCATTTCCAATTGTGGTTATACGTCCTGGCGCTGCTTGTCTGTGCGGCTTGGTTTGGCATCCATTGGCCGCACAACAGCCTGTGGTACGATGAGACGACCGTCGGCTACGTGATCGAAGGCTCGTGGCCGGGATTGTGGCATTGGGCGACGACCATCGACCTGACCTCGCAGCTTCCGCTCTATCTGGTTTTGATGAAACTGTGGCTGCTGCCGTTCAGTCCGACGGCTACCCCGATCCCTGTCATCGAATTTGCCTTGCGCGCGTCATCTGTGTTTGTGGCGTTTTTGAGCGTGGCCGGGATGATCGCGTTGGGCAAGCGGCTGGCCGGAACGGTGGGCGGAATCGGCGCGGGCTTGATCCTGGCCTCGCTGCCCGCCTTCGCCTATATTACGTTCGAGGTGCGCGTCTATGGCCTCACCTTCGCGCTGACCACTTGGTCGTATGTGTTCTTGTGGGTGCTGCTCGTGCGCTATGGTGACGGATCGCGCCCTATCGATCGCCACTTTTGGCGAGCACTGATCGGCTTCGTCGGCTGTGCGAGCGGCGCACTGTATGGGCACTATACGGCGCTGCTGATCGCCCCGGTTGATGGTCTGTGTTTCCTCACCGTGATCTTGTATCAGATCGCGCGGCGCGGCAACTGGCGGCGACCTTTTTTGATCGCCCTGTTGGCCGGCGGCTTGGTGGCGCTCGCATATCTACCCTGGCTGCCGATGGTCCTCAGCAGCAACCAACTAACGCACCTCTATTTCGAAGGGCGGCTCACGCTGACCCAGATCGAGACGATCATCGAGAATTTCACTGTGACCGGGCAAGATCAGGTCGCGGATTCGGGACGCTGGCTGGAGAACAGCGCATTGATCGCGCTGGCGTTGTTCGGGTTTGTGTGGCTGGTCGTACAGCCGCGTTTGGCAACGCTGGCAAAGCTGCTCTTTACGCTCGGCTTGGCGTTCATTCCCGTCTCGTTGATGACGCTCATCGTGCTGAATCGGCCCAAGCTGACCGGGCGTTATGTCTGGCCGATGTGGATCGGCTTGGCGCTCCTCGGCGGACTGGGTGTGGCGGCTTTGCGCTTATCGACAGTGCGTTTACCGCGCCGCATACGCTCCGTGCGTTTGCTGCTGCCCGCTGCGGCACTACTTGTCGTCACGTCTGCGCCCTGGCTCAGCGGTCAGGCGATCGTCACCCACAACAGCGATTTTCGCGGCGCATTCGCCTATCTGCGGGCGCATTGGCTGCCCGGCGATCTGCTCGTCCTGCGTGATGGCACGCTGGTCGCTGCTGCCGAATTTTATCAGAGTCCACACCCCTACCTCGGTTTACCCGGCGATCTCATCACCGACGTAACGCATATCCTTCAGGCGACGGAAGCGGCGGATGCCCTCAAAAGCCAGCCAGACAGCATCCACCGCGTGTGGGTCTTGGCGTGGCAAGGCAATGTGATGGACCCGCAAGCGATCACGGAAAATTTGCTCGATACCATTGCCGAGCGCCAACCGGCGGATATTCCGTTCGGCGATGTGGGCTTGGAGTCCTTCACCCTGCGCGAGCCGCTCGCATCGCTGCGCCTGCCCGATGAGCACGACGCTGATGAGCTGGCTTTGCCGAATGGCCTGACACTGCACTCTGCGCAGATCGTCTCGCCGCTGATCTTGTCCAAAGCGCGCACGGTGGACGTATATAGCTGGTGGAAACGCATCGGGCCGCCCGTCAGCGCTCAGAATATCGCGCTGTATAACGATGCGCGCATCAGTTTCCGTTTGATCGATGCGCAAGACAAAATCCTGGCACAGGTCGATCAGCCACCGACTGGCTGGTATTTTTTCACCAACCGCTGGGAAACGAATAAACTGACGTTGGGACGATATACATTGACATTGCCCGACGCCGTGCCACCGGGCGTGATTTCGGCGGAGCTGGTGCTCTATCACATATCCGGCGGCTTCAAAACGATCACGCTGCAAATCGGCAGAGTCACCGTGCGCTAAGAACCTCGCCCCCTCGCAAAAAACCAGGGCTGAAGCCGCCAGGCTGAAAAAAACTTTGAGAGGCTGGTATTGGCAACCCTTTGGCTGAATGATCAAAACATTTGGCTGGATCAATCTCTCCAAACTTTGGTTTTAGCTCGGTGGCTTCAGCCCCGGGCACATACTTTATGAATTCCGCAGATAGTACGCCCAATAGCCTTTCCACGCGCCATACGGCTCGGCCAGCCGCCCCACATCCGCCTCGCTCAGCTTACGCTGATAGCGCGCGGATGCCGCCTCCAGCAGACGCTTTTCCGTCGAAATCTGTTCCGTGCGCCCCAATCCTCGGATCAGCACAAACGAAGCCGACCACGCGCCGATCCCTTTGATTGCGCGCAGCCATGCTTCGACCGCCTCTCGATCGCCCGTGCGCAGAAACGCCTCATCAACCGTGGCAAAGGCTTGCGCGGCGGCGTGCAGATACTCGGCTTTCCGCTGATGGTGGATGATCTCGGCCAATTCATCGGGCGCGATCTCCGCCAGCCGCGCCGCCATTGGAAAAGCGGCATAAACCACGCCATCGAGGGTGAGCGTACCGCCACACTTTTCGATGATCGCGGCTTTCATGCTTGCGGCCATCGACATCGGATTACGCTGCGTCAGGATCGCCCAGGCCGCGTTCTCGAACGGCGTGATGAACTTGACTTGATGATGCCCATAAAGCTGCGTGATTGCGGGCGCAAAATCGGGATCGGACTCGCCGATCGCATAGAAGGGTCGCAGATCATCGGTGAGACTCAGAAAGAAGCCGATCCGATCGATCGCGGCGACGCGCGTTTCGGGTGTGATCGGCTGCTCCGCGAACAAGGTGTAGGTCGGCGTGGGGAACGCCACCGTCCCCCCAGCCTCGACACGAAACGCGATCAACTGCCCGTTTACGTAGACTGCCCTGGTCAGTGTACCCACGCCGATCATTTGCTCACCCATCATCGGCGCAAATTCACTTACAAAGTCCAGCGATTTCTGGAAGTCGAAGGGTGCGGTTACGACCAGTTGTCCCGTGAGCGTGTACAAAGATTACGGCCTCCCAGCCAGCGTGAACACGGACACATAGTTGCCTTCAGGGTCTTTCGCCAGAAACTCCCGGCCAAACGGATGATTTTCGGGCGCACTCACGATTGCGACTCCATCCGCGCGCCACTGCTCAAAAATCGCATCGACGTTTTCGACCGCGAAGCCGAGTTCCATTGCGCCGGGTTCTTTGGCGTGGCCCACAGGCAGGCTATCGACGCTTTCCAGCGCGAGCAAGGGTCCCTGTTTGGGGCGCAGCATTGTGAAGTTCGGGCTGGATTGCTGGGCATCTACTGTGAAGCCGAGCCGATCGGTATAAAAGGCGACGGTCTTTTGCATTTCGCGGGCGTACAGGGTGATGATCATGAAGTTCACGGCTATCTCTCCTCTGTTTCGGTCATTCCTCGATTGATAATGACAGTATACGAGAGGCGAGTGACAACCCTATGTCAACAAGTTTGAAGAACTTTGAAGGAAAAAACAGATCGAGTCTGCGGCGCATTGTTACGCACTCTAACCAGGGCGAAACAATCCGCATCGAAACTCACGGTCAAACCAATCAAAGGCCACGTATGTCTAGGTTGGCCTTCCGACTCCCCCTCTCCGTGATTACGGAGAGGGGGCCGGGGGGTGAGGTGAATCCGGCCTGAATCACCCGGAACCCGTATCAGTTAATAAAAAACGAGCGACGCAAGGTGTGCGTCGCTCGTTGAGATCATATTATCGAAAGCTGGCTTTAACCGCTGAACAGTGACAAAGAAGCGCAATTTGAGCGACGGGCGTACAGGGTGCCCGGTCAGACACGTCGCTTGCGCGGGTATCTGCTCAACCTGTGATGCTGGAAGGGAAAAGGTACTGGCTACCTGCTTGCGCAGGTCGTTTT
>JBBRMW010000146.1:0-14928 GCA_038230635.1 Aggregatilineales bacterium | reverse complement strand
GCACTGGCCGGGATCGGGCTGGTCGCGCTGATCGTAGCGGCACGGCGTCTGCGCGTGAAGGTGTAGGGTTTCACATCGACCGCTGCTTCAAACCAAGCACACGATCACGGGCGACCACGCTGACTCGTCCCTACAAACCGGGTTCTGGTAGGGGCGACTTGGCGTGGTCATAGGCGTGAAGCTAAGGAACGGCGGCGGTCATGGTCGGGTTTTGTGAAATCTAGTTGACGGACGAGGCAGGCCTCGTCCATTTCACAATGATGACGCCTCGCACCCCTCGCACCGTCTCCCCTTAGTCGTCCCAACGAAATCCGCAATTCCTGTAGGGACGCGGCCTGCCACGTCCGCTAACTAATGCGCCGGTGGTGGCACGAGGCCAAGCTGCTGCATCATGCTTATTTGATCAACGAGCGTCCAATCTTCGGCGATTTTGCCGTTGACACAGGCAGCATAATTATCGCCCTGGTCATTTCATCCTCAATGGTCATGTTCAGATCGGGGAACACGGAGCGGAACATGGTGACCAAATCCTTGAAGGCCTCATCTGCCCATGATGTAGAGATGAGTAAATCGAGTCGGTGATCCAGGCGGGTCTGAATCTGCTGAACACTCAAAATATTGACACGGGCGCTGGCAAGTTCAATTGCCAGGGGATGCCATCGAGATCGCGGCATATACGTGCAACGCTGTCGGCGTTTTCTGGTGTTAGTCCGAAGGTTGGGAGAATACTTTGAGCGCGTTCGACAAATAACTGGATCGAATCGACCTGTCGCATTTCGTCAAGCGCGAGCTGTACTGCGGGTAGCGCGAGGGGCAGAACCGGATAGAGCGTCTCGCCGAACACACCGAGGGGTTCGCGGCTCGTCACCAAGACCTTCGTGTTGGGACAATCCGCTATAACTTCTGCCAGTTGAGCACATGCGCCCGTTACGTGTTCACAGTTATCGAGCACCAGCAAAAGTTGTCGGGCACGGAGCCAATCCGCCAGCGTGTCCATCAATGAACGCCCGGGCTGCTCAACCACGCCTAATGCTTTGGCAACAGCATGGGGAACCAGCATAGGGTCAACCAGTCGAGCAAGCTCAACCCAATAAACGCCATCCACATAGCGATTACTCAACTCCGCCACCACACGAAGTGCAAGGCGTGTCTTACCGCCCCCCCCCCGGCCCCAACAAGGCTCAGCAGATGCTTGGATGTGAGCAATTGCGAGATTTCTACGATCTCTCGCTTGCGTCCGATAAAGCTCGTGGGCACTGTTGGAAGATTTGCAAGACGAGGTGGTTGCGTCAGCTTGTCCCTATTTGCTGAACTCATAAGGCATCCTCAGAAACCGAACAGATGATGATAGCAATCAGGTCTGCTAGCTTATTTGCCAAAGTTCAATTACACGACCATCTTCCTACTTGGGTAGGGGCGGCCCGCTATGGCCGCCTGCCGCTATGCGATTATTTCATTTTCAAGAACCACGCCAGCTAGAAAATGTCGACGCGTGAAAAAGGGAGATGGGGTGAATACTCATACTGCATACCCGGATTCTGTATTACAGCGCGCCGCGCAGGCTCGCCGCCAACGCCCGCACCGCCTCGACGCCATTTTTGCCTTCGCGGATGAGCGCGCTGCCCACGATGATCCCATCCGCGATCTTGCCGATCTGCGCCGCCTGTTCCGGGCGATTGATGCCGAACCCGATCACCAGTGGCAGCTTCGTATGTGCGCGCACCCGTTCGATTAACGCTGCCAAGTCGATGGCGGATGCCTCGCGCGCGCCCGTGACGCCCATCACCGAGACCAGATAAATGAATCCGTTTGCCGTCCGCGCCACCAACGCCATCCGATCGGGGCTACTGGTGGGCGCGAGAAATTCGACCAGGGCTAGGTCATGTGTTTCGCACAGGCCACGCAGATCGCCCGCTTCTTCGGGCAATAGATCGGGCACGATGAAACCATCCGCGCCCGCCGCCGCCACATCTGCCACATATCGATCGAGCTGATAAGCCAGCATCGGATTGTAATAACTCATCATCAGGAACGGCACATTTCGATCAGGATAGTTTGCGCGCAGCGTCCGTACCGCCGCCAGACAATCCGCAAGCGTTGTGCCATTCTTCAGCGCAATAGCGCCCGCCGCCTGGACGATCGGCCCATCGGCCACCGGATCGGAAAAAGGCACGCCGATTTCGATCGCATCCGCACCCGCCTCGATCAATGCACCCACGATCTGGATCGAAGTCGGCAAGTCGGGATAACCAAGCATCCAATATGGCATAAAGGCGGCACGTCCCTCCGTTTGAGCCTGGGCAAAAATCGCGGCGAGTGCCTGGATACCATGTGCGGCGCGCGGCTCGGTCTGATTCATCACAAAAATCCCTCTCCTCGTTAACAGGCTTTGGCGATCGAGTCGCGTCAGTATAACGCAATTAGAAACTGGGCAACCACGCCGGGTTCGCCCCGCCTTTACCAGTCAGACGGACGCGGCCTACCCCGTCCGTGAACGGGCACAAAAATTGGATGCCCTTGCCGGGCTATCCATGGCGGAGATGCTTTGAAACCCGGCGCATCTGCGCACGCACCTTTTCGTTTCGCTTCACGCCTCTGAGGGCTGGGGTTTCCCCGAACTTGGCCGTCAGATTGGATACTATTTTGTTTTTTGCGTTATTCTATTGATCCGCATTGTTCATTTTGCCGCTTGCATTGTATGAAGGCATGTTACAATCACGCGCTGACTCGGCATTTTGGGTGTCCACATCTCTCACCGCTTGAAGGGTCGTATATGGCTGACCTAACCGGACAAAGTTTCGGAAAATACGAAATTCTGACCAAGATCGGTTCCACCGCCGTGACAACCGTCTATCGCGCCCGTGAATCAGGCAATGCGCGCGT
The DNA here is from genome assembly GCA_038230635.1 of Aggregatilineales bacterium. Taxonomy (GTDB): domain Bacteria; phylum Chloroflexota; class Anaerolineae; order Aggregatilineales; family UBA2796; genus JBBRMW01. Next base: position 12,045 of record JBBRMW010000146.1, on the reverse strand, counting down.
GCTCGCCATCAAGTTGATTGATGCTGTGTTGGCCCCTGACCCCGAATTTACCGAAAAGTTCCGGCGGCTGGTTGGTCGTGTGGCCGCCCTGAACCATCCCAATATCGTCAAAATTCCTGATTATGGCCTGACCGAGGGGCGACTCTTTTTGGTCATGGAACTGCTGCCCGGCGGTGATCTGACGGCACTGCTGGCGCACGGGCCGATTCCGATTACCGATACGCGGCGGTTGCTCGATCAAATGGCGAAGGCGCTTGATTACGCTCATCGTCAAGGCATCGTGCATGGCGATCTGAAGCCCTCGGAAATTATGTTCAATGAGCGCGGTGAAGCCGTCCTCGTCGATTTTGGAATCGGACGACTGCTCGGCGAGCAAGCCTTCCAGGGCACGCAAACGGGCTTGCCGTTGGGCAACCCCGAATATATGGCCCCCGAACGTTGGCGTGACGAAGGCGTCGATTACCGTGCCGATATTTACGCGCTTGGCGTCATGTTGTTTCAGATGCTCAGCGGACGGCTGCCCTTTGAAGCGCCCACGCCCTTCCAAATGCTCAACCTGCATTTGAACACGCCGCCGCCCGCCCTGACCGATGTCAATGTCAAGCTGCCCGGTCGCGTGGATGCGGTCATCGGGAAGGCGCTCGCCAAAGACCCCGCCACCCGCTACCAATCGGCCAGTGAGATGGCCGCCGACTTCCAAAAAGCGTTCGAGGATGTCGATCTGACCGAGCAGCGCATCGGCAATTATGAGATTCTTGGCATCGTCGGATCAGGCGGTATGGCGACCGTTTACCGCGCCCGCCAATTGAACATTGAGCGTGAAGTTGCCATCAAGGTCAGTCGTGCCGACGCCTCCGACGTTGAGTTCATCCGTCGCTTCAAACGCGAGGCCGCGACGATTGCCAGCCTCAGCCACATTCACATCATCAAAGTTTACGATTATAACCAGGAGGGCAACCGCGTCTATCTGGTGATGGAACTGCTGTCCGGCGGCAGCCTCGCCGATATGATCCGCCAGGGCGCGTTGTCCCTCTCGGAAACCCAGATCATGCTCGATCAGATTGCGGCAGCACTGGATTACGCGCACGATCGGGGCATCGTCCACCGCGATCTGAAGCCGCATAATGTCTTGCTCAACGAGAACAATGCCGCCATCCTGACCGATTTCGGCATCGCCAAGCTGCTTTCCGAACAGGCCGCCGGTGCCACTCAGACGGGCGCGCCGATGGGGACGCCGCAGTATATGTCGCCCGAACAGTGGCGCGGCGAAGTCGTCGATCGACGCTCGGATATTTACTCGCTGGGCGTCATGCTTTTTCAGATGTTGGCGGGCAAACTGCCGTTCGACGCGACCACGCCCTATCAATATATGCACGGGCATACCATGCAGATGCCGCCGCCCCTACGCAGTCTGCGGCCCGATGTGCCTGTGGAGATCGGCGCAGTGGTGGCAAAAGCGCTTGCCAAAGAACCCGCCGATCGTCAGCAAACGGCGGGCGAATTGGCCGCCGATTTTCGCGCCGCGCTCGGTTTGCCGCCGCCGCCCGTGCAGCCGCGCTCAGGCTCGATCTCGACGCCACCGCCACCCTCGACGCCTATTGACACTTATGTCCCACCCCCAGCGGGGCAAACGCGCCGCGAACTGCCGATCGTGCCGATTGTCGCGGCTCTGTTGGTGGCGGCCATCATCGTGGCGGGCGTGCTTGTCGTGATCGTGGCGAGTCGAAACGCAGCAGCCACTCAGGTCGCTGCAGTCAGCACATCGACCCCAGCCATCACCGCCTCCGCGACTGAATCAGAGACGAGCACGGCGCTGCTGACCGCGACAGGCACCGCCAGCAGCACCGATACCCCGGACGCGACGCCCACGACGGCCATCACTCAGTCCACCAGCGCGCCCAGCCCCGCCCCAACGACCAGCGCACCCGCCGATGTTCCAACAGATGCGCCAACCGTCCCGCCGACGGATATGCCAACCAACGTGCCCACGAATATGCCAACCAACGTGCCAACCGAGGCTGCATCGGTCGTGCCTGTCGTTATTTCTACGGAGGTGGTGTTACCCAGCCCGACGCCAACCGTCACCACATCCGCTACCGCTCAGCCGACCGAGACCCCTACCGCCTCGGATACGGCTTCTCCAACTGCGCCGCCCAGCGTGCCGCCAACGGTGACTCCCACCCTGGTGCCTCCCAGCGCAACCCCGACGGCCAGCAGCACTGATACCGCCACCAGCGCACCCACGCACACAGCCACGATCGCCACCACGGTCGCGCCGAGTCTGACGGCCACGTCCAACCCACCGACCGCAATCCCGACGATCGCGGCCAGTGCGATTCCGACCGAGCGGCCTACCTTGACACCGAGTCGGACGCCTACCAAAGTGCGAACGCGCGTACCCAGCCGCACGCCGACCGCAGCCGGCACCGAACTCGCCACCGAAGTGGCGACCGAGACGCTCGTCACAGCGACCGAGACGCCCGCCACCCTGCCACCCACGGAAACCGAGACCACTGCCGCCGTGACCGCCGAAGGCACGCCCGAAACGGGTGCTGCGCGCGTCGATCCGAACCCCAAAGTCCTCTCGCTCAATGTTCGGCAGGTATGGGTGCCGAGTGTGCCAGCCTTCGAGTTGTTCAGCGTCAGCCCGGCGGCCAAAGTGACCGGCTGCTTGGCGCAGGGCTTCTATGTCGATCGCACCGAAACGACGTATACGTTGTATCAGGCGTTTATCAAAGCGGGCGGCTATGACGATAAAAGCCTGTGGACGACCAATGGTTGGGCGTGGTTATCCAAAAATCCAGCGGTCAAGACGGGACTGACCAACTTCCCAACCCAATCCACGCAGCCTGTCGCAAAAATCTCATGGTATGAGGCCGACGCTTTTGCCCGCTGGCGTGGCGGAAGGCTGCCCACCGCCGTCGAATGGCAGTATGTAGCGGGCGGCAAGGACAACGGTGCGTGGATCGCCCAACGCTATCCGTGGGGCGCGGCCTTCGACCGCTTGCGCGCCAACCTGGACAATCAACGAAACCAAGTCGTCTCGGTCGCCTCATTCAGTTCCCAGAAGGGTTTTTTTGATCTGTTCGATCTGATCGGGAATGTCGCCGAATGGACCACCGATCCCGTTGATCTCACCGCGAGCACCGGGCCTGTCGTCACGGAGTCTCGCCAAGTGATGGGTGGCAATTGGAAGGATGCGGCGGCTCAGATCAGCGTGGCACCGCCCACAAACGGTAAGATCGCAGTCAACAGTGCGTTGGATTCGATTGGGGTGCGCGTCATTTCCCCCGATGGCCCACGCCTTACCTGTGCGCAAGGAAGCAAAACTTAACCATGTTCAAACAACGAGTTCCCCCATTTTTGGATCGTCATATCCGCCTAAACCAGCTCCTGACCGCGATCGGCATGGCGTTTCTGCTATTCACGCTGTCGATCAGTCTGGCCGCGCCGCTGCGCTTGGCCGCACAGGCCGCGTCTAAAGTGTCCATCATCGTAACGAACTCCGGCGATGACGGGCCAGGCTCGCTGCGGCAAGCCATCAAGGACGCTAACAGCGCATCGGGTGATACGACCATCAGCTTCAACGCGGATAGCTTTCCGCCCAACGGCAAACTCACCATCGCGCTGAAGAGCGAGTTCCCAGAAATCACCACGCGCGATCACCCGATTACCATTTCGGGACTGGTTGGCACCAAACAAGCGCCCGCTTCAATCGAAATCGATGGCATCGCTCTGACTGGGGCCAGCGGTTTCAAAATCACGGGCAAAAACGTGACGATCCGAGACTTCACGATCGATCATTTTGCGGTGGCGGGCGTCTTGATCACGGGCGATCAGGCGTCGAACAATCACATTCTGGCGAACATCATCAGTAAAAATAAGGGCGTCGGCGTGCGTATCGAAGCGGGTGCCACGCTCAATGTGATCGGCGTCCCCGATTCGACGACAAAGCGCGCCGATGCCAAAAACATCATTGTGGATAACGACGCGGGTGGCGTGATCTTGACCGATAAAGCGGCAGGCAACGTGATCGCCGGAAACTACATCGGCGTCGATGGACCGAGCGACGACGTGCTGACACCCGCGCCCAATACGCCGTTTGGGGTGCTGATCGAAAATACAGATCAGGCCAACTTTATCGGTACCAACGATAAGGGCAGCACCGAACAAGGAAACTACATCGGCGACAACAAGGGCAACGATGTCCTGATCAACGATGCCAGCCACCAAGTAATCGCGGGCAATCACATTTTTGGCGCGGCGACCCTTCATGCTTTTGTGGTGAGCGATGCACATCCCGACCCGGACTGTGGCCCGGCCACGACGGATGCTGACCCGGCGCAGGGCTGTGGCGTCGTCATTCGTGGCAACTCCACCGCCAATACGATCGGCGCTTTCGGCGCGAAAACCTCGGATGCGGTCAATCGCTTCGCCCGTAACTATATTTACAACAACACCAGTCACGGCATTTATATCGCCGACAAAACCGCGACTGGCAATCGCATCGCGGGCAACTTTTTGGGCATCGACGACAAAGGTGAAAAGCGCCTCGAAAATGGGGGATCGGGCGTTTTTATCACCTCGGCGAGCGGAACCGTGATCGGCGTCCAAGACGGCGATGACAGTGCCGAAGCGCGCCGCAACGTAATCTCTGGCAGTGCGGTCAATGGCATCACACTTGTCGATCTCGATGGCACCGTGATCGCCGGGAATTACATCGGCGTCAAAGTCTGCGGCTGTGCCTCGCAGGGCAATAGTCAGAACGGGATCGAGATCAGAGCGAGCAAGCACGTGGTCATCGGGGCCGCCCCGGATGATAAAAAGCCGGAGGTCAAACGCAATCTGATCTCCGGCAACGGCAAAAACGCGGGCATATATATCACGAAGGCGTCCAGTGATATTCAAGTGGCGGGCAATTATATCGGCCTCGATTCGGCGGGCAGCAAGCAAATTCCCAACGCGCAAGATGGTATTCTGATCGACGACGGTTCAACCCATAACCTGATCGGCTGGTCAGGAAAAGGTGACGCCGGCTCCTCGCGCAACATCATCGCCAGCCATCCGCGCTATAACGTCGGCATCCTGGGGGCGGAAACCAGCGACAACCAAGTCGCGGGCAACTATATCGGCACAAACAGCGGTGGCAATGCTGCGCCCGCCCCACTCACCCCGACGCAGCCCGGCGTCTATACCAGCATCGGCGTTTTTCTGGGTCAAAGCACCCACGGTAACTTCATCGGCGGACGCACCGAAAAGGATAATCTCGCCTTTGGCAACCTCATCGCTGGTAACAGCAAAGGCGATGCCGGGTTGGTCATTCGCGGCGCGAACGAAAACCACGTTACCATGAATCTGATCGGCACACAGCAAAATGGCACCTCGGCACTTGCCAACAGCGTCGGCGTGCTGCTCGATAACGGTGCCAGCGGCAACGTGATTGGCGTTGCGCCGGACAGCAAAACGCGCGCCGAAGGCAACGTGATCGCGGGCAACAGCGATTGGGGTGTACATATCGTCAACCCTGATACGCAAAACAACATCGTCGCGGGCAACATCATCGGTTTGGATAAGGGCGGAAAAAACACAGCCGTGCCCAATGGCGTGGGTGTCGAAATCTCAGATAGCGCGCACGATAACCTGATCGGCACCGATTATAAAAACCCGAAGCTGACACCCGTCACGACGATCGCCACCGATGGCAACCTGATCGCGGGCAACCTGAAAGGCGGCATCGTCATCAGTAACTCGGCGGCGAGCAACCGCGTGGCGGGTAACTTTATCGGCCTCGACATTGACGGTCAGCGCGAGAAACCCAATGGCGAAAATGGCGTGCAGATCAACGGCGAAGCGCACGACAACATCATCGGCACGAACCCGGCGGCGACCACCGATCCGTATGGCGGCAACCTGATAGCGGGCAACAAAGCCTTTGGGCTGCTGCTCGATGGCGCGGTGGGCAACCAAGTGAGCGGCAACCTGATCGGTGCGACCGTGTTCGACAAGGCGCTGCCCAACCACACGGGCGGTCTGCACCTGACGGGCGGCGCGCACGGCAACACCATCGGCGGCGTGACCGTGCGGCTTGGCAATCGCGTCTTGTTCAACGAGGGCGGTGGCGTCACCGTTGATGGCGCGCAAACGCTGGATAACCTGATCCAGGGCAACACGATCGCATCCAATAAGGTATTCGGCTTGATGTTCAGCACGACCGACGATCTCAAGGCCGCCGCCAACAAAACCAAGCCCAATCGCGCCCAAAACAACTGGATCGCGTCGAACGTGAGCAGCGGCGGCAGCCAATCGCCCTTGACGGCGGGCAGCGGCATCCTCCTGATGAGCGCTTCACCGCTGATCGATGGCAACACCATCGCCGACAACGCGGCCAGCGGCATCTATCTCACGAGCGCCCCAGATGCCAAGCTCAGCGCCCAGCCCACCATCGGCAAAACGGCCAGCAACGCCATCTATGCGAACTGCGCCGCGCCGCCGCCCAGCACGCCGAAATCCGGCAAAACCTGCGCGGGCATCTTCATGGATGGTGACAGCAAACCTGCGAACGTCAAAACGCTCGAAACCGATAATCCACGTCAACCGAACAGCGGCGCGGATTTCATAGGACCCACCGCCCCATAGATGGACGACCCTATCCGCCAATAGTCGCGTGCCCATTTGTCGCCCGTGCAAAAACTGCGACGCCCCCTCTCCGTACTCACGAAGAGGGGGTGGAGTGACGTAAATGTGCGCACTATTTTTGCTTCACATTTATGCCCTTATAGGCCGATGATCAGCCGCAGCAGTCGCAGCGCGAAATCGAACAGTGCGCTCAGTGAAAACGTCGCGCCGCCTGCTAGGTTCGCATCGCTGGCCGCACTACTCACGACGTTATTTTGCGCGGTTTGTTGGAGCGAGGGCTGCGCCAGGGAGGGCAAGGCTGCCCCGTTGATGGGCGCACTTGGCGCGACGGCTGCGATCACCGTTTCGGGCGGCGCAAATGCCGTATTGATCACAAAGGTCGCGCTGGCGGGCGCACTGAATACCGCCGCATCCATCGCCACGCTCGTACTCGTGACACTGATCGGCGCGGCGCGCACGGCGGTGGTATTGGCGATCGGAAACGCGGACGCGACCTTTGCGGCAGGCGACGCGGTGGCGAGCGCGAATAATTCGGTGGCGGGCGCCATTGTGTACGCGCCTGTGGGCAAAACCGCCACCACCGACCCCGCGCTTAGTCCCGATGGTTGGACGCCCGCACTGAGCAGCGCGCTCCGAGCGATCACCGCCACCAGCAGCAGCGCCGCCAGCCCGACCACCCACCGCAGCACCACAACAGGCTGGATCATGGGGGTGGGGCGACGGTCAAGTCGCGCCGGGTCGATGGTGAAATTGCGCGGTGGCGCGAGCGTTGGTGCGGCACGCAAAATCGTCCGTGTCAACCGCAAATCGCCCAACACAGCTCGCAAAATCGGCTCAGCCGTCAGGCGCGCCTCAATCGTCGCGCGGTCTTCAGCGATAAGGGCATCATCCAGGTAGCTGGACAGCAGTTCCAGGTCGGCGGGATCAACTGGCGTCATGCCAGACGGTACCTCACAATAAATATGCTTACTTCTGATTCAAACGATAACCATCTGGCAAAAGTTCCCCGGCGGCACGCAAACAATCGCGCAACCGATCGCGTGCCCGGCTCAGTCGTGATTTGACCGTGCCCAACGAGACGCCCAGGATCGCCGCGATCTCGGCGTATTCATAATCTTGCACGTCGCGCAAAACCGCCGCCGTCCGTTGATCCAGCGGCAGTGCCTCCAAACACACCTGGATCGTCCGATTGAGTTCCGCGCGTTGTGCTGCACTTTCGGGGTTTTCCGCCGTACTCACCCACTGGATCGCATCGTCGGTTTGATCGATCGAGACACTTGGCCGTCGCCGCTGCCGTCGCAGTTCATCGTAACAGGCATTGGTGACGATGCGCATGAGCCACGCGCCGAAACTACCCTCACGGAAGCTGCGCACGTTGTGGTAGGCAGAAATAAACGCTTCCTGGGTGGCATCGGCGGCGGCCTCGCTGTCGCTGAGCAGTCGGTAGGCGAGATTGTAGGCGCGCGTCTGATAGGCCAACACCAGCACGTTGAAAGCCTCGACTCGGCCCCGCTGGGCTTCCCGGATGAGCGTCAATTCGTCCATAGGCGTGCTATCTTAGACGAGCCGACGCGAGTTCGCAATGTGTCGATGTGTCGCATGGAAACCGTCAGAGCAATCACATCTAATTTTGCGACAGTTAGCGGACGAGGCAGGCCTCGTCCATCCGATTCCGGGAGCATAGATGCAATCGCCCTGATGCGACCGTGAATGCCAGACTCGCGCATTTGTTTTCAATATGCTAGACTCCATGTCAGGCGAGTCCATCCCAGCTTGTACAGGGTCGATCACATGGCCGAAAAAATTCTAGTCGTAGACGATGATATAGACAGCCTCAAGCTGATTGGGTTGACCTTACAGCGGCAGGGCTTTGAAATTGCGGTGGCAAGTTCCGGTAAACAAGCGCTTGAAAAAGCATTTTCTGAAAAGCCCGATTTGGTGATCCTTGATGTCATGATGCCCGACATGGATGGTACTGAGGTCTGCCGCCGACTGCGTGCCGATCCTTCCACCAAAGCGATGTCCGTGATCATGTTCACCGCGAAGGCGATGGTCGATGACAAAGTGGCGGGCTTTGAATCGGGTGCAGATGACTATCTGACCAAGCCGACGCATCCGGCAGAATTGGTATCGCGCGTCAAAACGGTGCTGGCCCGCCGCCAAACTCAGGTTTCCGAGCGCACCACCGCCGGCGTGGCGCTTGGCTTTTTGGGCGCAAAAGGCGGCGTTGGCGCAACCACGCTGGCCGCCAATGTGGCCGCTGCCATCCATCAGCGCAACCCGACCATCTTGACCGATTTTCGTTTGGGGCAAGGCAGTCTCGGCGTCTCACTCGGACTCAGCCGGTCGGCGGGCGTGGCGAATTTGCTCAGCCGTCCGCCTGCCGAAATGACCGTCCGCGCCGTCGAAGCGGAATTGGCGGCACATACGAGCGGCCTCAAACTGCTGCTCTCGACGGCACGCCCCAAAGAGGCACAGATCAACGCCAGTCCCGATGCGCTGGCCGCCATTTTGCGCTTCCTTAAAACGCTGGCGCGGGCAGTCGTCGTCGATATGGGGCCGGGCTTGACTCGCCAAAATGTGCGGCTGATCAAAGACATCGATCAATTGATTTTGACGGTCGAACCGAACCGTGTCGCGCTCAATATGGCGCGCGAACAACTGCGTGAACTGGATACGCTCGGCATCGGTCAGGGGCGCACCAACGTCGTGTTGATCAATCGTGCGCCCTCTACTTTACAAGTGCCCTGGCAAGAAGCAGAGCAGATTCTGAGCCACGAAATGCTGGCGATCATCTCACCTGCGCAAGAACTGGCGTTTCAGGCGGCGGAGGCGGGTTTGCCAATGGTGCTCTTCCAGGCCAACGCCGTGATTTCCACCCAGATGAGCAAACTGGCCGAGGAACTGGCCTCGCGGGCGCATGTGACAGGATCGAGCGCTGACCAGCCGTAAGGCCACGATCAAGCTAGGCTTACGTTATTTTCACCCTTCTCATCCGAGGAAAGACCGGAAAAGCGAACGAATGGTTGCCCAAAAGATGCCCGTTTTTAGCAACGAAAGCGCGATCCGCAATTATTTGCAATTGCTGGCGCGTTACGAACGCCTCCTGGAGATCAGTCGTCAATTGAACTCGACGCTCGATCTGGCGACGGTGTTGAACCGCATCGTGCAGGCTGCCACCGAACTGACCGACACCGAACAGGCGTCGATTATCCTGGTCGATCAAACCTCCGGCGAACTGCGCTTCGAGGCCGCTTCCGATATGACGGCGGGTGCGATGGAAGCGTTGGTGGTGCCGCTCGAAGGCAGCATCGCGGGCTGGATCGTGCAGCACGGCGAGCCGGTACTGGTCGAAGACGCCGCCACCGAGCCGCGCCTGTTCAAGGGCGTCGATAATGCCATGCAGCACAGCACCCGCAACGTGCTCGGCGTGCCGATGGTCGCGCACGACAAGGTGATCGGCGTAGTCGAAGCGCTCAACAAGCGCACCGACGCTACCTGGACCGAAGACGATGTGAGCACGCTCACGACGCTGGCCGCGCAAGCCGCCATCGCCATCGTGAATGCGCGCCTCTTTCAGCAGAGCGATTTTATTTCGGAAATGGTACACGAACTGCGCACGCCGCTGGCTGCCATCAAGGCCAGCACCACGCTTCTGCTGCGCCCCGACCTGCCCGAAAAACGCCATACCGATATTGTCATGACTATGCAAGAGGAAACCGATCGGCTGACACACATGACCACCGATTTCCTCGATTTGGCACGGCTCGAATCGGGACGCACCCGCATCGAAACGCTGCGCTATAACATTGCCACGCTGATCGACGAATCGGTCGATATTGTGCGTCCGCAGGCCAACGAAAAAGGCATCACCATCAGCGTCAGTGGCGACCGCAATACTCAGCTAGATGGTGATCGCGGCAAGGTCAAACAGGTCTTGCTCAACTTGCTGACCAACGCGATCAAGTACAACAAGCCGAACGGTCAAATCTTTATCGAGATCACGCCCGATGCGCCGATCGAAGGCGACAAACCCATGACGCGTGTCGCCGTCCGCGATACCGGACGCGGCATTACGCCAGAAAATCTGCGGCACATGTTCGAGAAGTTCTATCGGGTGGCGGATACGGCTGGCTACACGCAGGGTACGGGCCTCGGTTTGGTGATCGCCAAGCGCATCGTCGAGGCACATGGCGGCGAAATGGCTGTCAGCAGTGAACTAGATGTAGGCACAATTTTCCATTTCACTCTGCCGACTGCGCCGCCACCCGCCGTCGCCGATACCGCCTGAGAGATTTACCTCACTCCCCAGATCCCTCTCCGTAACCACAGCGAGGGGAAGTCAGCCGCAAGCCACTCACAGCACCTTGATCGCTTTTTCGATCTTCAGTCGCACCAGATCAAGATCGAGCTTTTCCCAGGTCGCAATATCTTGGGCGGCCTTTTCGCCTTGCTCATAATAGTTGGTGATCTTTTTCATCCAAAAAGCATCGGGATCGGGTTCGACTGTGAATATCCCCTTGAATAAATAGCCGACCCCATCGGTTGAGTCGCCACCAATCGCCAGCGATCCCTTCGGGTTGGCTGCGATATGCCGCAATTTGGCGGTTGGGCGCACACTGGTCACCACCAGATCGTCGCCATCGAGCATGAACCAGACGGGTACGGTGTGCGGATAACCGTCGGCGTCGATCGTGGACATCCGCGCGATCAACGGTTTTTTGAGGAATTCGCGGTGTATCTCAGTCAGAATTGGCATGAATTGTTATGTGTCCATCCCGGCAATCTTTGCAGAGTCCGTATACTTCGAGCAAGTGCCCTTCGGCCTGGAAACCATAGGCGGCTTCGAGGTTTCCGGTCAAGGCTTCCAGATGGCAATCGTTGAACTCGATTCGGCGATTGCAGCGCGTACAGATCAGGTGATGATGGTGGCCGCCCGGCATCAACATATAGTGGACGGTCGAGCCGCCTTGCACACTCGTCCACACGATGCCGAGTTTGGTCATCAAATCAAGCGTGCGGAAGACGCTCGCACGCCCGATCGATCCATCGCGCGCTTCGACCAACGCCAGTAACTCGGTGGCGGTGATGTGGCCGCCGCTTTGTTCCAACAGATCGAGGATGGTCAGGCGTGGCTCCGTCAACCGATAGCCCGCCGCTCGCAACGCCTGCACACCCACCGAATGATCCATATCCATGTGAGATTCCGTTACAACTGACACTTCCTATTATATCACGCCGCGCTCTGGTTCAACGTGCCAGCACGCTCATGAACCAGGGCACGTGCAAAGTCGTTCGCCCCACCCCCCGCCCCTCCCCACTGACGTGGAGAGGGGGCTAGGGGGTGGGGTAAATAGCCGATCTATGCCCATCCTTCGACTTTGCAACAGCCCCCAGCCCATAGGCGCG
>JBBRMW010000145.1:0-14939 GCA_038230635.1 Aggregatilineales bacterium | reverse complement strand
TCGACCGATCCCCACCGCTCCAATGGAATGCTTTTGTTGAGCGCTTCCATCACGTTGGCGGGCAGATTCGCGGTTAAGTCGGTGCCGACGAAACCCGGTGCAACCGCATTGACCGTGATCTGGCGCGGAGCAAGTTCGCGGGCGAGCGCTTTGGTCAGCCCGATCAATCCGGCTTTGCTGGCGCTGTAATTGCTCTGGCCGCCATTGCCCGCGATGCCGCTCACCGAGGTGATGTTGACGATACGCCCGTAACGTTTGCGCATCATGGCGCGCGATGCCGCTTTGGAGCAGTTCCAGGCGCTTTTGAGGTTGGTCGTGATCACCGTATCGAAGTCGTCTTCCTTCATCATGGCGATCAGGCCGTCGCGCGTAGTGCCCGCATTATTGACCAGGATATCCAGTTTGCCATAGGCTTCGGTGGCGGCTTTGACCAGCCGCTCGGCTTCGGCCAACTTGCTCACATCGGCCTGCACCGCTTGCGCGTGTCCACCCGCCGCCTCGATCAGTTTGACCACTTCGTTGGCGGCGTCGGCGCTGGCATTATAGTTCACGATGACCGTCGCGCCGCGTTTCGCTAACTCCAACGCGATTCCCCGCCCGATGCCGCGTCCAGCGCCCGTCACAATGGCAACGCGATCCGTCATTTGCGCCATGAAAATTATCCTTGTGGTGATGATTAAAATGTGCGATCCGAGTGATTGCGGGGTGATCGTATCGTCGCGGCGAGCATTGTCAAGCGGATCGGCGGGCAAACGAGACAGTTGGCGGACGCGGCTTGCCGCGTCCCTACACGAACGGCGGGTTTTGTAGGGACACGGTTTGCCGCGTCCACCAACTAGGCACGCCGCAGCGCTTCTATATCGATTTTCCGCATTTTAAGCATGGCTTCCATCGCTCGTTTGGCCTTCTCAGGATCAGGATTACCCAACGCCTCCCCCAAAGCCGACGGGATAATTTGCCATGACAGCCCAAATTTGTCTTTCAGCCAGCCGCACTGACTTTCTTCGCCGCCGTCTGCCGTGAGTTTGCCCCACAACTCGTCGACTTCAGCTTGGCTGTCGCAGTTCACGTAAAACGAAAACGCCTCCGTGAGTTTGAACACGGGGCCCGCGTTGAGCGCCATCACTGGCTGCCCATCAAGCTCACCGGTTATGCTCATGACCGTCCCGGCAGGGATCGGCGCGCCTTCGCCATAGCGGCTGACGCTGGTGATTTTGGAATTTTTGAAGACGGAAACGTAGAAGTTCATCGCCTCTTCCGCCTGATTGTCGAACCACAAGAACGGGGTGATTTTGTGCATGACCAACGCTCCTTCGCGCTATGTTCTCTGAACGTTTTGATCATAGCACAGGCAGCGATGGGGGTCTTGTATAAAACGGCAATCGATGGGATCGAGGGCTGATCTGTAGGGGTATGTAGCGGACGAGGCTTGCCTCGTCCGCTGATTCGTCTGGAATAGTGAGGTTCTTATGGAGCGGGACTTGGCGGTCGGATGCCCCAGCGCTCCCAGGCTGCGCCGCCCAGATTCACCAGTGAGGCCGCCAGCAGCGCCTTGCCAAAATCGACGGGCAGGAACGCAATATCGAAGGTCACGGCGGCGAACCAACTGATGTGCTGCGCCAGCGCGATCCCCGCGATTCCGAGCGCATGGACGACCGCCACGCCGCCGAACCCCGCCAATACCTTCAATAGCAAGGGGCTGCGCCATGCCAGACCCGCTACGAACGCGCCCGGAATGAACCCAATCAAGTATCCCGCCGTCGGGCCGACGAGCGCCAGCGCACCGAGTGAGCGTGTATCGATTGGCACCCCCAACGCGATCGCCCCAACGTACCCAAGCTGGCTGAGCGCGCCATCGACTGGGCCGAGCGTCATACCCGCCAGCCACACGATCAAGGTTTGCGCGGTGATCGGCACCGGATTATTCGGCAGCTCGATGCGCAGCCGGGCGGAAATTGCAGTCAGGACGACGAAAAACGCAATACGCAGCGCACGAATCTGCCAAGTCGGGCGCGCGGCGATAGACTGTCGAACGGTGGAAAGCATAATGATTGTGGATTCCTTTTGAGGGATTGACGATGTAATTTTGGGCAGCCATTCTAATCGGTTGCGGGGGCGATTGCAAAATCGGCGAGTCTGCCAATGCACAATAAGCGGGCGCACCCAGCGTGGTCACCCATTTTTGAGCCGATAGAGTGCGTAGGTTTCGTATATGAATCGCAGAGCGAGCGGCGGCGAACCCGCGCCAGATTCTATGCCCGTCTATGTTATACTGATCATCGGTTCGATCGGTATCATCACGTCTCATCCGTGTGGATGTTCAAGGGACAAAAGCTGTGAACGCCCCGCTCAATCTGCTCAATTTTTTTGCCGAGCCAACCGGTTCGCTGCTCTACTTTTTGATCCTGATCGCGCTCAGCCAGACCGCGCTGTTCATGGCGATCGGTCAGCGGATGCGCGGCCCCGGCGAATATGCGGCCAGCCGCTACGTATTCGGCACGTTCGGCGTGTTGCTCTGCTGGATCGCGCTGTTCGTCGGGGCGTTGGTCGTGCTGCTGATGCACACGCCACCCAACGCGGTGCTGCCCCCGCTCGATCGTGCCGTCACAACGTTGATCGTGCTGATCGTGGCCTGGACATTCGCCACCGCCGACTCGCCCGTCGCCGATCGCCCGCTGACGTTGGTATTCGGCGCGGCGGTACTGTTCACCCTGGCCTTATTCGTGTACACGGAATCCCAGTGGCTGCCACATCCTAGCGCCGTCGGCTTCAACGTCACAAACTTTGGCCTGATCTGGGCGGTGCTGCCATTGGCGGCTGCGTTACTCGGATTCGGCGTGAACGCTTTGCGCGCCCGCCAGAGCCTCGATGTGCCGCTCAAACTGCTGTTCTTCGTCGTGATCGGCGTCGGCAGCGGCTATATGCTGTACACGCTGCGGGCGGGAACACTCGTGGGCGACGACGCGGGCGTGCTGCGGCTGGCGCTGCTGATTGCGATGCCATTTCTGGCGGTGGTGATTTATCGGCTGGTGATCGGACGGCTGGCACAGGCCGTGAACGAGGGATCGCGCCTGCGCGTGATGCCTGCCGCGTCCGTCGAACTTTCTGCCGCGACGCCTGCACCTGCCGAATCCGAGTCGATGCTGGTGCTCAAAACGCTCGGCCTGATGATCGAGAACGAAGCGCCCGAAGACCTGCCGCAGCGCATTGCGATCGCCGTCGCCAACGCGCTCAAGGCGGATTTGGTGGCGCTGCTCGTGCTCGATGATCCCGAATATGCCGATGTGTTGGTAGCTTTCGATAACATTCAGCAGCAGCCGGTCGCCGCGATGGCGCTCAAGCTCGATGAACAGCCCACGCTCCGCGCCGCGATCGACGAGCGCACCCAAAAGACACTGCTGCCCGATCGCAGCCTGAACGAATTGGTCGAGTTGTATACGAGGCTCGATGTTCAGCGCACAGGCGGCGCGGCCTACTTCCAACCGCTCATGCGCGAGGGCGTGATCGTCGGCGTGTTGGTAGTGGCGCTGCCGTATACGCAGCGTCAACTGCGCGCCAACGAAACCAAGCTGTTATCGGCGCTCGCCCCGATGTCGGCGCGTTTGCTCGCAATTAGCCGAACAGCGGCGCGTGCGAAGCTGGACAGCGGATCGCGGGCGGTGCAGACTGCCGTTGAAAATGCGGCGGCGGAAGGCACAGTCGGCATCTCGGCGCAAATGCGGCAGGATATGGGCGCAAGCCTCGAATTGGCGCGCTCACAGATCGGCAATCTGAACAGCCAGGTGCGCGATCTGCAAATCGAACTCGATTATGAGCGCAGCCGTCTGGCACAACTCGGCGGCGGCGACGATGGCCTGTCGATCACGCAGCAAGTCGAGGCGATGGCCGCCGAACGTGCGCAACTGGCCGCCGAACGTGAACGGCTGTCCGGTGCGCTGCAAGAGGCGCAGACCAAACTCGTCGGCATGACCGCCCGCGACGATGAAGATATCTATGCCACGATGATCGACGTGCTGCAACGCGAGCGTGACGATTTGCAGGCGCAGCGCGTCCAACTCGAAGGCCAACTCGACGAGATTCGCCGACGCGGTACATCACCCGCGCCCGCCGTGATCCGCCGCGTATTGACGACGTTGGCCGACGAAAAAGCCAGCCTGCTGGCGGAGCGCAATCAGATTGCCGGGCAGCTCACGGAGGTGGGCGAACAGCTCAAAGCGCTTGGCATCGAAGGTCCAGGTGGCCTCGCGCAGATGCTCGCCAAACTGACCGAGGAGCGCAGTTTTTATCGGGCACTGGCGGAGCGGATCGCGGGCGATCGGGATGCGCTGCTGGCTGAACGCAAACGACTCGAAGATCAGATCGCGCACGAGGCCGAGCGCGAAGCCAAAATCGCGGCGATGGAAGATGCCGTGCGGCGGCTGGCACAAGATCGGGAAGCGGCCAGCAGCCAACGCGATGCACTGCGTCAGGAGCGTGATAACCAGATCACGCACATCGAGTCGCTGACGACCGAGCGCGCCCGCTTGGTCGCCGATGCCGCCGGATTGCAAGCGGAACTCGAAGAAATTACCTTCGACCGCAATCGACTCCAGGCCGAAACCGGTCAACTCAGCAGCGATCGGTCGAATTTCGAGAAAGAACGCGATCGGTTGGCGGCAGAGCGGGCGACCTTGCAAACCGAGCGCGATCAACTGCGCGCTGCCAACGATGGCAACCGCGAGATGTTGCAGCGGCTGGGTGCGGATGGGGCGGATGCGCTCAAGGTGATGATCGACGAACTGACCGAAGAGCGCAGCGACCTTGAGCACAAGCTGCTCCGCGAAACCACGCGCGCCGCCAAATTGGATGAATCGCTGCAAAAGGCGAAGACGACGCTCGCCAATTCGATCCCGATCCCGCCTTCGACGCCGATCGACGCTTCGCAGACCGAAGTCATGTTGAGCATCGCACAAGAACTGCGCACGCCGATGAGTTCGATCACGGGCTATGTCGATCTGCTGCTGAGCGAATCGGTGGGCATTTTGGGCGCGCTGCAACGTCAGTTTCTCCAGCGCGTCAAAGCCAATATCGATCGACTCGGCAATTTACTCGAAGATTTCGTGCGCGTGACGTCGATCGATACCGGGCAAGTGCGGTTGCAGCCCGCTCAGGTCGATCTGGTGGAAGTGATCGACGATGCAATCACCTCTACGCGCATGGCTTTCAGGGAAAAGGGAATTACGCTCAAAATGGATATTTCGAGCAAACTGCCGCCGCTCAACGCGGATCATGACGCACTGCAACAGGTCGTGATCCAGTTGCTCTCGAACGCCTATCTCGCCTCGCCGACCGATGGCGAAGTGGCGATCACCGCGCGCCATGATCCGCAGTTCAGAATCGCCACCAACTCCGATGCGCAGGACGTGATCTTTTTGGCGGTGCGCGATCAGGGTGCGGGCATCCCACTTGAAGAGCAAAATCGCGTATTCAGCCGCTTGTATCGCGCCGATAACCCGCTGATTCAGGGACTCGGCGACACCGGAGTCGGGCTGTCGATCGCGCGGGCACTGACCGAAATGCACGGCGGGCGCATCTGGCTCGAAAGTCAACCCGGACAAGGCAGCACTTTCAAAGTGATTCTGCCGATTAAACATAGCATTGAAACGGAGGCGCTACCCCATGCCACGCCGTAATTTGGGAGGCGAGTTATTGATCGCGCTGGCGGCCATCACGGCGCTGGTGCTCGCATTGGTGTTCGGCTTCGTGCTGACGATTAGTCAATCGGTGACGCCGACGCCAAGCATCATCCCGGCGACGGGACTCACGGGCGCGACGCTGATCGCCGCGCAAAGTACGCTCACAGCATTGGCAAGCGACGGGAATACGGCTACTGTCACCCCGTCCACGACGCAAGTTGCGTCGGTTCTTGCGACAGCGCGCGCCACTTCGGTAGCCACTCAAACCGCCACCATACCCGCGACTCGCCCGCCGACGGATCGTCCAACGGCAGCCACGACCCTCGCACCCTCAGTCGTCACGGCGCGCGCGACCGAGGATCAACCCGCGACGGTGGCAGTTGTCGCAGGCGGCTCGACGAGTATTCGCGTTTCAGCAGCCACCGAAGCTGCCACTGATAACGCGACGCTTCCGGTCACCATGCCCGCGACCATCGCCGCGACAGATACGGCGACCAATTCGCCCACCCCACGTCCCACGCGCACGCCCACCAATACGGCGACGCCGCGCCCGACCAAGACGCGCACGCCCGTCCCGACCCCAACGCTGCGTCCCACCTATACGCCGCTGCCGACGTTCACGCCGCTGCCCACGAATACGCTGATCCCGACCTACACGCCGACGGCCAGTTACACACCCTCGGATACGCCGACCACGACGCCGACCGACACCCCAACGGAGACGCTGACGCCGAGCGACACGCCCACCGATACCGCGACTCCAACCGATACGCCGACCGAGACCTGGACGCCGCTGCCCACGATCTTCGTGCCGACGTACATTCCGACGGTGTTCATCCCGACCGAGTGCGCGCGCCGTACCAATTGGGTGGCGTATACCGTGCAGCCGGGCGATACGTTGTTCAGCTTGAGTCAGCGGGCGGGCATCAGCTTGGCCGACTTGCAGGCCGCCAACTGCCTCGCCAATCCGTCGCAGATCATCGCCGGGCAGATTCTCGTGCTGCCGCCGAATGGTTCACTGCTGCCGACTCCGGGTTTGGCAACGGGCAGTCCGGGTGACGGTAATGCGTATACGTGCTTTAACCCGGCGGCGCGCATCACCGCACCTGCGCCCGGCACGCCGATCAACGGTGGCTTCGCCATCCGAGGCAGCGCCAACATCCCGAATTTTCAGTTTTATAAGCTGGAAGTCCGCGCTGATGCCGCACAATCTTACGTGACGTTCTTCACCAGTACGAAGCCCGTCACAACGGATAGCGAACTCGGTACGCTCAACGCGAACGCCTTCCCGCCCGGCCTGTACTGGATTCAACTGGTGGTGGTGGATAACACGGGCAACTATCCGATCGCGCCCTGCCAGATTCGGCTGCGCTTCGGGTGAGCAGAGGATTCACCTCACCGCCAGCCCCTCGCCGAAATCACGGTGAGGGGTGCAGCTAATTCTACAACCGAAATTATGCAGCGATAGCCGCCGTTGGTATGGGCTGGCTTCCCCCTCTCCGTCATCACGGAGAGGGGGACTGAGGGGGTGAGGTCAAATCGTAAGTTCGGTTGTAGAACTAATCGGCTTTGACAATGCGCCGCAGCCATGCGACGTGCTGGCGTCGATCGCGGCCAACCATGCGCTCGTACTGGGACAGCAGCAGAAAGCCCAGGCTGCCCGCGATAAAGATGAAACCCAGGAACGGTTTTTCGGCGGCCAGCCATACCATCGCCAACCAGAACAGCGCCATGCTGATGGCGGAGCGGGCGACGGCCACGCGGTAGGGGGTGCGCGTTTGGCCGCTGATGCGTGTGCCCCCGGCGGGATCGTTCTCGATCCAGGCGAAGAATCGACGCTGAGTCCGATCGACGGGCAAGTGGATCATGACCTGACCGATGCTCAACGCCTTAACCGCGCTGGTTTGGGCGCGCAGCCGACGCAGTGATTCGTCGGGTGTGAGGGGGCTATGCAGCGTGACCATCTGACCGGGTGCAATCAGCAGCAGCCACACCCAGGTGAGCGACTTGGTTTTAGGGCGAGTCGGCGGCGGATTGCTGGATGCTCCCTGCGCTGGCGACGACAAGTTGCGCCCAGCGGGGGGCTGTATTGGCGAGCGAGTATCGGATGCCTGGCTCAATCTGAATAGCTGTCCCAGCAGATAATTTGATGGGCGGGCCGTCGCTCAATAATTGTAGCTCACCGGAGGCGACATAACGATATTCGCAGGCCGCCTGCGGATGTGCCAACATGCGATCGGAGAGCGACTGGCCGGGACGCACCGCATGGGCTTCCATCTGCGGAAAGCGATGGAGGGTGCGCAGGACGAGGAACATGGAAGGCCCCGCACATTCGACGCGGTAGGTCTGACAGGGCGCAACTTTAATAAATGTGCCGATGGCGAAGGGCTGCGATTCGCCATCCAGATTGGCGGGCTGATGCGCAGCCGCATCGGGGCTGAAGATAAAGCGCCCGCGCCCATCGATCACGTAGTAGAGCGTGGTCTCAGCGCCATGACTGCTGGGATCGGAGCGCCCGGTGCTCAATTCGGCGATGCCTAAATCCAGCTGATCTTGCTGAAAAACGGATTTATACAGCCATTGTTTCCAAATGCTGAAGGTGACATCTTTAACATTTTTGACGAGTAAACCGCTATGATCCTGTATCAAATGCCACACAACTTTCCGGATAAATATTACTGAAGCAATACTATCAGTGTAGGGTAAAGTGTGTGAAAAGTAAAGCACCTTATGGAAACTATGTAGAAACGCCAAGTTTATATTTTTGATATGACAATCTGTGCGAGGGGCGTGGCCTGCCGCGTCCGCCCCTGGAACATCATTCGCTTTAAGGGTATAGATAGGGGTGATCGGGTTGGGCGGCGGCGACGATCGAGTCGGCGAGCAGCACCGGCGTGGCACGGCCATCGATGGTTTGGCTGTCGAATTTGCCCGTCACGTGTACCCATGAATCCGCCGTCCAGTTCGCGGCATCGGTGGCTTGCACGATCACCCCAAGCGCCGCCGCATCGGCCACGCAGCAGCTAATGGTGAAGCGCGCTACCATGAACTGCGGCTTGCCATCGAACCGAATATCGCGGTATACGAAGCCGATCAGATCGGCGGGCTGGCCGACAAAATCCTTGACATCCGACGTGTTGTTGAAGGCGCGCACCCAATCCAGCACGTTCCGGTCTTTGGGTGGGATGGCAAACTGCGCGGTGCTGCCACCCAGACTGCTGAAATTCGAGCTGACGCCGTTGGCCGCCACCGCCGATGCGCCCAATGGCTTCGAGGGGATCAACAGGCCGATCAGCAGCGGCAGCCCGACCAATATCAGCTTGAGCCAAGAAGGGGCCGCCGTGTGATCATGACCGTGCCCCGCATGATCATGATCCGCGTGATCGTGATCAGGTTCTTGCGCCGGAGCGCGTTTGGGCGGTCGCAGAATCTCGTAGAAACTGATCAGGCCGAGCGCGAGCAAGATTAGCGTACCCATCCAGGGCACCCAGCCAAAGCGATCGGTGTTCACATAATTGTTGATTTGCCCGGTCAAGAGGCTGTCCAGCAGATACAAGCCCAAAAACAACAGAATCGACGCCTGCACCCACGTTCGCACGTCCGCTCTACTCGTATTTGTTCGCATCGTCACGCCCTCGCTCAGAACTTCACATTCAGATTCATCCAGATTCCCGCCAAAACCGAGATCAGGAACGGCAGCACGACCATATAAAACACCGTCTTGCGGCGAAACGTGCCGAGGTACATTGAGGTTGTTTTGATGTCCACCATCGGTCCAAAGGTCAAAAAGGTGAGGATCGAGCCGGTGGTAAATGTGCGCGCGAAGCCGAGCGCGACAAACGCATCGACCGTGCTGCACAAGGATAGCACAAACGCGAGTCCAGCCATGACCAGCACCGAATTCACCGGGTTACTCGCCAATGCCTGCAACTGCTGCTGTGTGACGAGCGTGCCCATCAGCGCGGCCAAAAAGCAGCCAACGACCAAATAGCGTCCCATCTCAAAAAACTCGTCGCCCGCCAGTTTCAGCGCCTTTTTGAAACCGGGCACGAGCGCCATCCGCTGCATAGGTACGGTCGTCGCCTCCGCCGAACCGCCGCTGATCAAGGCCAACGCGCTCGGATTGATCAATCGCTGCGGGTGATTCTGAAAGCTGAACAACAGCCCAATGCTGACCGCCATGACCCAACTGATCACGTAACGCCCGATCAGAATCGGGCCGAAGCCAAAGGCGGCGTAGGTACTTGCCAACACGATCGGGTTCATCACGGGCGCAGCCAACAAAAACGTGATACCCACCGAGACGGGCAGCCCTTTCTGAAACAGCCGCCGCGTAACAGGTACAACGCCGCACTCGCACACCGGGAACAAAAAGCCCAGCATACTGCCTGCGATGGTGGCCGCGATCGGGTTGCGGGGCATGAGCTTCACCACGTCGTCATTGGTGACGAACACCTCCAGCAGGCCAGAGATCAGCGTCCCCAACAGCAAAAAGGCGACTGCCTCGATGAAAATCCCCAAAAAGCGCGTACTGAACGTTGCCACAAAAGCGCCTACATCCATCAAAAATTGCTCCGCCTTGCCCTCGATCCGATCGAATCATAGCATAATCGATTTTGATAAGAAGGGGATGAGTGTCCATCAGGGCAATTGCATCTAAATTCACCGAATCGGACGGACGCGGCAAGCCGTCGTCCCTACGAAAACGGCCATTCCTGTAGGGACGCGGCTTGCCGCGTCCGCTAACTGTCGCAAAATTAGATGCAATCGCCCTGGAGTGTCCATGTGCAAGGCAGGGCGCTTGCAAATGCCCTGTATCAATGTGAGATTCGGTTGATTTTGCTTTTTTCACCTCATCATGACTTTTTTCCCCCCCATGAAGCGGCGGATAAGTGTATGATCTGGGTGCAATATTGTAAAGATGGAGTGATTATAATGACTCGACGCACGGTTTGGCTGCGCATGGCGGCCTTCGGATTCGCGCTCGCAGTGGGACTGCTGCCGCTGATGAGCGCGCTTGCTTATGACTGGCCGCAGTTCGATGGCAGCGCACAGCACCTGGGCAATAACACGACCGAAACGACGATCACGCAGGCCAACGTGGCAAATCTTACGCGCGTCTACCAGACGCCTTTGGTCAACGTTGCCGATGGTGCGCCCGCCTATCTGAGTGGGATCACCATTTCCGGCACGCCGCACGATATGCTGTTCTTGACCACCAAAGACGGTCATATTCTGGCGCTCGATGCACACAGCCATGCCACGCTGTGGAGTCATCAAAACGGGCCGGGAAACTGCCATATCAACAACGGCGGCACCGTGTGTTATACCACTTCGTCGCCCGCGATCGATCCGAATCGTGGCTTTGTGTATACCTATGGCCTCGATGGCAAAGCGCACAAGTACGCGGTCGATACGGGTGCCGAGACCATCACGGGCGGCTGGCCGGAGACGACGACCCTCAAGCCCAATCAAGAAAAAGGCTCATCGGCCTTGAGCGTCGCCACCGCCAGAAACGGCAAATCATATCTCTACGTTGCCAACGGCGGCTATCCTGGCGACAACGGCGATTATCAGGGACACATCACCGCGATCGATCTGGCGACGGGCGCACAGAATGTGTTCAACGCCGTGTGCAGCAATCAAACGATGCATTTTACCGAAGGTGGCTCGCCCGACTGCCCCTCCGTGCAAACTGCGATCTGGGCGCGCGTGGGAGTCGTCTACAGTCCCGCCACCGACAAAATCTACATGTCAACGGGAAACGGCGATTTCGCCGCCACCAGCCATTATTGGGGCGATACGGTCTTCTCGCTAAACCCCGATGGCACGGGCGCGAACGGCAATCCGCTGGATACCTACACGCCCACTGAGTATCAGCAGTTGCAAAATGCGGATGCCGACATCGGCAGTACCGCACCTGTGCTGTTGCCGACGATCCCCGGCTCGAACTTTCCACATCTGGCGCTGCAATCCGGCAAAGACGCCAAAATTCGCCTGATCAGCCTGGACGATCTGAGCGGCCAGGGCGGGCCGGGACATACGGGCGGCGAACTGCTCAAGATCGATGTGCCACAGGGCGGCGAAGTGCTCACCACGCCCGCCGTCTGGGTGAATCCGGTCGATCGAACAATTTGGGTATTCGTCGTCAACGACAACGGCATTTCCGCGCTGAAAGTGGGTGCAAGCGGCGGCATCCCCACGCTCAGCAGCCCCTGGCAGCACGCTAATGGCGGAAGTTCGCCGATCATCGCCAACGATGTGCTGTACTACGCCGGAGACAACATCATCCGCGCGCTGAATCCGGTCACGGGCGCGACGCTGTGGAGCGATAACACGATCGGCGGCATCCACTGGGAAAGCCCGATCGTCGCCGATGGTGAACTGTACATCACAGATCAGAGCGGCAACCTGTCGGCATATACGCTCAATGGCGCGCTGGCGAGGCATGATCACATCGGTGTTTTCCGTCCCAGCAACAACACATTTTATCTGCGTAACAGCAACACAACCGGCTTTGCTGACTTGGTCGTCGTTTTCAATCCCGCCGCCAACGCCGCCCCGCTCGTGGGCGATTGGAATGGTGATGGCGTCGATACGATCGGCGTGTTCGATCGCAATTCCGGGACTTTTTACCTGCGCAACACAAACACGGCGGGCGCGGCGGATGTGGCGTTCAGATTTGGCGGCGTGAACGATCTGCCGTTGAGCGGACGTTGGAAAGCCAGCGCAACGCATGATGGAATCGGCGTATTTCGACCCGGCAACGGCGTGATCTACCTGCGGCATACCCTGAACACGGGTTTCGCCGATATACAGATGGTGATGGGGATTCCGAACGATCGGCCCGTCGCAGGCGATTGGAACGGTGACCACGTTGATTCGCCGGGGGTGGCCCGCGCGGGCACCAGCGAGATCATCTACCTCTCGAATCAGGCCGCACCGGGACTGGCGGCCACCGATCGGGTGCTCGTTTTTGGCGTTCCTGGTGATGTGCCGATCGCGGGTGATTGGGTGGGCGCGGGTCATGACGGGATCGGTGTGTTCCGGCCAACGAGCGGCCTGATCTATCTGAAGAATGTGGCGAGTACAGGTTTCGCCAATGCGCAGCTCGTTTATGGCATCGCCAACGACATACCGTTAGCGGGACATTGGACGAGCGCGGCGGGGATCATCCAAGCACCCGCGCCGATTGATAGCGGTGTGCCGGAACAGCCGACGCCGAGCAGTTCGGGGACGGGCGGATCTTCGTTCGATGGGTAGATATTTCCGTTTGGATGGATGACGAGCGGACGCGGCAAGCCGTCGTCCCTACACCAGATGGCGTTTTGTAGGAACGGCAGCTTGCCGCGTCGGTTTTGAGCAATCAGTTACAAAAATTTCGATTATTTGAGAGGCTCTGCGGAGCAGAAACCCTGATAGGCGACCCGTGAACATCCTGGCAATGAGCATCGCCGCACAAATGGGACGTCGATACGCGCGGTTGGTGGGACGTGGCACCACCGCGCTGTATGTGGCACTGCGTGCATTGGCAGAGCGTGATGGCGCGGGCACACTGATCATGCCCGATGTGATTTGTTCGGCGGTGCTCGACGGTGTACTGCTGGCGGGATTCACGCCCGTTTTCGCGGATGTGCTGCCCCGCCGCTTCACGCTCGATCCGGCCAGCGTCCAGCGCCATCTCACCACCCAGACGCGCGGAGTCCTCAGTGCGCACCTGTTCGGCCATGTGTGCGATATGATGCCAACAGATTTCGGCGTGCCGCTGATCGAAGATGCGATTCAGGGACTCGGTGGCGCGGTCGGCACGCGCGGCGACCTGACGATCATAGGCTTCGATCGGATGAAAATGATCGGCGGGCGCGGCGGCGTGGTGCTCACCGACGATCCGACGCTGTGGGATATTATCCAGCGCGTGCCGATCAGCCCCGACTCGGTGCCGCTGCCGCCGCTCGATCAAGGCGAGCGATTCCGTGCCTATCGCGGTCAGTTGGCGGGCATGACCGAGTCGCTGCTGCTGCCATTCGTCGGTTCGGTCGATAACCTGGGCGCGATCGAACGCGGCTGGTCGTGCCTGGCGCAGAACGTCCGCGATCGCAATGAGAAGGCCGCTTGGCTGCGCGACTCGCTGGCCGATCTGCCGCTCGCGCTGCCTGAGATACGCGCGGGCGACGCCTTCTGGCGCTTCACGTTCGCCGCGCCAAGTATTACCAGTGCCAATTGGATTCGCCGCCAACTGCAGGGCGCAGGCTTACCTGGATCGGGATTGTACCCGCCATTGAGCACCATCTTTGCGCCTGATTCCGCGTTATTCAGCACCTCGCTCGATCATCGACTGGTCAATTTGTGGATCGACGAAAGCACGAGCCGCGATGATCTGGCGCGCAGTGCCGCGATCGTGCGGGCATCATTCGAGCGTAAAGACGGACACGGCAAGCCGTCGTCCCTACAAAACCCGCCATCCCCGTAGGGACGCGGCAGGTCGCGTCCGCAACCATTGCTGCTGGGCAACGCTTCTCGCGTTCATCCGTATAGGAAAGAAGCAGCACAAGACGAATTCGAGGCCAAGGAGCTTTATCATGTCTGAGGACTCCCCCGCGTTCGACGAAACGGCCAATGCGCCCGTGGATTATGATCGGGTTATTCGGGATCGGATCGAAAAACGCATCAAGAATCGCAACCAGTTTTTCTTTCAACTCGCCTTCGCTGTCGCTGCCAACGCCGTCCTCTGGTATATCTACGCGGCGGTCGGTGATCATATGGTCGCGTGGCCGGCGTTGTTCTCGCTCCCCTGGGCAGTCTGGCTGGTATCGATGGGGTTGGGCGTGTATCGAGACTCGGAAAGAGCTGCCGATCGGCGCGAGCTGATGATTCAGCAGAAAATCGAGCGCGAAAAACTCCGCATGGGGCTGGCGAATTCGGCTTATGAGAAGCCCAAACGCGAACCGACCATGCAACTCGGTGATGATGGGGAACTCGTCGCTGTCGATGAAACCGACGATTCAGACACCGCCCTATACCAGAAATCACAACGGGGGTAGCCGTTTCTATACGACCGCCGTATTTTGTGATGCACCAAAACGGTGCATTCAGAATGAGGGGCGAGGGATGCGC
Source organism: Aggregatilineales bacterium (assembly GCA_038230635.1). Taxonomy (GTDB): domain Bacteria; phylum Chloroflexota; class Anaerolineae; order Aggregatilineales; family UBA2796; genus JBBRMW01. The sequence goes on along the minus strand of JBBRMW010000145.1, from coordinate 150 downwards.
TGTGGCTGAAGGCCATCGCCGTGGCGGACGAGGCAAGCCTCGTCCCTACAGAAACGGCGTCTAGGGTAGGGACGAGGCAAGCCTCGTCCGCCTCGAAAGTGCATCACCGGGGGCAGGCCGTTCGGAACGACTCGCCCCAATCCCTGAATG
>JBBRMW010000144.1:0-15028 GCA_038230635.1 Aggregatilineales bacterium | reverse complement strand
GTTCTGATACTTCAGATAGTAGGCATGCTCCCACACATCCAGGCCGAGGATCGCGTGGTGGCCTTCGGACAGCGGATTGTCCTGATTGGCGGTACTGGTGATGCTGACCGTGCCATCGGACGCGGCGACCAGCCATGCCCAGCCCGAACCGAAGCGTGTGGTGGCGGCTTTGGCGAAGGCTTCTTTGAACCCAGCGTAACTACCAAACGCTTTGGTGATCGCTTCGGCCAATGCACCCGTTGGTTCGCCGCCGCCGTTGGCCGATAAGTTGTGCCAGAACTGCGAGTGATTCAGGTGACCGCCGCCATTGTTGCGTACTGCGACGCGAATATCTTCCGGCACGGCGTTCAGATCGCCGATCAACTGTTCGATCGTTTTATCGGCCAGTTCGGGGTGCTTTTCGATCGCGGCGTTGAGATTCGTCACATAAGTTCCGTGATGGCGATCGTGATGAATCTCCATCGTCTGAGCGTCGATATGCGGTTCGAGCGCATTGAAGGCATAGGGCAGCGGGGGAAGTTCAAATTTCGGCATAATCCAGAAGCTCCTCATAGTAAGGCACAAGACACATGATCAATGTTAAGCAATCGCAGCGAGACTGTCAAGAACGGTAGATCGAAAATTGACCAGAATCCCAGCCTCTATAGGCGTGAAGCTAGGGCAAAGGGTGGTCCACATAGGCGCGGGGCTAAAGCCACCGGGCTGAAAAACAGGTTTTTGAGAGGGTGGTGTGAGCCGCTTAAGCTGGACTTTGCACATGACCATAAATTGACAGCGTGGGTTGTGCCCACAAGCTCTCAGAAGCTCTCAGACTTTTTGAATTTCGGGTCAAAGGGTAATCATTCAAAAAGGTCAGACACGAGATATTCTGATACTGACGCCATCGGCAAAAACGGGCTTTTGGGATGTGCAAAGTCCAGATTAGGTATTTGCCAAATATGAACGCAAACTGGATCTATCCGCTGGTAGACCGAATATATTGAGCAAATTACTTTCAATTGTCCAGAATAAATCGTTTTCTAAAATACGCTCTATGGTCTGTTTTTGCTCTACATTTAAGGTTGGGGAGTTTTGCCCTGCAGATTGTTTTCCATTTGCACGCCAGTATTTGAAAGTGCGGCCTGATTTTGTTCTACTCGACGCTTTTTTCCACTGGTCTAAAATCCCACGACCAAAAACAATATCAAGCCAAGTTTTGGCAACTTCGTGAGCGATTTCGGCATCAGTGGTCTTTACTAAAATGGTGCCCAACTGTTGGGAAGCGTCTTTGTCGTTCATTTCTGCTATCGTGGTAATCAGCGCAGTTGAAGACACTGGTAGCTCCGAGCTTTTTTTGTCAAAAAATCCTATTGGACTGATAAGTGCTTCCTTGATGAGTTCGATTGTATCCGGGAAGGGTACACTAGGATCAGCTTGTACTGTAAAAAATGCTAACAGCAGACGAGTAGAATTTATCGATTTACCATAATAAAGGCTGTAGATAAACGATACAAACGTTCGTTTTTCCTCAATTGAAACATCACCCATTTTTTGTATAATCCTGCTCAAAGAATCTATCATTTGCAGTTGAACTGATTGATCTTTTTCAATATTAATTGACTCAACGAGAATACGTGCGATCCGCATTTCTTCAGTGTGTAGATTTCCAAGAAGTAATGCGCTATGTCCACGAAGGCCCGCATTATCCGAGGCTAAAAGAAATATATAAGTCGATACACCTTTTTGAAGAGCATGATAACACTTCATTCCATAATCATGTTTACTCTTTGGGGTCGATGTATCCTCAACAGGTGAATTGGTCTGTCGCTTTAGATCAAGAAGAGCAATTTCAGAAATATTTGTGAGTAGAATTAAAATAGCAAATTTAGTTTTCTCTAATGTTATTGATGATAATAAAATATCGATTAGATAAGGAATTGCATAAGAAGTTGCTTGGTAAATTACCTCTTGATAGAAGATTCGATCAACCAGATTATCATATGCTTCATTCGCGACACTGAAATTGGTGGATCTCAGAGCGAAAATAAGTTCAGGAAGAGTTGTTGCTTTACCCTCCGCATCATGTAGCTCTTCCCAATGTATGGCATCAAAATTGTCGCCCATAACTAATCCTCCAACTATTCGATTGGCTCACCTATAGGACGAGTGCAAAAGGACGAGCGACGCAATGCGGGCACTTCATCCCGTCCGGGTGGAAATGCTGCTCTAACCAGTCCAAACTTCGTTGTGTGTCTAACAAGTCAATGATTGGAAAATCCATGCTCGCCAGTATAGCACCTTTGCACCATTTCTATAGTTGAGCCACAAACTTTTGGTTTGAATTTCTCCGATTCTCGGCTATAATTCGCAGACCTATAAAAATCTTGTAACGATTGGCGGAATCATCCCCGGATACTCCATGCAAAAACGCGAACGACTCGAAAAAACCTTTGCCGGTGAAGCCACCGATCGAATTCCCGTGGCTCTCTGGCGACATTTCCCCGGCGACGATCAACGTGCCGCCGATTTCGCCGCCAGTACGCTCGATTGGCAGCGTCGCTATGACTGGGATTTTATCAAAGTGACGCCTGCCAGCAGCTTTTGCGTGACTGACTATGGCGCACAGGATCGCTGGGTCGGTTCGCTGGAAGGCACGCGCGAATATACCAAACGGGTCGTCAAGGGATCGCTGGATTGGACGGATTTGCGGGTACTCGATCCGTCGCGCGGCGCACTGGCGCGCCAAGTCGAAGCGCTCACGATGATCAAGAGCGGCGTGACCGACGAGACGCCGTTCATGCAGACCATTTTCAGTCCGTTGGCGCAGGCCAAAAATCTATCGGGCACCGAGACGCTGATTAAGCATATCCGCACCGCGCCCGATCGCGTCAAAACCGGGCTGACCACGATCACCGAGAGCACTTTGCGCTTCATCGACGCGATCCGGCGTAGCGGCGTGTGTGGCATTTATTATGCGGTGCAGTTGGGCAGCTACGGCGCGCTGACTGAGGCCGAATACCGTGAGTTCGGGCTGCCGTTCGATCTGCGGATTTTGGAATCGCTCAACAAGGATTGGTGGTTCAATATGCTTCACCTGCATGGCGACGCGCCGATTTTTTCCATCTTCACCGATTATCCAGTGCAGGCGATGAATTGGCACGACCGCGAGACCGAACCTGATCTGGCGACGGGCAAGGGGCGTTTTGGCGGCGTGGTTTGCGGTGGACTCGGCCATTGGGACAGCGTTCACAATGGCGCGCCTGTCGAAATCCGGGCACAGGCGCGCGATGCGATCCAGCAGACAAACGGACGACGCCTCATTTTATCGACGGGCTGTGTCATGATGATCACGTCGCCACTCGCCAACATCCGCGCCGTCCGTGACTCTGTCGAGTCGGCGGGGGGCTAGGGAGCATACAATGGCGATTCGCGTGATTGCGGGCAAGGCCAAGGGGCGTCATCTCATCCAGGTGCCGGGCGACGGCACGCGCCCGATTATGGATCGCGTCAAAGAGGCGATTTTCAACATTCTGGGCGAAGATGTGATCGATGCTTCATTTCTGGATCTATTCGCGGGTACAGGAAGCGTAGGGATCGAGGCGATCAGCCGTGGGGCAAGCCATGCCGTATTCGTGGAAAATACGCCTATCGCCGCCAAAACAATCGAAGAGAATTTGAAAATGACCGGATTTGTCAATCAATCGCGTGTCATCCGCGCCGATGTGCGCGAGTTTCTACGCCGACCCGCCGCCGAAGCCTTCGAGATCGTCTATATCGCGCCGCCCCAATATCACGGCTTATGGCGTGAAACGCTCACGCTGCTCGACTCGCACCCTGATCACGTCGCGCCCGATGGGCTTGTGATCGTGCAGATCGATCCGCTCGAAAAAAGCGACATCACACTCAGTGTACTCAGTCCGTATGACGAACGACGTTACGGAAACACGCTCGTTTGGTTTTTTGAGCGTCCCGGAGAATAACCGATTATGAATCAACGCTCTGAAATGCACACATCGTCCACGAACCAGTCGGAAGGAAAACAGCGCATGGCCGAAGGGGATGCGGGTTTGCAAGAAGCGGCAGTACACAACCTGATCGCGGTGTTCGATGTCAGCACGCCGCCGATCCCCATCGAATTGATGCTGCAACGCCCGAAGACCGGGATGTGGAAAGAAGTCAACCTAAGCGAGCTGTCGGCGGCATTCATCAGCGTCAAGCATCGCCATAGTCCGCGCATGTCGATCGCGCGGCTGCTGGCTCGCCACATTTGCCGCTCGCCCTGGGGCGCGCAACACCAACTGGCCGCCTTCGTCGATAATGACGAGGCGATCCGGGCTTTCGCACGGGCGCTGCTGATGCCGCGCACGATGATCGATGCACTCGCGCCAGCCAATCGCACGCTGCTGACAATTAGCAACCGCTTCGAGGTGCCTGAAGAAGACGTGGCGCTGCGGCTGGCCGAACTAGGCTATCCGCCCGCCTGAGCGTCCTGCTGCGCAAATCACCTACCGGTCTTAAAAAAGCGGCTCACGATTGAATGTCTTCAGGCTAACGAGTCTCTCGACGGATATTGGATGCTGAAACGATCACGTAAGACGGCGAGCGACGGCGCGATCGGAGATCAACCCGTTCGGCAACGAGAAAAACCTGATCATGAAACGATCCGTCCTTATTTTGGGCGCGCTCATTTTTTTGGCCGCGTGCAGTTCATCTACCGTAAGCAGTACCGCACCCACATCAGCCCCGACTATTTCGGCGGCGCTTTCGGCAGACGATCTGGCAATTCTGAACACGCCGTTCATCGACGCCTTCACGGGCAATTCGATCAAATTGGGCGATTTCGCGGGCAAAACCATATACGTTGAGGCGATGGCCGCGTGGTGTACCAACTGCCGTATCCAGCAGCACGAGATCATCACCGCACAAAAATCGTTCGACAGCAGCACGATTTTTCTTTCGATCGATCTCGATCCGAACGAAAACGCCGCGCAGTTGGCACAGTACAGCAAGGATCAGGGCTACGAGTGGCGCTTTGCGATCGCTGGTGGCACACTCGCAGACAAGCTGATCAACAAGTTTGGGCGCACGATCACGAATCCGCCCAGCACGCCGAAATTCACGATCAGTCCGTCAGGCAAGATTTCCGATCTGGGCACAGGCATCGAAAGCAGCGACGATCTGATCAAGCGGATCAAAGTGGCGAGTGCGGCCTGAGCAATGGGTGCTGAAGGCCATCGCTTGGCGGACGAGGCCTGCCTCGTCCGTCTCAAAAGGGCCTCCGCCAGGGAAAAGCCGTTCGGTACGACTCGCCCCCAGCCCTGAATGCACCTTGAGCAATCAGGGTATGTGCAAAGTCAGGGAGAAATGTTGAGATCACCATTCACCCCACCCCCTAGCCCCCTCCCCACTGGCGTGGAGAGGGGGAATCAACCGTCTCCGAGCGCCCCTCTCCATGAAATGGGGAGGGGTAAACGACTTTGCACGTGCCCTGCTTGAGCAATAAGACGAATGGCGCAGCCCGCCGAAATGAGCAATCATCAGAACTTTGGCGCATTTGCCGACGTACTATTGGAAAGCGATTCTGCCTCGCAAAGGATGAAACATGCGACTCAACCGAAAACCGACGAACTCACTGCGTTATGCGCTCGGAATTTTGGCGATCTTGGTGATGGCTGCCTGCCAACCAACGACCACGCCGACTCCCACACCGCTGGGCGCGATCGACATCGTGCGCAGCACCGTCAAGTCGATCCAGACCGCCAAGTTTTTCAAAATCAAGCTCGAACTGACTGGTGCGCCGGTCAACGTCGATGCGACGAAAACGATCACGTTCGTATCTGCCAACGGCCAATACGTCGCGCCCGATCGGGTGAGCGCGCGCGTCGTGGCGCGGTTGTTAGGGCTGCCCGGCCAAGTCGATATTGTGACGATCGGCGACAGTCAGTGGTACAAGAACAGCATCTTGACAGGCAACAAATTCGTCGCCCAGACCTTCGCGCCGGGTTTCAACGCGGCTAAACTGGTCACCTCGGATTCGGGGATCGGCGGCGCGCTGCTCACGATCCAGGGTTTGACGCTGGTGGGCAAAGAGTCGCTGAATGGCACGGACGTGCTGCATTTGACGGGCAGCGCCGACGACAAGGATATTGCTTCGCTGACGGTCGGTCTGATTCAGGGATCGAAGGTAAATATCGATCTGTATCTCGATGCCACGAGTCTGAAAGTGGCTGAGATCGTGCTAGTGCAGCCGGATACAGTCACAGCGTCGCAGCCCAAACCATCGCGCTGGGATTTGACGGTGTTTGATTACGACGTGGCGGCGACCATCGATATGCCCAGCATACCGACCAGCGCCGCGACAGTGGCGGCGACGGGTGCTGCGGCTGCCGATACGAGCGGGACGGCCACGCTCTTCCCAACGCCCACCAGGGAAGGTACAACAACGCCGTAAGGAGCACGACCGTTCAAATGAGGGATATTCAAAAGGTTGTCATCATTGGATTGGGGGCGATCGGGAGCATCTATGCGACGAAGCTGATGCAATATGACCCCGGCTGCGTTCGGGTCCTCATTGATCCGCAGCGCCTCGAACGCTATAAGGCGCGCGGCGTCGTGCTGAACGGTATCCGCCACGACTTCGAATACGTGCTGCCGGGGACAAACCCGGAAAAGGCCGATCTGATCCTGATCGCCACGAAAGCCGACGCGCTGCCCGAAGCGATTAGCGCCATCGAAAGCTTTGTGCATGACGAGACGATCATCCTATCACTGCTCAACGGTATCACCAGCGAGGACATGATCGCTGAGCGATATGGCCGGGACAAGGTGCTGCACGCCTATTTTATCGGTCATGGCAGCACGCGAGCGGGCAATGCGATCACGCATGATGGGGTGGGGCGGATCGTTTTCGGCGAAGCGGGTGCCCAAGCGCGCACACCCAGAGTCGATGCCGTGTGCCAGTTTTTTGACCGGGCGGCGATAGATTACGAAGTGCCAGACGACATCCTACATGCCCTTTGGCGTAAATTCGTCGTCAATGTCGGCGTCAACCAAGCGTCGGCAGTCCTGCGCGCGAGTTATGGGGCGTTTCAGCGCAGCGAAAAAGCGCACGCGATCGTGGAAGCGCTGATGCTTGAAGCGTTGTCGATCGCCCAAAAAGTCGGTATCCATAACGTGGACGCGATTCTGCCCTGGTGTAACGATTTCATTCGCAACATGCCGCCCGACTTCAAATCTTCAATGTTGCAAGACATTGAATCGGGAAAAAAGACCGAGGTCGATATTTTCGGTGGTGCGGTTTGTGTACTCGGCCAAAGGTATGGGATTCCGACCCCGCAAAACGCGCTATTTTTGGGGCTGCTCAAGGCACTCGAAGAAACTACCGCGTGAATTGCAGTGGTATAATAGTCCGCGCCAAGTGAGAAGGACTGCTATGCCACCCGTCGATCGTTACATTGCCACCGCCGAATTTTACGTCCGCTATGCCGAAACCGACGCGCAGGGCGTCGTTCATCATTCATCTTACGTGGTGTGGATGGAGGAGGCGCGCTCGCATTATGCGCGCGAACGGGGCAGCGACTACGCCGATTTCGAGCGCACCGGCTTCGGCCTCAGCGTGATCGATCTACAAGTGCGCTATCTGGCCGCCGCCCACTATGGCGAACTGATCGCGGCGCGCTGCTGGGTGGAAGAACTGCGCAGCCGCACGCTGACCTTCGGCTATGAGATCGCCGATAACCGGACGGGGACGCTGTTCGCAACGGGACAGACGCGGCACGTCTGTATCACACGCGAAGGCAAGCTGACGACGATGCCCACGATGTTGAAACACTGGCTGGATAAGTAGGAACGCGCGCCGATGTCAGAACAAAAACCGGACTGCGTCGCCATCGTCAGCGGCGGCTTCGATAGCGTGACACTGCTGCATTACCTGGTCAAGACCGAGCACAAAGCGCCCGCCGTGATCTCGTTCCTGTACGGCCAAAAGCACAGCCGCGAGATCGCCTGCGCGCGCGAAAACGTCGCCCTGCTCGGCTTGACGCAGCATCAGGTGATCGATCTGAGCGGATTGGCGGCGGTTTTTGCGAGTTCGGCGCTGGTCGATGCGGCGCAAGCGATCCCCGATGTCGAGACGGTCATGGGCGATCCGCAGCCACCGACTTACGTGCCGAATCGCAACCTGATCTTTTTGGGGCTGGCCGCCGCGTATGCCGAGAGCATCGGCGTGAGCGATGTCTATTATGGCGCACAAAAGCACGATATTTACTCGTACTGGGATACGACCGCTCTGTTCTTGGAGCGCATGAATGCCGTCTATGCGCTAAACCGCAAAACGCCGATCCAGATCGTCGCGCCGTTCGTGAATCACTCGAAAGCGGATATTCTGCGCGTCGGGCTGGCGATCGGCGTAGAATATGCGAAAACGTGGTCATGCTATGCGGGCGGCGCGCTCGCGTGTGGACGCTGCCCAACGTGCGCCGAACGGTTGGCTGCCTTCGCCGCGCTCGGCTTGATCGATCCCGTCCCATATGCGGCGACGACTTGACCATGTGCGGCATCTTCGGGATTTTGAGCATCGGCGCGGATGGTCTAATCGCGGCGGCAGATTTCATCGCGCTCGGCGAACGCAACACGGCGCGTGGTAATCTTGGCTTTGGCGGGCTGATCATCCGCGATCGCGGTGCGAGTCCGGCCACGCCGATCGTCTATCGCTTTGCCGAACCGTTCGATGGATCGCGGATTCCGCTAACGGAGGCCAAAGTCGCGCTCGGCCATGTGCGCGCGCCGACCAACGTCCGCACCGATGATCTCGTGGCGATCCACCCGTTCGAGACACGCGAATTATTATTGGCACATAACGGTCTGCTGCTCAATCATGCACAGTTTCCCGCGTGGCAGATCAACCCCGCCCTGAACGTCGATTCGGGCGTGATCATCGGTGGGATTCAGCATCATCTCGATCAGGGCGCGCCGATTATCGAAGCGATCGGGCAAACGGTCGCGGTGCTGGATGGTCAGCAGGCGTGCTGGCTGTGGCACAAGCCGACGGGCGCGCTGTATTTGTGGCGGGTCATGTCGCCGATTTACGTGGGAAGAACCTCACCCCCCAGCCCCCTCTCCGTGTCACAGCGAGGGGGAGTCATACAAGAATCCGCGTTTTCGGTGATTCGTGAGGGCGCATCGTTCATGGTGATATTTTCGAGCGTCAAAGATGAGCACGCTCAGGCGCTGTTGGACGAGGGCATGATCTACCAACTCGCGCCCGACTTCGGCGATTTCCGTCCGATCGCGCACTTTCCATTCTACAATCCGTATCGTGTGAGATAACCAATGTACCAAATCAGCAAAGAATTTCACTTTTCGGCCAGCCACCAGCTATTGACGCTGCCCGAAGCGCATCCGTGTCACCGCTTGCACGGCCACAACTATATTGTCGAGCTGAGCCTGCGCGCCGATCGGCTGAACAGCGACGGCTTCGTGCTCGATTACGGCGACTTGAAGCCGTTCGCGCGGATTATCGACGACGAACTCGATCACCGCCATTTGAACGATGTGCTGCCGGGGATCGCATCCGCCGAATGTTTGGCGGAATGGCTGTTTCGGCGCGCGTGCGGATCTTGGCCGGAAGCGGTCTATGCGGTGCGCGTGAGCGAGACTCCCAAGACCTGGGCGGAATACCGGGAACAGCCGTGATTCCGCCGCAATCCGCGATCGACGAAGATGCGCTGACGGCGATGGGACGCGCGCTGCTGCTGGCGATCGGCGAAAACCCCGATCGGGATGGCCTGAGCGATACACCGCGTCGTTGGGCAAGCTGGTGGAAGGAATTCATCGACTATCAGCCGGGCAACACCGAAACGACGTTCGAGGCGACCACCGCCGGGCAGTTGGTCGTGATCGGCGGAATGCGCGTGTACTCGATGTGTGAGCACCATTTGCTGCCGTTCTGGTGCGATATTTCGGTGGGTTACGTGGTACGTGAAAAGGTACTCGGACTCTCGAAGTTCGCGCGGATCGCCCAGGAACGTGCCCATCGCCTGCAACTGCAAGAGCGTCTGATCCATGAGATCGCCGATGAAGTGGTGCGTGTCACCGAATCGCCGGATGTGGTGGTAATGGCGCGCGGCGTGCACCTGTGCATGGTCATGCGCGGGATCAAAACGGAGGGGCTGGTCTCATCACTGATCACGCGCGGTACGTTCGCCTCGGATGCAGCTATGCGCGCGGATTTCCTGCGGCTGGCCGAAGAACCTCACCCCCCAACCCCCTCCTTTCAAGGGTAGGTATGGTGTATGTGGACGGACGAACAGCGGACGAGGCAGGCCTCGTCCCTACCAAAGAATAGTCTGGTGTAGGGACGAGGCCTGCCTCGTCCGCCTCAAACCGAAAATACCTGCCCCTAACAGCCACATAGCGCCCGTACAGTTCGCCCATCAAGTGGATGGGATAAAATGGGATATAACGACTGATGATGACTTTACCAATGGCAGACTCGATCACGAAGCAGGTGACCGCCAGATTGTATCCAGTGAACGATTGTTATACGTGCATCCAGGGCGAAGGCGTCCAAACAGGCGCGGCGATGGTGCTGCTGCGGTTGCATGGCTGTGCGGTCGGTTGTCCCTGGTGCGATACCAAAGAGACGTGGACATTCGAGCCGAGCGAGGGCCGCAATCAACTCGCTGATGTGCGAGGTGCGAATCCGCGCTATACGTGGATGGGCGCGACGGCAATCGCGGACTATATCGCGGAGAATCATGTGGGGCCGCGCTGGGTGCTGGTAACGGGCGGCGAACCCGCGCAATATCCGCTCGCGCCGCTGATCGATGCACTGCACGCACGCGGCTATCAGACAGCACTGGAAACGAGCGGCACGGAGATCGGCCACCTTGACGCGGGATTCGACTGGGTATGCGTCTCGCCGAAGATCGATATGCCCGGTGGCCGTCCAATTCGCTATGAGGCACTGAGCATCGCGGATGAAATCAAGCATGTGGTCGGCATTCAGCGCGACATCGACGCCCTCGACCAGTTATTGGCGGCGTGTACCCTCAAGCCGAATGTGCAGATTTGCTTGCAGCCCGTCAGTCAGAGCGACAAGGCGACGGCGCTGTGCATCGAGACGGTGCAGCGGCGCGGCTGGCGGTTGAGCGTCCAAATGCACAAATATTTGAAGCAGCCGTAAATCAGATTTAATTATCCCCCGCCCTTTTTCCCAACCAAGCGGTGGGAAAGGGGAGTCAAATCGGGACGTCACGACATTATCATTCGTCCTATCTGGCGATCACCGATACATTGGAAGTTTACAAGTCGTCACACGACGATACAGCTAGTATCCGTCGCGGTTGGCGGAGCGCAATTTCATTCAAGAACTCATTAAACATCTTAAAACAATAATGATATATAATACTACCATCAATTGACTTTTTAACGTACAGACGGAGAACGACCGTGAATATCAATCGACGATCCCACATCATCGCCCTTGCGACGATTGGAATCTTGATCACGCTCTGTTTCGTGCTGCTGTCCGCCTCGATGCTGCCAACCGTCCACGCACTCGGCGGGGCAACCGATCAACAGAAAACGATCCAGGCGATCATCAACAAACGATTTACGCAGACCGCCCAACCACATGGGCCGACACAAACGGCTCAGGCACGGCGCGACAACGCTCTGACGGCCACCGCTGCTTTCAACAATACGGTCGATGCGCAGTTTAACCAATTACTAGCGAGCACCGCACAGGCAAGTTTGCCACAGACCTTTACGAGTCCGAGCGGCTTCAGCGTGCGTTATCCGAGTGGCTGGCTAGCACAGAAGGCATCAATTCAGCGCGCTTTCGGCGCTCTCGACGTGATAAGCATTGGAAACAGTCAGGTCGCGATCGACGCAGTTTCGACAACGGGTGTCGCGACGAGCTTGCAGCCTGGACAGGTTGCTATTGCGATTACGTTTGAGCCAGGAACGGCATTGCAAAAACGGACGGCAGTCGATACGCTCAAGCTGCTCTCATCCATTTACCAGACATGGCAGTTCGGGACGATCGCGCAAACCCAAATCAATGGTCTCGATGCGGCTCAGGAGGATATTTCTTCTGATGTTCCTAATTTTCAGGCACTTCTCATCCTCTATGTATTGAAAGGTAACTACGTTTTCACAATTGGCGTAACCGCCCCTGGTGAACTTGAAGCCAGCCGAGCGCTAATTACCGCTATCGCCGCCAGTGTTCAGTATACGGCACCCATTCTGCCCACCTCCACACCGACCACGGATGTCCAATTCCCGGCGAATGTCGGATCTGAATATGCGGACATCCCGTTTGGGGTCGCATCCGATGGCCCCGGCGGCTCGTACCCGGTCGCGTTTCCGTATCTGGGCAGCCAAAGTGCCCCAGTCAAAATCGAGCAAATCAGCAGCTTCTCGTGCCCGTACTGCCAACAATATTACGATACACACTTCGTCCAGCTCATCGACGAGATCAAGTCGGGTCATCTCCAGTATATTTTCATTCCCACGACCATGACTGGCGATTTCGATGCGGTGCCCGGCACGGAAGCGGCCTATTGTGCGATGCAGCAGGGTCGATTTTGGCCGATGTACGACATTTTGTTCGATTGGCAAAAACGCTATGGCGAAGGTGCCGCCGACCCGGCATGGCTAGAGGCCGCTGCAAAAAGGATTGGACTCGGTACTACCGAGTTTGATTCCTGCATCAGTGATCCGCAAACCGCCGATTTCATCAAACAAGCCAATGACTATACCAACAATGTTCGACATTTGGTCGGCACCCCAAGCGTTTTTGTATGGGTTAACGGTAAACAGGTCAAGCCGTCGTCCGATCAAGCGTCGTCGAGCACTACGCCTGGAAGCCTCGCCGAGTTATCCGTCGCCGATCTGCGCCGCATCATCGATCAGGCGGCAGTCAGCACCAGTACGCCGTTGAGTTCGCCGACAATGACGCCTTCTGCAACGGCAACAATAGTCGCCACTGCCACGCCCTTGATGTCGTCGGCGACCCTACATGCCACCCAACCGAAGGCAGCATCCGCAACACCGACGGCAACTCTAAATTCTATCTAATGGTGAAACCAATTAGACACCACGCATTGAAGAACCTCACCCCCGGCCCCTCGCCGTGAGGACGGAGAGGGGTGTTGTGCGGCTTGACGCCTCCTCTCTGTGGTGACGGAGAGGAGCCGGGGGTGAGGTGAATGCGCGAACTTTATCTGGTTTTACCATTATCTTGTGTGCATCCAGGTCACCGCATCGAGCAGTGTGTTAGGCAGTGCATAGGTTCTGAACAACGATAACCACAGATTCGGGTGCGGCGAGGCGATCGGGTGTGCTGCGCGCAATAGCACGTAAGCCGCTTGGAGATCGAAACCCGACTCGACCATGTAGGCCAACACGAACGTAGCCGATCGGCTGATACCCGCGCCGCACATGACCAGCACGGGCTGACCGCCATCGACTTGCGTTTTGACGAATGCCACGCCGCGTCGCAGTACGTCCGGCGGGATCAGTTCGCCATCCTCGATCGCGCCGTTGAAAGTTGTGAAGGTGGGCGGGAAGTGTGGTTCGTCGGGGTAGAGTTTGAGCACATGCCGAATGCCCCGACTGAGCAGTTCGTCGGCAAAGTGCGTCGCGCGATAACCGCCGATGTAAACGCCATTCAGGACGTGATCGATTGGTGCAAAAAACGGCTCGCCGAGATCATGGGGACCACTCATCGATCGATTCCTGCCGCCCAGCGCTCGACATCGATCAGCGAGTAGGGCGCGCCGTAGATCGTGAGCAGTGACTGCCAAACCGGGACGCTCAATTCGGTATCGGGGTGGGCACGCACCACCTGCATATACGCCAGTCGCAGATCAGCGCCACCTTCGAGCAGATAGGCGATCACGAAGGCCGCCGATCGACTCGCGCCGCTGCTGCATAGCACCAGGACTCGCTGCTTCGCCGCCAGATGCACGCGCATAAATTCGAGACCCGCGCGCAGACTCGTCGGCGGAATCGGGCGATCGTCGGCGATCGGGTTTTCGAGCGTCACGAAATCGGCGGGCAAGCGCGGCAGTCCCTCGTAGAGTTTGAGGACGTGCGTGATATTGGCGGCGCGCAGCTGATCGGCGTGGCGCAGCGCCGCATAGCCCCCGATGTACAGGCCATCGACGACGTGATCGATCGGAAGGGAGGTATCCGCTTTGGACATGATTGGCCGCTGCTTATTCGTTCAGCCAGCGCGCCGCATCTTTGGCGTGATAGGTCAGGATCATATCTGCACCCGCCCGCTTGATCCCGGTCAGCGATTCCAGCACGACCTTGCGTTCGTCGATCCAGCCATTGGCTGCCGCCGCCTTGACCATGCTGTACTCACCGCTGACGTTATAAGCCGCCAACGGCAGATCGAACGATTCGCGGACGCGCCGCACAATGTCCAGATAGGCCAGCGCGGGCTTGACCATCAGCATATCCGCACCTTCAGCCACATCCAGCCGCGCCTCGTGGAGCGCTTCGCGGGCGTTGGCGGGATCCATCTGGTAACTGTGTCGATCGCCGAACTGCGGCGGACTTTGGGCGGCGTCGCGGAATGGGCCATAAAAGCTGCTGGCATATTTGACGGCATACGACAGGATCGCGGTGTTCGAGAAGCCTTCGCCATCCAGCGCCGATCGGATCGCGCCAACCATGCCATCCATCATGCCGCTCGGTGCGACCACATCCGCGCCGACTGCCGCGTGCGAGACGACTACCTTTTGCAGAATATCGAGCGTCGCATCGTTTATGATCTGGCCGTCGCGCACGATGCCGCAGTGCCCGTGATCGGTGTATTCGCACATGCACACGTCGGTCATCACGATCAGGTCGGGATGTGCGCTTTTCAGCACCCGGATTGCTTTCTGGACAATGCCATCGTCCGCGAAATTTTCCGAACCCACCGCGTCTTTTTCGGCGGGCAGCCCGAACAGGATCACCGCCGGGATGTGAAGCGCGGCCAGTTCGTCGGCTTCACGGCTCAGTTGGTCAAGCGACAGGTGGAAAACGCCCG
>JBBRMW010000143.1:0-15113 GCA_038230635.1 Aggregatilineales bacterium | reverse complement strand
GGGAAGGGGTTGGGGGTTGAGGGCTTTTCCGACCGTTTTGGGACTTTGCACGTGCCCTTGTCCATTGCCCGTCACCGCCGATCCGCGCTACACTGTGCGCAATCCTCAGCGACACATTTTCAAATTTGGAGGCCATAGCGTGAATCTCAACGAGTATCAGGCCAAAACGCAGTTTGCCAAATTCGGCGTTCCGACGCCCAAAGGCAAAATTGCGACGACAGCCCAGGAAGCCTACGACATTGCGGCGGAACTGGGTACGCCCGTCGTCGTCAAGGCACAGGTATTAGCGGGTGGACGCGGTAAAGCCGGCGGCGTCAAAGTTGCCAAGACCCCCGACGAAGCCCGTGACAAAGCGGGCGCGATCCTCGGTATGTCGATCAAAGGGCTGACCGTTCATCAGGTTTTGATCGATCCGGCGGCGGAAATTCAAAATGAACTGTATCTCAGCATCACCAACGATCGGGCGGCGCGGCGACCCCTCGTTATGGCTTCGGCGGCGGGTGGCATGGAGATCGAGCAGGTCGCGCACGAGACGCCCGAAAAGCTGATCCGCGAGCACGTCGATCCGTTCCTCGGCTTGCGCGAGTATCAGGCGCGCAATATTGCAATGGCGATCGGCCTGCCGCGCGAACATTGGAAAGCCTTCAGCGAGATCGCACGCAACCTGTACCGCTGTTACACCGACTCCGATGCCACGCTCGTCGAGGTGAATCCGCTGGCGATCGTCGGCACGCCGAACGGCCCGCAGTTGATGGCGCTCGACGGCAAAATGTCGATCGATGCCAATGCGCTGTTCCGCCACCCCGATTTGGCGGCCTTGCGCGATGTGACCGCCGAACCTACCGAGGAAACTCAGGCGCGGCTGGCAGGTATCAGTTACGTCAAACTCGACGGCAACGTCGGCTGCATGGTCAACGGGGCGGGCTTGGCGATGACCACGATGGACATCATCAAATATTTCGCCGACGAGATGGGTATCAGCGGCGTCGGTCCCGCCAACTTCCTGGATGTAGGCGGCGGCGCGAAAGCCGATAAAGTGGCGGCGGCGCTGCGGATCATTCTGGCCGATCCGAAGGTGAAGACGGTGCTCTTCAACATATTCGGCGGCATCACGCGCGGCGACGAGGTGGCACGCGGCATTCTGGAGGCGGTCGGCGAGATCAAGACGACGGTGCCGATGGTCATCCGTTTGACGGGGACAAATGCCGCCGAAGGTTTGAAGCTGATCGAGGATGCGCATTTGCCCAACCTCATCGGCGCGGTTACGCTCGAAGACGCAGCACGCAAGGCAGTCAAAGCGGCGCAGGGGGCGCTCAACTAAACCACTATGTCGATTCTTGCAGATAAGAACACCCGCGTCATTGTCCAGGGTATCACGGGCCGCGAAGGGCGCTTTCAGACAAGTTTGATGGTCGAATATCACACCAAAGTCGTTGGTGGTGTGACGCCGGGCAAAGGTGGCGAAAAGGTGGACGGCATCCCCGTCTTCGATTCGGTGGCGGTGGCACGCGCGGAAACGGGCGCAAACGCCAGCATAATCTATGTGCCGGGGCCATTTGCCGCCGACGCGATCTACGAAGCAGTCGATGCCGGGATCGAATTGATCGTGTGCATCAGCGATCCGGTGCCGCTCCAGGATATGCTGCGCGTGCGCGAATACTTGGATGCGCATCCCAGCAGCCGCCTGATCGGCCCGAACTGCCCCGGTTTGCTGACGCCCGAACAAGCCAAAATCGGGATCATTCCGGGCTATGTGTCCATGCCCGGCAACGTCGGAGTCGTGTCCAAGAGCGGTACCCTGACCTACGAAGTCGTCAACGCCCTGACACAGCGCGGCATAGGCCAGAGCACCTGTGTCGGCATCGGCGGCGATCCGGTCAACGGCACCAGCTTCATCGACGTGTTGAAGATGTTCCAGGCCGATCCCGACACCGAAAAGATCGTGTTGATCGGCGAAATCGGCGGGACGGATGAGCAGCGCGCGGCGGAGTACATCGCGGCACATCTGACCAAGCCCGTCGTCAGCTTCATCGCGGGACGCACCGCGCCGCCCGGACGCACGATGGGTCACGCGGGCGCGCTCGTCGAAGGTGGCGTCGGATCGGCGGAGGAGAAGGTCGGCAAACTGAAGGCGGCGGGCGTCAAAGTCGCCGCGCACCCCGAACAGATTCCCGATTTGCTGTAGGCGCGACGGGCGTCCACGCCGGGTCATAGGCGTGAAGCTAAGGGGAGACGGTGCTAGGTGCGGGAGGCGTCGTCATTGTGAGATGGACGAGGCCTGCCTCGTCCGTCCACTAGATTTCACAAAACCCGACAATGACCACGCCGGGTCGCCCGTCTTCATGGGGTTGCACGCCTCGACAACATTCATATTTGACATTGGGGACGCATATGAACAAGACGATTGACGACTACCTGACGCTCCCCTACACCATCGAGATTATTCCTGATGACGGGGCATGGTTCGCACAAATTAAAGAGTTGCCCGGCTGCATGACCGAAGTGGATGAATGGGATGATATTCTGCCCGCGATTGAAGACGCGAAACGTCTCTGGCTTGAAGTTGCATTGGAGCGCAGCCGTGCCATCCCAGAACCCGCTGGCGTGTCTAAGTAATGCCGCCCCCTAAACGCGGATCATCGCGCATCCCTGGCTTTTATCAAAAGCCGCTGCCCGATCGACTCTCGATCGTCGCGCAGTGGGCGGGACTCGACTCGACAGAACAGGGAATCTTGCTCGGCATGAACGGTCTGACGGCCACCAGTGCCGATCGCATGATCGAAAACGTAGTGGGTATTTACGCGCTGCCGCTCGGAATCGCCATCAACTTTCAAATCAACGGCGAAGATTACTTGATCCCGATGGTGATCGAGGAGCCGAGCGTACTTGCCGCCGTTAGCAATGCAGCGAAGATCGTGCGTGCGGGTGGTGGCTTTACGGCCACGAGCGACGAACCGCTCATGATCGGTCAGATTCAGGTGCTTGGCGTCGATAACGTATATGCCGCCGCTGGCCGCATCTGGTCGATCCGCCAGGAACTACTGGATGCCGCGAACGACCCGACCAGCAGCATTGTGACCCGTGGCGGTGGTGCGCGCGATCTAGAACTGCATCCGTATCCTGAGACGGCGGCTGGCCCCATGCTGATCGTCCACCTGATCTACGATGTGCGCGACGCGATGGGCGCGAACGCCATCAACACCGCCTGCGAACGCATCGCCCCGCCGATCGAGGCGGCGACAGGTGGGCGCGTCAACCTGCGCATCCTGAGCAATCTGACCGATCGACGCCGGACGCAAGCCGCTTGCACGATTCCCGCCGAAGCGATCGGCGGCGCAGAAGTGGTGAGCCGCATCGTCGAGGCGGGAGTCTTCGCCGAATTCGATCCACACCGCGCCGCCACCCACAATAAGGGCATTATGAACGGTATGGACGCCGTGTGCATGGCGACGGGTAACGATTGGCGCGCGCTCGAAGCCGGTGCGCACGCCTACGCCGCCCGATCCGGCCAATATCGCAGCCTGACCACTTGGACGCAAACGCCGAATGGGGACTTGCACGGCGCGATCGATGTCCCACTGGCAGTGGGCACAGTCGGTGGTGCGACGCGCGTACATCCGACCGCGAAGGTGGCACTCAAGATTTTGGGCATATCCGAGGCGCGCCGTCTGGCCGAAGTGATCGCGGCGGTGGGTTTGGCGCAGAATCTCGCGGCGATCCGGGCATTGGCGACCGAGGGCATTCAGCGCGGCCACATGGGTCTGCACGCCCGTCAACTGGCGACGGCGGCGGGTGCATCCGGCGATCTGGTCGATCGGATCGCGGCACAGATGGCGGCGGAGGGCACGATCCGGCTCGAACGTGCCAAAGAACTGGTCGCCGAATACGCGAAACGTTGAACCGTCGGGCCGTCCGAGCGTCTTAATTCTACAACCGAAATGATGCAGCGATAGCCGCCGTTGGTATGGGCTGGCTTCCCCCTCTCCGTGAGGACGGAGAGGGGGACTGAGGGGGTGAGGTCAATCTGTGGCATTTGATGGGTCAAATCGTAAGTTCGGTTGAGGATTTTCCGTATGCGTGCATAATCACGAAAGGGAGACGGCATTGGTGGATATGGATCGCTTTGAGTTTTGCTATATATTGATGCAGCCGTATACGCCGCTGGTCGATCCCGGCCAAGCCATCGCTTCGCCCGTGCCCAAAGACGCCCCCTATTTTTACGAATTGGACATCCAGTATCGCAAATTACAGACGCGCCAAAAGCAGATCGATACCGTGCCGGTGCGGATTCAAACCCAGGTTTTGAACCGCGAAATTTGGACGGCAGAATGCTATTACACGCTTCCCACTCCGTTAGACAAGAGCGCGATCAAATTCAAACACGCGATTAATACCGCCCTCCGCGCGGACTTTCTCAAAGAGACTGGCTATACGGGTTCGCTCGTCGAGGAGTTCACCATCGTGCTGGTCAGCGGCTTGGGCGGCTCACCCGATGATTTTGTCGGGCAAAACAGCGCTCTCCTGGCACAACTTCTGCGACCTTCGGATCGCCCGCTGGACGCGACGCAAACCGAGCAAATCCTGCAATCGCGGACGCGCTATGGTAGCGACGATTTGACGATCGTGGATTGGGAAGGGGCGCTGGTCATCTCGCCCGCCGCCGATTTCCAGACCGAGGTCGATCTGCTCAAGATCGGCAACTATCACTTGCTCAAATATCGGCTGGTCGATGAACAAATCGATGTGCAGTTGCAAGACTTGCGGGTGTTGGTGGGGCGGTCGTTCTCGTGGTTTTCAGGGAAGCGCCAGACGCTTCAAAAAGTCGTGGACAACCGCCTGACCCTGCTGCTCGACTTCGAGAACACCGATCAATCAATCCTGCTCATCGGCGATTGGTACTCAGCGCAGTTGTATCGCATCATTTTCGATGAGTTTTACATCGACGATTGGAAGGCGATTGTCACCAACAAGCTGGAAAACCTGAGTTCGATCGCCGAGGTCATCCAGCAAGACCTGACCATTTCCTGGTCGCGCCTGCTCGATCTCGTCCAACTGGTAGGTTGGCTAATCCTGCTGCTAGGGTCGGTACTGCTCTTTCTGCGCGACTCGAACATCATCCCGACGCAAAAATAAACCACGATACGTCGATCGGTTCAGGTAGGGGCGACCACATCGGGTTCGTGGAATCGGACGGACGCGGCAGGCCACGTCCCAACAAGAATTGTGGCTTTCGTATGGACGAGGCCAGCCTCGTCCGCTAAAAAGCCCTTCCGTGTTGCATCGCTTTTCGCGCCCGTGCGTATACAATTGCGGGCATTGGTACGCGACATTCGCGGAGAGAAATAATCAATGAACGCAGTCAAGAACACGATCGAAGTCAGCGATGTGACCAAGCGCTATGGCTCGCATCTGGCCGTAGACAACCTCAGCTTCGAGGTTCATCGCGGCGAAATCTTCAGCCTGCTCGGACCAAACGGTGCGGGCAAAACGACCTCGATCCGCATGATCCTCGACATCATCAAACCGGATACGGGAAAGATCAGCGTGTTGGGCGCGCCGTTCACCGAAGCCACCAAAGATCACGTCGGCTATCTGCCAGAAGAGCGCGGCCTGTATCGCGGGGTGCGCACGCTCGAACTGCTCACCTACCTCGGCACCCTCAAGGGGATGCGGAATGCCGACGCGGCCAAACGCGCCGATCAACTGCTCGATCAAGTGGGCTTGGGCGAGAGCAAAAAAAGCAAACTTGGCGAACTGAGCAAGGGCATGTCCCAGAAAGTGCAGTTCATCGCCACGATCATCCACCGTCCCGAACTGATCGTCGTTGATGAGCCGTTCAGCGGCCTCGATCCGGTCAACACAGAGCTGATCAAGAATATGGTCTACGATCTGAAGGCGGGCGGTACGACCATCGTCATGAGCATCCACGAGATGCACCAAGTCGAAGAAATGGCCGATCGGCTGCTCATGATGAATCGCGGGGCGCGCGTGCTCTATGGCAGCGTGGACGAGGTGCGTCAACAATACGCCGAAAATGCCGTGATCGTATCCGGGCAGGGCGATTGGGCGGCAATTCCGGGCGTGGTGAGCGTCACCAAAGCGGACGATGCTGGACGCACCATGAAGCTCACCCTGAACGATGTGACGACGCCCGATATGGTGATGCAGTATATGGGCGCGACGCCCAACTATCATGTGCGGAGTTTTGCGCTGGCCGTGCCCAGCCTGAACGATATTTTCATCCGCGTGGCAGGCAGCGATCACAATGGTTTGACCGGCGCGAACGGCGCACATGGCGGCGCGAACGTTCCAGCGCCCGCCTCCGTCCCCCAAAAGGTGCGGCTGCCATGAGCCTGCATAAAATCTGGTTGATTCTCCAGCGCGAATACCTGTACAATATCCGCCGCCGTTCCTATTTGTTCACCGCCATTGTGATCCCGATTGTGAGCTTTGCGCTCAGCGGGCTGGCCTCCAATTTTGCGGTCAGTCAGCTTGACGATGTGGGCAATTATCAACACATCGGCGTGGTCGATAGCGCGCGCATCATGAGCGGCATCAAGTTGCCCGCGCCGTATGTGCTGCTCGACTCGGAGCCGATCGCCAAAGCGGGTTTGCAAAACGGTCAACTTGACCTGTATTATGTGCTGCCAACGGATTATGTGACCAGCGGCCACGTCGATTCGTACAGCCGCGCCAGCCTCGCACCCGGTTTGGATGGACAGTTTCTCAAATTGGTACGGCAGGCGCTTGCCACCAAAGTCCAGAATCCGGCGCTAATCACCCGTCTCCAAGACCCCGCTCCCAACTACAAAATCCGGCGACTCGGTAGCACCCAGGTCTACGACCAGAGCGTGCTGTTCAGTTCGTTTATCGTGGCGTTCGGTTTCGGATTGCTGTTGTTCCTGTCGATCTCGACCACCTCGCAGTTTTTGATGTCGGGCGTCGTCGAGGAGAAGGAAAACCGCATGATGGAACTGTTGGTCACGAGCAGCCGCCCCTCCGAAATGCTGTGGGGCAAGATTCTGGGCTTGGGGGCGCTCGGCCTCACGCAGATCATTATCTGGGCGCTGCTCGGACTGGTCTACCTGATCGTGCGCGGATCGCTCGATGTGGGCACGACGCTCGCCAATTTGCAGATCACGCCCGGCTTGCTGGTTCTGATCATGGCCTATTTCGTGCTTGGCTATTTGATGTTCGGCGCGCTGATGTCTGGGCTAGGTATATCGGTCAATGCCGAACAAGAGAGCCGCCAATTATCGGGTGTGATCAGCTTCATCGCGGTGATCCCGTTCGTGCTGATCTTCAGCTTCCTAAGCGATCCGAACGGCACACTGCCCGTCATCGCCAGCATGTTTCCGCTGACCGCGCCGCTCTCGATGATTTTGCGGATGGCTTTCACAACGGTACCGCCGATCCAGATCGTGTTGAGCTTGGCGATCTTGGCCTTATCGGCGGCGACCGCGATCTGGTTGGCCGCGCGGCTGTTCCGCCTGGGAATGCTCAACTATGGCAAGCGACTTGGATTGCGCGGGATCATCGGGATCGCGTTTGGTGGTCGCCGCGTGATCACATCGGGCGCGACACAGACGGAGGCAAAAACGTGAACGGTTTCCTGCGCGTATTCAGATATGAACTGCGCCGTCAAGGGCGACGTACTGGCTACTTGATCATCACGCTGGGGTTGCCAATCGCAGTAATCATCTTGTTCTATGGCGTGCAAGCCGTCCAAAGTATTCAGAACAACGCACCGGGTGGCTCGATCGTGACGGGCGGAAATCCTGGAAATGGGGGTAATTCCCCCCAAACGACGAAAGTACCCCCGGTCAATCTCACCCCACAGTTGCCTGCCCCCAGCAGCGGCAACGCGAATCCCGCAGCGGGCAATGCGGTCACGATCAATAGTGGCAGCGAATTTGCCACTGCACCGCTCGGCATTGTCGATCTAAGCGGCTTGTTGTCCACACACGCCGATACGGGCACGCTCACCCGCTACCCCTCGGTCGAGGCGGCCAACAAAGCGCTCGTGGCCGATACGATCGGCGCATACTATTTGATCCCCGCCGATTACATCAAAACAGGAAACATCGAACTGTGGATGCAGCGCTTTAACCTGAGCAATACATCCAACCAGATCAAGGGCGTGCTGTCGTTGGCGTTGGCCGCACAAATACCCGGCCTCGACACGCCGACGCTGCAACGCCTGATCGAAAAGACGCCGCAGGTCAGCAATCACCGTATCAGCGAGACCAATCAGGTCAGCCAGACGGCGGACGAAGGCACATCGATCGTCCTGGTCTACGGTTTCGCCATTGCCCTGATGATCACCACCTTCATGACCAGCGGCTATCTGATGCAAAGCCTGATGGAAGAAAAAGAAAGCCGAATGCTGGAGATTTTGATCTCCTCAGTACAGCCCGGTCAACTGCTGGCGGGCAAGGTGCTGGCATTGGGAATACTCGGCTTGGCGCAGATGCTCTTGTGGGGCGCGACGGCGCTCTTTTTGGTGCGGCAAATCGCCGTGCTCGCGCCGACGGTGGTTGGCCTGCAAATCACACCGGTGCAGATCATTTCGCTGCTGGCGTATTTTGTGCTGGGCTATCTGATGTTCGCAGCGGTCTATGCCATGATGAGCACGATCGCCACCAACATGCGCGAAGGCCCGCAGTACGCCGCGTTTTTCACGATTCCGGCGCTGATTCCGCTGTACCTGACGGCGGTTTTCGCCGCACAGCCCGATAGTTCGCTGGCGGTCGGCCTGAGTCTGTTCCCAGTAACCGCGCCGATGGCGATGATCATGCGTATCGCTATTTCGCCCGTCCCAGCGTGGCAGATCATCGTCAGCCTGGTCTTGCTGCTGTTGACGGGGATCGGTCTCATGTGGGCGGCGGGCCGGCTGTTCCGCATGACGACGTTGATGGCCGGACAAGCGCCGAAAATCAAGGACATTCCGCGCCTGATCCGCGAGAGTCTGTGAGTGTCGCGCGGGGCTGAAGCCGCCGGGCTGAAAACAAGTTTCAGTAGATCACGATTTCGCGGGGAAACCCCTCTATCCCCCGGCCCCTTTCCCCCACGCAAGCGGTGGGAAAGGGGAGCTAAGCCCTTCGCCAAGAGGGAGAAGGGTTGTGGGGGTGAGGCCACTTTTTCGATCTACTGAGTTTCTGAGCTACTGTCTGGAAAGTCCTCACTCCCTCGCCTTCAGCCCCCTGTGCATTACCCGCCAATTCACCACAGCGGGGGGGCATCAAACCACACCGCATCCGCCAAAGATCGAGACCGAGTCGAGTCCTGCACCCCTCTCCGTGAGGACGGAGAGGGGCTGGGGGTGAGGTGAATCCGCCATCTGCGAGAGGTTGGGGTGAGGGCTGTTCGTCACTTTCAAAACACCCACTGAGAGCTTGGTATGTGGCAATGATCGCGCTGCATAACACGCCTCAAACACACCACCGTACCCGTCTCCCCAAAATTTGGTTTCAGCCCGGTCTTGCCCTCACACGATCACGAGCACCGTGAACACGATATAGACGACCGCCAGCACAATCGTAACTTGGCGCATCATGGCTGACGTGGAACCGCCTTCGGTATACCCGGAGACGTTGAGAAACTGCACTTTGACAAACTGCCCCAGCACCCAAAAGACGCCGAAGATGATCGGCCACGTCGTTTGATCGGGAAGTCGCAGCAGCGCGAACAGCACACCGAGATGTCCGAGCGCGTTGAGGATGGCGAAGATAACCGCGATCACTTCACGTTGCGTGATCCGCACCGCGATCACCGCGAGCGTGACGAATGTGAGCAGCGCGCCGAGGATCACGGCGGCCAAGTGCGAATTACCGCTCAGGATAAAGCCGCTCGCCGAGGTCGCGCCAAAGAAAGCGATGATGCCCGCCGCGACCGCAATCAGCTTGAGGATGGTTTCTGCCCAACCCCAGGCGCCCCAATTGGCGACGTGCCAGCCCGTCGATGTGCCTGCGGTGTTTTGGATATTGCCCTGCATGATTTTGACTCTCTTTCGATTGGCCTATCCTGCCTGAGTCGGTGTGGGCAAGGGAACGGTCGTCACATTACTCGGATTCGAGTTGTTACTCACGAGTTCCAGCGCGTGTTCTTCGACCCAGCCGCTCATGCCCTGCGCAGGCTGCACCAACCACCACCACTGTATGCCATCCCAGTGCGGCGCACCACCGATCAAAAACAAGCTGCCCGATGGTTGTGTACTCTGTACCTGCCCGGACGACGACGGCGAACCGCGCAACCATACGAAAGTCACCGCAGCCTTCACGCGGACGACGTTCGACATGCCCCAGGTCGCGGGCGGAGGTGTTGGTGTCGGTGATGTCGGGACGGGCGCGATTTGCAGCGAATTCTGCTCGACCCAGCCGAGCACCTGGCCGTAATTCGTGGCGAGCGGCCACCACCACTGCACGCCATCCCAGGTGGCTGCATCGGAAACTTTGACCTGGACGCCGGGTTGCAGCGTCGAAAGCACGCCCGCGCTCGAACTGGCCTGTGCCCGCGCCCACGCGAACGGAAGGCTCGTCTTGACGATCAACATTGTGCCCGCTTGCCACTCCGCTTTGTCGGCGGAAGGTTGCGCGGATGCGGAAGGCGTCAGTGTCGGCGAAAGACTGTCGAGCGTGCGCAGGGATTTCTGCTCGATATAGCCAAAGGTATTGAAAGCGGGCAGATTCAGTGCCCACCACCACTGCACGCCATCCCAAATTGGCGTTGCATCGCGGACGATCAACGCGATATTCTGATAAACGGTCGCGCGTGCATTGCCCGCTGACGAGGCCGAATCACGCAGCCAGGCAAACGGCACGCCCAGTGCAATCACCAACGGCTTGCCCACGTTCCAATTGGCGGCAGGTATCTGACCGGATGGGGTAGCCGGGGTGACCGTCACCGCGATTGCCTGCTCCAGCGAGTTTTGCTCGACCCAACCCGTGACTGCGCCGCTGCCCCGCCGCACCGCCCACCACCACTGCACGCCATCCCAGGCCGGGGCGGGCGATGCAACGCTGACAAATTCGCCGCGCCCCGCCGTATCGATCGAGGGGCTGGTCGAGTCCGGCAGACTGCGCAGCCACGCATAGGCCACAGTCAGCTTGATGCGCAAGAATCCGTTCAACGTAAAAGACGCGGTCGGCACTGGCGGGACGGCTTGCGCAGCGGCGCGACCCACCCCGCCCAATGGCAGTGCCAGCACGCTGACGATCATCATGGCCGACAGCACACTCAGCGCCGCCACCCGAAACCTAATAAACCGACGATTTAGCATGATTTTGATCTCCTCCTGGGTTGGCAGACACACCGTCAATCGTGCGGCGAGTCCGTCAAGAAAATAAAACGCAATTACCCCTGCATGTACACCCGCTCACCATTTACGAAAGTCATGTGTACCGTTCCCTCAGAGTTTAGCAAAACAAGGTCGGCATCGTACCCTGGACTAATCTGACCCGTATGCTTATCGATCGCGCGCGCCGCATTATGGCTGCTGATCACCCAACCACGCCAGTCTTCAGACTCGCCTTTTGCGCCGGACGGAATCGGCGACTCGCTTGCCGCGAGTGCGTTGTGCAGGCCGCGCTCCATCGTCAGCATACTGCCCGCCAACGCGCCGCCCTGCGTCAGACGCGCGCGCCCCTCGGCCACCGTCACCGCCAGTCCGCCTAGATCGTACTGACCGTCAGGCATTCCCGCGCCCGCGATGGCGTCCGTGATCAACACGACCTTATCCAGCCCTTTGGCGCGCAGCAGAACTTTGATGATCAACGGATGAACGTGAATCGTATCAGCGATCAACTCACAGGTCAATTCGTCGAAAGCCAGCGCCGCGCCCGCCGTACCCACGTCGCGGTGATGCAGTGCTGTCATCGCGTTGAAGGTATGCGTCGTATAGCGCAACCCCAGCCCGATCGCCTGTTGTAAATCGGCGGGCGTGGCCTGCGTATGTCCCGCCGAAGTTGTGAGTCCCGCTGCCGTCGCATCGGCGATCAGCGCTCGATTTTCGGCGAATTCCGGGGCGAGCGTGATCCGGCGCACTGCGCCCGTCTCAAACAATTCGCGCGTCTCGGTCGGGTTCGCGCGCCGCACATAGGCCGGGTTCTGGGCGCCGATCATGGCCGCGTTGATATATGGCCCCTCAACATGCGCTCCGACGATCGCTGCGCCGTCCGTCGGTTTTCCCATAAGCACGGCCACATTGTGCAGCGCCGCCAGGATACGTTCATGCGGCATGGTCATGGTCGTCGGCAAAAAGCTGGTGACGCCATGCTGCGCGAAAAAGCGCGCCATCGTCAGCAGCGCATCCGGTGTGGCGTCCATCGTATCGCAGCCGCGCGCGCCATGCACATGCAGATCAATGAAGCCAGGCAGCAGCGCCGCACCTTTCGCATCGATATGTGCCACCCCGTCGATCGTGGGTGGCTCAGAATCGCCCAAATCCGTGATTTGTGTCCCTTCGATGAGCAGCCAACGCACAGGTTTTGCTTCAAGGGTAAAAATATGCGCGTTCGTAATTAGCGTGCGCTGCGGAGTCGCCGTCTCAGCCGAAGCATTCAAAATTTTGAGTCTCCAAAAATGAACCCCAGTAGATCGAAAAAGTGCCCTCACCCCACAACCCTTCGCCCTCTTGGCGAAGGGCTTATCTCCCCTTTCCCACCGCTTGCGTGGGGGAAAGGGGCCGGGGGATAGAGGGGTTTCCCCGCGAAATCGTGATCTACTGAACCGGTTATTTGTCCGCGTCATCGACGGCGATCCGCGCGGTCAAAAAGCTCCGCACGGCGTCTTCCCGACCGACTTGGCGCACCAGATCGGGCGCATCCGCCCACATCGCCAGCCGTTCCGATTTATTCGCCTTGATCATGGCGATAGTCGTCAGCCGTTTGACCGCGCCGAACACTTCCCAGAAGGGCAGCGTCGCGCCGACCGATGGATTCCGCCGCATATACGCCTCGGCGAAGCGATCACCCAGATCGGCATTCGCCTCGGTCGTGAGCACCAGCCGCGACCAACCGACATCGAGCGCCGGATCACCGATGGTCAGTTCACCCCAATCCACCACGCCGCTGATTCGATCGCCGATCACGAGGATGTTGTCTGGATGGAAATCGCGGTGCAGCAGCGCCTGATTGGTGGCGGATCGCGTGCGATACAGATGCGCGCGCAGCCAACCGAAGCCCTCATCCAGATCGCCCGCCGCGACGGTGGACGCCTGCCGCGCCCACCAGCGCACCTGCCGTTCGGCAAAATCGAGCGGCGGCAAGACGGGCTTCAGTGCCGCATAGCCATTTTGCCAATTGACGCCGTGCAGGCGCAGCAGTAAATCGGAGGCGCGATCGAGCCATTGCGGGATGCGTTCCGGGTTGGCGAGCGCCGCTTGCGTGAGGGTTTGACCGGGCAGCTCCTGCATCACGATCAAGGGCGCACCGTCGATCGAATCATCGTCATTCAACAAGAATAATTCGGGCACTGGGTAGCCTGTACGTCCCAATTCGCGGAGGGCAGCGGCTTCGGCATCGGCATCTTCGATGGCACGCGGACCATGAAAAAAGCGGATCACGATCGGCATCGCGGCGCTGTCTGGCG
This sequence comes from Aggregatilineales bacterium, assembly GCA_038230635.1. Taxonomy (GTDB): domain Bacteria; phylum Chloroflexota; class Anaerolineae; order Aggregatilineales; family UBA2796; genus JBBRMW01. Next base: position 1,526 of record JBBRMW010000143.1, on the reverse strand, counting down.
GCTGATCGGGCTGCTGCCAGCGTGCCGTAAACATGCGATGCGCCGCTCCACGCTGGATAGGCACCAGATTATCGACCGTGCCGCCCAGTTGTTCCGCCAGGGCTTGCGTCAAATTTTGCTGAGGAACAATCATCGATTCTTCGGCGCAGAAACCCGCCTTTGGGCAGGAGGGAGGACGCGCCGCTCCTTTCCGACTGGTTTGATAAGCGTAACCGTCACTGTGTTGGAGGCGCTGACAACAAGACTAGCGGATGCCCTGGGTGATGCCAGCCGCCGTCTTGATGTTGACACTGCCCGTCGCACGTGCGGTAAGGTGTTCGACGTAGGTGCCGATTCGAAGCGCATCGCCAAATTATAGTTTTTGAAATGGTTTTGATCAAATCTTTGTGAATAGCCGCGCCAGTGATAAGATCGCTTCCATCGATCGCAAACATACGGATCGCCTGAGAGTGGAGCTTCGCGCTTTGAATCGACGTAATTTTCTGAGATCGTTGGCGATGTTGGGGGTCGGGGCGGTGCTTCCACGCGGCTGGCTGGCGCGGCGCGATGATACCGTCGCATTCGATGTGTATATGACCTTTGACGATGGACCCTCCTCGCATCGGGACTTCAAGACTGGACCAACCGATATGGTGTTGCAAATTCTCAAGGATAATGACGCCGCTGCGACGTTTTTCTTGCATGGGCTGCACATCAATGACTGGGATGGGCCGGTGATGGTGCGCTATCTGACCGACGGTCACGCGATCGGCAACCATTTGTGGCGGCAAGGTGGCAATCTGATCGCTGATAATCCGGCGTGGGCACTGCTGGCGCGACAATATCTCGAAGCAGAGGTGGTCATCCGAGATTTGCTGCAAAAAACCGATGCGAGCGCCTACGAGCACTATATGACGCAGGCGAAGTTGTTTCGGCGACCGGGCGGCAACAACGGCCTGAATGATTTTTTGAAGCCCGCCAATCAATATGATCTCCAACATGAGCCATATCTGCGGCCTTATTGGGACAAAGTACCCTGGCTGCTCGGCGTTTACGATTACAGCGGCTGGAACATCAACGGCGGCGAGTCGATCCCCTTCTCGATTCGCCCAACGACGCCCGATCAAGAGCGTGCCTTTATATTGAACGGCGGCCATGCGTATTATGGCGTCACGGATTATTTGCAGCCGCGCTCAGTCGAAGCCGATCAGGGCTTGATTATCCTGCTGCACGACGCCGACAAAGATACTTACACAATGCTCCCACAGTTGATCGCCGATTTACGCGCACTCGGCGCAACCTTTCGATCCCTGCCGCGTCCGGGCGATCAGCCCAATGCCAAAACGGTGGGTATCGGTTATGCACCAACGCCCAAGAGCCTCACACCCACGTCTCCGTAGTTCTACCAGGGCTGTTGCAAAGTCGAAGGATGGGCGTAGATCGGCTATTTACCCCACCCCCTAGCCCCCTCCCCACTGACGTGGAGTGGGAGAACAGGCCATTCTGGACTCCCCTCTCCACTGCGTGGGGAGGGGCGGGGGTGGGGT
>JBBRMW010000142.1:0-15190 GCA_038230635.1 Aggregatilineales bacterium | reverse complement strand
TCGTCCGTCGCTACCTGTGGCTGAATACCAAATTCCCGCACTCTCCCGCTCAAACCACACCTATTCCAATTCCCGAACCTGTCCTTTATGGCTTGATTGATGCCCTTTGCTATGCCGCTTGATTTGGATAAAGTCCAGTTATATCCGTGCTCACATAATGCTCCAAGCCTGCTTACCCGAACGTTTATCGCTGTCTGTTCGTCGGAAGATGCCACAACTTTTGTATATAGACTTATGGCTTGCTCCTTGCGATGCAAGACCGTCACAAGATAATGGGCAAGCTCAGTTTGTACTGCTATTGAGTTTGGGTGGGCCAATTGCAACCGCTGTCGGAAAATGAGGCCATTCAAATCTTCAGCAAACTTAAGATTAGATAAATCATCTTCCGTCGGTTCTTTCAATAAAACAGCGATTCGAAAGTCGTCCAATGCTCCTGTAATGAGATGCCCGTCAAGTTTTTCTTCGGCGTCTTCCAATAGTTTTTCTCTATCATGCGGCTTGTTCAAGGCTCGTTTTACCTCTTGTATGTCCAAAATCAAATCAAAAAGCACCCACGACGCAACGCGCCATGAGTGCTTTCTGTGCAATAATCCCCGCGAACGGCGGATTATTTCTTCTTTGCACCACGCCGACGACCACGCCCGGCCACCGTCTTCTTGGGGCCGCGCTTGGTGCGCGCATTGGTGCGGGTACGCTGACCGCGCACGGGCAGATTGCGGCGATGACGGATGCCGCGATAGCTGCCGATTTCGATCAGGCGCTTGATGTTCAACTGCACTTCGCGGCGCAGTTCACCTTCGACGCGATAGTTGCTCACCGCATCACGCAGCAAAGCGACATCGGCTTCGTTCAGGTCACGGACGCGCGAATCGGGGTTGACGCCCGTCGCATCTAGGATGTCGTGGCTGCGCGTGAGGCCGATTCCGTAGATATAGGTCAGTGCAATCTCGACGCGCTTGTCGCGCGGCAGATCGACACCTTCGATACGTGCCATAGCTTGTTCTCCTCGATCAGTGCCGCGTTATCTTACGCGAAATTCAAACTTTAGGGAAGAGTCAGGATCAGCGGCTCGCCATCGGTGACAGCGATCGTGTGCTCGCTGTGCGCGCACAAGCTGCCATCTGCCGTGACGACCGTCCAGTGATCGTTCAACTCTTTGGTTTCTGGGCCGCCCGCGTTGACCATCGGCTCTAAGGCGAAAGTCATGCCGGGGCGTAACGGATATGTCTGCCAGGATCGGCGCTTCTGACGCGACGGCCACCAGTTAGGCACCTGCGGGTCTTCGTGCATCCGACGCCCGACGCCGTGCCCGGTGTACTCGCGCACGACGCTATAGCCGTGACTCTCGACGAAACGCTGGATCGTCGCCGATACATCGCTGGTCTGGCAGCCGACGACACAACTGGCGATTCCGACCTTGAGCGCCTGCTCGGTCACGTCGATCAAACGCTGCGCATCGGCGCTGATCGTGCCCACGCCCACGGTGAAGGCCGCGTCGCCCACGTAACCCTTATAGTACGCGCCGCAGTCGATGCTCACGATGTCGCCGTCCATGAGCTGGCGCGGACCGGGGATGCCATGCACCAGTTCGTCGTTGATCGAGACGGTGATCGACGCCGGGAACGGGAACTTACCCGTGCGCTCTGGGTAGTGAAAGAACGGCGAGGTGGTATTGTGCTTTTTCAGCACGACCTCGGCCACTCGATTCAGTTCTGCCGTCGTGACACCCGGCCTGATCGCCTCGCGCACCGCCTGATGGACGCGCGCCACGATGCGACCCGCCTCGCGCATATACAGCAGTTCTTCCGGCGACTTGTAGTGGATCATGCTTTTTTCGCAGCCTCTACCGCCGCCAGCAAAGCGGCGCTCACCTTGTCGATCGGCTGCTCGGCGTTGATTTCGCGGAGCACGCCTTTGATGCGATAGTATTCCAGGACGGGCGTCGTCTCATTTTTGTAGGATGAGATACGCTGCTTGATTTTCTCTGGCTCATCGTCGGAACGAATATACAGAGGAGCGCCATCTATATCGCAGATGCCCGATACTTTCGGTGGATTGTCGTCTATGTGGTAGATGTGTTGATCATTGATTTTACAACAACGTCGCCCAGCTAGCCGTCGCAATGCCTCATTTTCCGCGATGGAAAGGTACGGCACGATCGCCAGCTTCTGGTGCATCGATTCGAGCAGCGCACCCAGCGACTCGGCTTGCGTCACCGTGCGTGGGAAACCATCGAGGATCACGCCGTTGGTGGCGTCGGCAGCCATCAGCCGATCGCGGATCATCTCGATCGTCAGGTTATCCGGGACAAGATGCCCCAGATCATAGTACGAGGCGATCTGGCGACCGAGCGCCGAATCGCTCGCCATGATCGCGCGGAACATGCCGCCGCTCGTGATGTGCGGCAAGCCCGACTGGGCGGCCAGATACTCGGCTTGCGTACCCTTCCCCGCCCCCTGCATCCCCATCAGCACGATGTATGTTGCCATGATCAGCGCATGAAACCTTCGTAGTTGCGCATGACGAGTTGTGCTTCCAACTGGCGGAGCGTATCGACGACCACGCCGACCACGATGATCAGACCTGCGCCCGTGATGACCTGCGCCGGATTGTTGCCAGCGGTCGTATCGAAGGTGCCCGTAAAGAAACCATCGACCAACACCATCAGACCCGGCAGAATCGCCACCAGCCCCAGGAAGACCGCGCCGACGATCGTGATGCGTCGCGTGACGGCAGTGATGTAGTCGTGAGTGCGCTTACCTGGTCGGATGCCAGGGATGAAGCCGCCCTGTTTTTGCAGGTTATCAGCCAAGTTCTGATTTTGGATCATCACATCGGTGTAGAAGAAGGTGAAGCCGACCACCAGCAAGAACTCGATGAACCAATACCAGAAGCCGGATTGCGTCCCGAACGTCGATTGCAGGCTGGCGCCAAAAGGCGTGTTGGGGAAGAAGATGCCCGCGATAATCGCCGGGAAGGTTACGATCGCCTGCGCGAAGATCAACGGGATCATGCCCGCGCTGTTGACCTTGAGCGGAATGTGCGTCTTGCCACCGCCATATTGCTTGCGACCACGCACCCGCTTGCCATATTCGACCGGGATGCGCCGCACGCCTTCTTGCACGGCCACGACTGCGAACGTTACGCCGATGATCAGCGCGATGAACGCCACGATGTTGTAGACCGCGTTCTGATTTTGCAGCATCAAACCCAGGCGATACGGCACTTGCGCGACGATGCCCGCGAAAATGATCATCGACAAGCCATTGCCGACGCCCTGCTCAGTGATCAGGTTACCCAGCCAGATGGCGATCAGCGTGCCAGCCGTCATGGTCAGCAGCACGGTGGCCGTGATCATGAAATCCGAGCCGAAACCGGGTAGCAGCGGCGTCGATGACAGGCTCTGCAAGATATTGACCTGACCGATCGCTTGCAGCAGCGCCATCGGGATCGACAGGTAGTAGGTGTACTGGTTGAGTTTATCCTGGCCGCCCGGCTCGCGTGCGATCGCTTCCAGGCGCGGGATCACGCCCGTGAGCAGTTGCAGGATAATCTGCGCTGTAATGTACGGGTACACGCCCATCGCAAACACGCTAAAGCGCGACACCGAGCCGCCCGACAGCAGGTTCAAAACGTTGAGCAAGCCCGCGCCCGCGCCGTTGCTCAGACTGTTGAGCGCGTCACGGTTGACGCCCGGCACGACGATATGCGTGCAAAACTGGTAGGCCACCAGAATAAACAGCGTATAGAGCAACTTCCGGCGCAAGTCCGGCAGCTTGAGTGCGTTACGCGCCGCATCGAACATTTGCATAAGCTAAATCCTCATCTTGAAAAGCAGACCCAGATTCACCCATCCTCTTTTCCGCTGGCGAGGGGAAGACGGACAAGGCAGGCCTTGTCCCTACACAAACCATCGACGTTGTTGTAGGGACGAGGCCTGCCTCGTCCGCCCCCACCTCGTCGGCCACACGCTTTTGGAAAACGGAATGGGGACGCGGGTTATTTGTCCTGCTTGTCCTGCAGTTTGGCGATCTGTTCTTTGCGGAGCAGCTTGACGGTGGCGCGCGCACCCGTGAACATCAGTTCGTGGATGACGATCGTGCCGCCCTTTTCTTCGATCTTGGCACGCGCACCTTTGGTCACGCGGTGAGCATGGACGGTCATCGCGCCGCGCACATCGCCGTTGCCCAGCACCACGATCGGCTTGGTCGCGTCTTTGATCATGCCGTGTTCGGCGAGCAGCGCCGGAGTGATCTCGACACCTGTTTTGAACGTATCGGCCAAATCTTCGAGGCTCACTTCTTGATAGCGAATCTTGAAGATGTTGGTGAAGCCGCGTTTGAACGGCAGACGACGTACCAATGGCAGCTGACCGCCTTCAAAGTACGGCTGTTTGGTGCCGCCCGTGCGCGAGTGCTGACCTTTGCTGCCGCGCCCGGACGACTTGCCCTGACCTGCGGAGACGCCGCGTCCGAGACGGCGGTGTTTCCTGGTTGCGCCCGTTGCGGGACGCAGATCGGTGAGTTTCATGTGCTATTCCTCGAACTCTGCAATCGTCACCAGATGCGCGACTACGTACAGCATCCCGCGCACCGACGGGTTATCGGGATGCGTCATGGTCTGATTCATTTTCGTAAAACCGAGCGCCTTGATCGTCTTCTTGGCGCGCAATTGATTCCCGATCGGACTCTTGACCAGGGTGATCTTCAGCTTTTTGTCAGGCATTGGCTGGAGTCTCCTCCATCTTGTGAGATGTCTGGCGGCGTACCCAGAAAGGCACCATATCCGCCGGGTCTTTACCGCGCATCCGGGCCATTTCTTCGCCGCTCTTGAGCATCAGCAGCGCCTTGAGCGTCGCCATTGCCACGTTGAGCATGTTGCTGCTGCCCTTGCTCTTGCTCAGGATGTCCTTGACACCCGCCGCTTCGAGCACCGCGCGCACGCTGCCGCCCGCGATGACGCCGGTACCGGGCGAAGCCGGACGCAGCATCACGATCGCGCCGCCGTGTTTGGCGGTCACTTCGTGGGGGATCGTCGTGCCACTGAGCGACACGAACAGCATCTTCTTGCGCGCGCCTTCCGACCCCTTGCGGATCGATTCGGGGACGCCGCGTGATTTACCGACGCCGATACCGACGCGGCCCTTGTTGTCGCCGACGATCACGACGGTGCGGAAGGCAAAGCGGCGTCCGCCCTTGACCACCTTCGCCACGCGGGTAATATCGATCACCCGTTCATCGAGTTCATCGCGCTCGTCATCGCGCTCGCGGCGCGCCTCACGTTTTGCCATGTTTCAGTCTCCAAAAATCCGGTTGATTATAGCGTGCTTTTCGCACCGTTGATCGCACATTTATCTCACCCCAGGGCAATTGCATCTGTTGATTCTGACGGACGCGCGGAAGCGTCGTCCCTACAAAAGCCGCCGTTGTTGTAGGGGCGCGCTTCTGCGCGTCCGCTGACGGCCACAAAACAACATGCAATTGCGTCTCCCCCTCTCCGTGATTACGGAGAGGGGGTTGGGGGTGAGGTGAATCTTTCTTAGAAGTCCAGTCCACCTTCGCGCGCGCCATCGGCCAGTGCCTGGACGCGCCCGTGATACTGATAACCGCCGCGATCGAACACGACCTTCGTGACGCCCGCATTCTTTGCGCGCTGCGCCACAAGCTGCCCGACCAGTTTGGCCGCCTCAGATTTGTTCTTGCCTTCGATTTGCTTGCGCACTTCGACATCGATGGTCGAGGCCGAAGCCAACGTGCGACCATCCACATCGTCAATGACCTGCGCGTAGATGTGCAGCAGGCTGCGGAAGACGTTCAGGCGAGGGCGCTCCGGCGTGCCCGATACTTTGCCGCGTACTCGGCGGTGACGGTGCAGCCGTGCTTCTTGTTCTTTCTGTCCCATGATTTATTTGCCCTTCCCGGCCTTGCCTGCCTTACGACGGATGACCTCATCGCCGTAGCGGATGCCTTTGCCCTTATACGGCTCTGGCGGACGCAGTGCGCGCAAATTGGCGGCGACTTGCCCTACGCGCGCCTTGTCGATGCCGTCGATGAACAGCGTTGTGCCTTTGTCCTCGACCGCGAACGAGATGTTTTCCTCTGGCGCAATGTCGATGGGGTGCGAGTAGCCCAGGAACATCGTCAGGTCTTTGCCCTTGAGTTCGGCGCGATAGCCGACGCCTTCGATCACCAGCTTCTTGCGGAAGCCCGTGCTGACGCCGACGACCATGTTATTGATGAGCGAGCGCGCCAAGCCGTGCAGTTCGCGGTGGTGACGGGCTTCGGAGGGACGCGAGACGATCAGCTTGCCATCTTCCTCGGCGAGCGTCATGTCGGGCGGCATCACCTGTTTGAGTTCGCCCTTCGGGCCCTTGACTGTGATTTGCTTGCCGTCGATCGTCACCTGCACTTTGGCGGGCAGCGGGACGGGCATTTTTCCGATTCGTGACATTGTTCCGTATCTCCCGTGTGACCAGCCCGGACGTGTCATCTCTGGATTTTATTCACCAGAGTACACTCTGAAATCTCTGGGTCAGCGACCACACATAGTCCCTGGCCGAGAGCCTTCATCTCCGGGCGGCTTACTTTGCCTAACCGTCGATCAGTAAACGAACGCCAGCACTTCGCCGCCCAAACCCTGGCGACGCGCTTGTGTACCTGTCATGACGCCCTTCGGTGTGGACAGGATGGCGACACCCATGCCGCTGAGCACCCAGGGAATCTCGGACTTGCCCACATACACGCGGCGACCCGGTGTGCTCACTCGCTTGATCGAGCTAATCACGGGTTGGCGCACGCGGCGTTTGCCGTAATACTTCAGATCGAGCGTCAGCACTGGCTTGGCTCCTTCGCCAGCCACCGCGAAGCTCTCGATGTAGCCTTCTTCTTGGAGGATGGCGGCGATCGCCTGCTTCATCTTGGAATTGGGCATCGAGACGGTGGTGTGGCCGACCATCAGCGCGTTACGCACGCGCGTCAGCATATCCGCAATTGGATCCGTGATCATCGAAAAATACCCTCGCTACCAGCTTGACTTCGTAACGCCCGGCAGTTTGCCCGTCAGCGCCATTTCGCGGAAGTGAATACGGCACAGGCCGAACCGACGTATGTACCCACGCGGACGCCCGCAGATTTTGCCGCTATAGGGATCGACGAATGCGCAGCGGTTGCGCACACGCACTTTGAACTTACGCCGCGTTTCGCGGACGACCATCGACTTCTTTGCCATGAGGGTGTGTACTCCGCTCCCTAGTTTTCTTTGAAAGGCATCCCGATCAAACGCAGCAGGCGGCGACCTTCTTCATCGGTCTTGGCAGTGGTCACGATCGTGATCTCCATGCCGCGCACTTTGTCGATCTTGTCGTACTCGATCTCTGGGAAGATCAACTGTTCGCGCAGGCCGAGCGTGTAGTTGCCACGTCCATCGAACGCTTCGCCGTTGATTCCGCGAAAGTCACGGGTACGCGGCAAGGCCGTGTTGATCAGCCGATCGAGCAGCGCCCACATCCGCCCCTGGCGCAGCGTCACTTTGACGCCGATGGCGCGCCCTTCGCGGAGCTTGAAGTTCGCCACGCTTTTCTTGGCCTTCGTGATCACGGGCTTCTGGCCGACGATTTTGGTCACATCTTCGACCGCACCGTCGAGCGCTTTGGCGTTATCGACCGCTTCGCCGACGCCGATGTTCAGCGTGACCTTGACGATGCGCGGCACCTGCATCACGTTGGTGTAGTTGAACTCGGTCATCAACGCCGGGACGACGTTTTCCTTGTAGTATTCTCGCAAATTTGGCATTGCTCAGTTTCCCTTAGTCGATGTCCGCGTTGCACTTTTTGCAGGTGCGAACTTTGCGGCCTTCCTCAGTGATGCGGAAGTTGACGCGCGTCCGAGCCTGACATTGGGTGCAGACCAGCATCACATTCGACAGATCGAGCGGCGCTTCAAACTCGATGATGCCCGGCTGCGTCTGCTGGCTGCCGGCTTGCTGCCGCTTCTGATGCTTTTTGACGATGTTGAGGCGTTCCACGACCACGCGCTCTGCTTTGGGCATCACGCGCAGCACTGCGCCACGCTGTCCTTTGTCTTTTCCGGCGATCACCTCGACGGTATCGCCCTTCTTAATCCGTTGCATGTCTTGCTATCCTCTTTCCCGGTCGCTCGGCCATGCGGCGCTAGAGCGTCTCCGGCGCCAGCGACACGATCTTGGTGAAACCGCGTTCGCGCAGTTCACGCGCCACCGGTCCAAACACGCGCGTGCCACGCGGATTTTGCATGTCGGTATCCAGGATCACGGCGGCGTTATCGTCGAAACGGATGTATGAGCCATCGTCGCGGCGATATTCTTTCGTCACGCGCACGATCACGGCGCGCACCACATCGCTCTTCTTGACCATGCCCGACGGCACTGCGGCCTTGACGGTTGCCACGACCACATCGCCGATCGAACCATAACGGCGCTTCGAGCCACCCAGTACGCGGATCACCAGCAGTTCGCGGGCACCGGTATTATCGGCCACCTTGAGGCGGCTTTCCTGTTGAATCATGTCGATCTCCCGTTTTCCCGGCGACTCGCTCAGGTCTGCTTTTTCTCAATGATGGTTTCGAGTGCCCAGCGCTTGAGGCGGCTGAGCGGGCGGCTCTCCACGATCTGCACGAGGTCACCCATGTGGGCGGTTTCCTCTTCGTCGTGGGCATAGTATTTCTGGGTCTGGTGAACGACCTTGTCGTACAGACGGTGGCGCTTGGCGACATCGACGGCCACGACGAGCGTCTTGTCCATCTTATCGCTGACCACGCGCCCCACCAAACGGCGGCGATTATTCGGCATCGGCGGCGGCCTCCTCATCCTTGACTTCTGTTACCGGAGCGGCTGGCTCACTGGCGGCTTTACGCGGCTTGCGGGCAGGCTTGCTCGGTGCGGTTTCGCCCGGCTCGGTGGCGGGCTGGCTGGCAACATACTCGGCAGCCAGTTCGCGCTCGCGCAAGATGGTCAGCATCCGCGCCACTTCCTTGCGCAGGCGGCTGATCTGGTTGGGGTCTTCCAGCGAGCCATCGTAGAACGACAACCGCAGGTTGAACATCTCTTTGCGTGCCGCTTCGAGCTTGGTCACGATCTCGACGCTATCCAGGTCACGAATCTCAAACGCTCTCATGTCAGCTCCTCACCCGAAATCGGGTCGGTGCGCTTGACGAACTTCGTCTTGATCGGCAGCTTGAAGGCGGCCAGACGCAGCGCTTGACGTGCGGTGTCCTCATCGACGCTGCCCATCTCGAACATGACGCGGCCTGGGCGCACCACCGCGACATAGTGATCGACCGCGCCCTTGCCCTTACCCATGCGGGTTTCGGCAGGTTTCATGGTCACTGGTTTATCCGGGAAAATCCGAATCCACAGTTTACCGCGACGCTTGATGAAGCGCACGATGGCACGGCGGGCGGCTTCGATCTGACGCTGCGTGACCCAGGCCGGTTCGAGCGCCTGTAAGCCAAACTCGCCAAACTGCACACTGAGTGCGCCGCGCGACATGCCCTTCATGCGTCCACGCATCTGTTTGCGGTATTTCATCCGCTTTGGCATTAACATGACGATACTTCCTTTTCGCTGACCCTACGTGGTCACGTAGGAATCGCCGGTTGGCTCCGGGATGTCCTCGTGTGCCTTTTGGCCCGTGTAGATCCAAACCTTGACGCCGATGCGGCCAAAGGTCGTGAGCGCCTCCGACGTGCCGTAATCGATCACGGCGCGCAGGGTGCTGCGGGGAACGCGGCCTTCCATCTGCCATTCGCGGCGGGACATTTCTGCACCACCCAAACGACCGCTGGCCTGAATCTTGATGCCCTGCGCACCCTGGCGCATGGCCTGCGAGATGGCGCGCTTCATGGCGCGGCTGTGCCCGATGCGCCGCTCCAACTGACCGACGATGTTATCGGCCACCAACTTGGCGTCGAGGTCGGGCTTGGTGATCTCATGCACCTCGACCTTGACCTTCTTGCCGGACAGCTCTTCGAGGCCGACGCGCAGCTTCTTGACCGTCTCGCCCTTGCGCCCGATCAGGATGCCCGGCTTGGCGGTGAAGATGGTGATCGTCACGAGGTTCGGATAACGCTCGATCTCGATCTTCGAGAGCGCGGCGCGTGAACCATCGGACGAACCCTGCTGCGATGGACGCGCTTTTTCGTCGCGCCCCAGATAGCTGCCTTTGTAGATGTACTGCCGGAGTTTGAAGTCCTCGTGCAGCAGTTCACGGTAGCGCGTGCCTTCCGCGAACCAACGAGCGTCCCAGCCACGATTGATCTTGAGCCGGAACCCGATCGGATTGACTTTACGTCCCATTTATGTCCGCTCCCTTATTCCAGAACCTCACCCCCCCACCCCTCTCCGTCCTCACGGAGAGGGGAGTCACCCGACGAGTGCGGGTTTACTCCCCCTCGTTGTGGTTACGGAGAGGGGGCCGGGGGGGTGAGGTTCGCTCCCTTATTCCAACTCGTGCTCGTCGAGGATGACCATGACGTGCGACGAGCGCTTCAACCGCGGCTTGTAACGTCCGCGTGAACCGGCCTTCATGCGCTTCATTTGCGGGCCTTCGCCCACTTGGATCGACTTCACGTACAAGTCGTTGACGTTCAACTCGTAGTTATTGGTGGCGTTGGCGACCGCCGAGTCGAGCAATTTACTGACGAAGCGCGCACCCTTTTGGGGCATGAAACGCAGCATGACGAGCGCCTGTTCGGCGTCTTTGCCACGTACTTCGTCAATCACCAAACGAATCTTCTGGGCGGCGATGGGCAGACCGCGTGCGCTGGCTTTTACTTCCATAGTGGTGCTGCCGGAGGACTAGGCCTCCCCCCCTTTCTTGACTTTCTTCTCGGCCAAGTGGCCGCGATAGGTACGGGTCGGCGCGAATTCTCCGAGCTTGTGGCCGACCATGTTTTCGGTGACGTAGATCGGCACATGCTGCCGCCCGTTGTGGACGGCGATGGTGTGTCCGACAAACTGTGGGAAGATCGTGGAGGCGCGGCTCCAGGTCTTGATCACCCGCTTCTCGTTGCGCTCGTTCATGGCCTCTACTTTTTTCAGCAGCCGAGGCTCAATAAACGGCCCTTTTTTCAATGAACGCGACATCTGCTCTACTCCTTAGCCCCGGTCAGCGCTTCTTGGCACGGCGGCGAATGATGAACTGATCGGTGCGCTTGTTATTGCGCGTCTTCTTGCCCATCGCGGGTTTGCCCCAGGGCGTCTTGGGACCGGGCATACCGATCGGCGAACGGCCTTCACCGCCGCCGTGCGGGTGGCTGGCAGGATCCATGGCGCTACCGCGTACTGTCGGACGCCAGCCCTTCCAGCGGTTACGACCGGCCTTGCCGATCTTGATGTTGCTGTGGTCGGTGTTGCCGACTTGGCCGAGCGTCGCCATGCACTCTTCGCGCACCATCCGCATTTCGCCGCTGGGCAAACGCACCTGCGCGTACTTGGCTTCGCGCCCGATCAACTGTGCCGAAGCGCCCGCTGAACGCGCCATTTGAGCGCCGCGTCCTTCGTACAGTTCGATGTTGTGGATGACCGTGCCGACCGGGATATTCTTGAGCGGCAGGGCGTTGCCCTCACGCAGAGGGGCATCGGGGCCGCTCATCACGCTGTCGCCCACCTTGAGGTTGAGCGGCGCGACGATGTAGCGCTTCTCACCATCGGCATAAATCAGCAGCGCGATGCGGGCGGTGCGCCCCGGATCGTACTCGATCGAATCGACGCGCGCGGGGATGCCGTACTTGTCGCGCTTGAAATCGATGATGCGAATCTGGCGTTTGTGACCCGACCCGCGATGACGCACGGTGACGTGTCCCTGGTTGTTGCGTCCGGCCTTGCCGCGCTTTTCGATCAGCAGCGACTTTTCGGGGGTGGAGCGGGTGATCTCGTCGAACGAGTATCCGGTCATGCCGCGCCGACCGGGCGACGTGGGCTTATAAATCTTGACTGGCATAGTGTCTCTCTCTTATCGCCATTAGGTTTACCTCACCCCCTGCCCTCTCTCCACAACCGCAAAGAGGGGAGAGGGGGCGGGGGTGAGGTAAACGCTCTCAGATGTTAAACAGGCCGATCGTTTGCCCGTCGGGGAGCGTCACGATGGCTTTCTTGTAGGCGGGCGAACGCTGGGTGATCTTGCGACCGCGACGACCGCGCTTCATCGGCATGATCACGGTGTTGACCGTCACCACGTCCACATCGAAGATACGCTCAACGGCTTCCTTGATCTGAATCTTATTGGCGTCCTTGTGAACTTCGAAGGTGAACTGGTTGTGCCCAGCGGCCAGCCCGTTCGACTTCTCGGTAATGACCGGACGGATGATCACTTCGTACAGGTTCATGATTTACTCCGTTACCGGCTCAGGCTTGCCGAGCAGCGACTTGATCACGTCCAACGCGGCCAGCGGGATGATCACGCGGTCGTATTGCAGCAGATCGCGGACGTTGATGTAGCTGGCGCGCAGCGAAAAAGCGGCAGGCAGGTTCTTGATACTCTTTTCGAGCACCTCGTTGCGCTCCGCCAATAGGATCAGCGCGGTCTGTGCGCCGACCAGCGCCTCGACGATACTGGCAACCGCCTTGGTCTTGGGCGTTTCGGTGGTCAGGTCGCTGATGAACACCAGTTGACCATCGCGCAGGCAGGCCGACAAGGTGCTGCGCAGGGCGGCATGACGCATCTTCTGCGGCATATGCTTGGTGTACTTGTGGGGCTTGGGGCCAAACGTGCGACCACCGCCCACGAAAATTGGGGCGTTGCGGCTGCCGTGACGGGCGCGCCCGGTGCCTTTTTGCCGATACCACTTGGCGTGCGTGCGATTGACTTCGCTGCGCGTTTTGACTTTGGCCGTACCCTGGCGCGCGTTGTCAAGCTGCATCCGCAGATACTGCCACATCAGGCCGGTGTTGATCTTCGACTCGAATATTTCGGCTGGCAGTTCGACGGTTGAGACCTGCTCGCCAGCCATGTTCCGAACTGGAACTTGCATGATTACTTTCCTTTGCTGGCTGGGCGACTAGCGCGCCTTGACGGACTGTTTAACGATCACGAGGCCATTTTTCGCGCCCGGCACCGATCCCTTGACGGCGATCAAGTGATGTTCGGCGTCGATCACGACGACCTCAAGATTTTGGGCGGTCACACGATCGACGCCCATGTGTCCCGGACGGCGCGTCCCTTTGAACACGCGCGCCTGCGAACTGGTCGCACCCGACGAACCCGACGAGCGGGTGCGATCCGATGCGCCGTGCGTGGTCGGCTGGCGGTTGAAATGGTGGCGCTTGATGCCGCCCGCGAAGCCGTGACCTTTGCTGATGCCGACGACATCGACATGATCACCCGTGGTGAAAACGTCAACGGTCAGCCGATCGCCTTCTTTGACATCCGCGCTGGTCACGCGGAATTCGCGCAAATGGCGCAGCGCAGGCAAATTCTTGCGCTGCAAGTGTCCGAACTCGCCCTTCGAGATTTTCTTCGAGCGCAGTTCTTCCTGACCCTTTGCGTCTTTGTGTGTGTACGTCGGCACTTCCTCGTAACCAAGCTGGACGGCCACATAGCCATCGCGCTCCGCGCTACGAACCTGCGTGACGAAGCATGGCCCGGCCTGAATCACCGTTACTGGTGTGACCTTGCCCTGCGCGTCGAAAACCTGGGTCATGCCGACCTTTTTTCCGATGATACCCTTCACAACACCCTCCATAGGACTGCCGAGCCGTATGTTACTAAACCCGGACGACTCGCATCATCCTGTCGTAATTACGCCTGATCGCTATATCTTGATTTCGATGTCCACACCAGCGGGCAAGTTCAGCCGCATGAGTGTGTCGATCGTCTTGCTGTCGGGATTCAACACATCGATCAAGCGTTTGTGTGTCCGAATCTCGAAGTGCTCCTGCGAGTTCTTGTCGATGTACGGTGAGCGGAGCACCGTGAACTTTTCGATGAGCGTGGGCAGCGGTATGGGGCCGAGCACGCGCGCCCCGGTGCGCTCCGCCGTTTCGACGATGCGCTGTGCCGATTGATCAAGCACGCGATGATCATAGGCTTTGAGGCGGATACGGATTTTTTGATTTGCCATTCTGTTTATTGCACCCTTTATTCAGGCGACGCTGAGGCGGTGAGTTTGGCCTTTAGAGACTATGAAGGGGCGGTTGGCTGACCGCCCCCTCATGTTCTACTGCCAAATGCCTCTGGCGTGCGTCTTAGTCCGAAATCTCGGTGATGACGCCCGCGCCGACGGTCAGGCCGCCTTCGCGGATGGCGAAGTGCGAACCCTTTTCGAGCGCGACCGGCATGATCAACTCAACGTCCATGTTCACGTTGTCGCCGGGCATGACCATCTCGACGCCTTCCGGCAGCGTGATCGTGCCCGTCACGTCCATCGTGCGGATGTAGAACTGGGGACGGTAGCCGGGGAAGAACGCTTTGTGGCGTCCGCCCTCTTCCTTCTTCAGCACGTACACTTCGCACTTGAACTTCTTGTGCGGCTTGATCGAACCGGGCTTGGCGAGCACCATGCCGCGCTCCAGGTCCTCACGCTGCAAACCACGCAGCAGCACGCCCGCGTTGTCGCCCGCTTGCACCTGATCGAGTTCGCGGTGGAACATCTCGATGCCCGTCACGATCGTCTTGAACGACTCGTCGCGCAGGCCGATGATCTCGACTTCCGCGCCCTTCTGCATCGTGCCGCGCTCAGCACGACCCGTCACGACCGTACCGCGTCCCTTGATGCTGAACACGTCTTCGACGGGCATCAGGAACGGCTTGTCGAGGTCGCGCTTGGGCGTCGGGATGAAGCTATCGACCGTCTCCATCAGCTTCCAGATGCACGCATATTCTGGCGCGTTCGGGTCGGTGCTGGTGCTTTCGAGCACACCCAACGCCGTCCCACGAATGACCGGGGTATCGTGGAAGTTGTAGCTTTCCAGCAGTTCCGACAGTTCCAACTCGACCAGTTCGAGCAGTTCCGGGTCATCCATCTGGTCGATCTTGTTCAGGAAGACGACCATCGCCGGGACTTCCACCTGACGCGCCAACAGGACGTGCTCGCGCGTTTGCGGCATCGGGCCATCAGGCGCGCTCACGACCAGGATCGCGCCGTCCATTTGCGCCGCACCCGTGATCATGTTCTTGATGTAGTCACGGTGGCCGGGGCAATCGACGTGCGCATAGTGG
>JBBRMW010000141.1:0-15260 GCA_038230635.1 Aggregatilineales bacterium | reverse complement strand
TGAAAGCTATCCCCGAACGCTTCTTTAGCCTGTTTCGGGAAGGCTTGGATTTCCTGTGCGAACAGCTCGAAGACTTTTCCAGGTTTTGCGGAATCGTCTTTTTTGCTGATTTTCGTTTTACCTAAAAACATGTCCGCCCCCAGGTAATCACGGAGAGGGGGAGTCGGAAGGCAAACCTAGACATACGTGGCCTTTGATTGGTTTGACCATTACCCGCGCAGTTTTGCGTCGAGTTCACGCTCAACGGCTTTGACGATCGCGCTGTGTACTTTCGCCACCTCTTTGTCGGTCAGCGTGCGATCGTCAGTCATGTACGTCAGCGCATAGGCCAGACTCTTTTTGCCTGCTGGGATCGACTCGCCGCGATACACGTCGAACAGACGCGCCGCCCGCAGCAGATCGCCGCCCGCCGTTTGGATCACGCGCGCGACTTCGGCAGCGGGCGTTTTATCATCGACGATCAGCGCGATGTCTTGGAAGATCGCGGGCTGCGTCGGCACGGGCGTAATCTTGAAATCGGCCCGCAGCGCACCAAGCAGCGCTTCCAAATCGATCTCGGCGGCGAATACTGGACTGGTCAAATCGTAGCGCTCACCGACGAGCGGGTGCAGTTCGCCGAGCACGCCGACTTGCCGTTTGCCGAGCAGCAGCACCGCGCTCCGACCTGGATGGAATGCGCCATGTACCGCCGCCGCGAAGGTCGCATTCGTGACGTGCAAGCCAGCCAGCAGCGTCTCGATAATCCCTTTCAGATCGAAAAAGCTGACGGGGGTGCTGTCGTTTACGGCCTGCGCACCATCCGACCAAGTGGCTGGTGTGTGCGCGCCGCTGATGGCGATGGCGAGGCGGCGAGGCTCATCGGGCAAAAGTTGATCCGCATTGGGCAAGAAGATCGCACCGATCTCGAATAGTTTTTGCGTCCGCGCGTGATGCTGGTTGGCGGCCACGTTTTCGAGTAGACCGTTGAGCAGCGTATGGCGCAGGACGACGCGCTCCAGGCTGATCGGGTTGGCGAGCGTCACATAGGCGGCATCGGGCAGCGCGGGTGGCAGATTCGGCGCGTTCAGGCGCGACTCGGCGTCGGCGGTGGTCAGCCGATAGTTGATCGCCTCATGCAGCCCCAGCGCAGCCAAGAGATCGCGGACGAGTTCTTCGCGGCTCAAAGAGTCGTTATTTTGCTGGGCGGGCATCCGATCATCGATCTGCGTATTCGGCATCCGATCGTAGCCATAGATGCGCGCGATTTCTTCGCACAAGTCGGCGATACCCACGTCGCCTGTGCCAATATCGGTGCGATGATCGGGCACTTCGACGGCCAATAGACCACCGTCAGCCCCCCCCTTGATACGTACTTTGAATTGCAGGCGCGTCAGAATATCGGCGGCTTCTTCGGCGGCGATCTTCACACCGATCAACCGCTCAATCTGCGCCAACGGCAGGTCAACGTGAACGGGCGGCGCGGCCAGTGGATAGACATCGAGCATGTCCGCCGCGATGGCGCCATCGCCCAACGTGCGCATGAGTTCCGCCGCGCGCCGCACCCCGCGCTCAGCCATCGCCGGATGGACACCACGACTGAAACGCAAGCCCGCCTCACTCGCCATCTTTTGGGTGGTCATCGTCTTGCGGATGTTGATGTAGTTCCAGTTGGCGGCTTCCAGCAGGACATGGCGCGTCGTCGGCATGATCTTGCTTTCGTCGCCACCTTTGATCGCCGCCAAGCCCAGAATGCCTGCCGCATCGCACACCAGTTCGTTGAAATCTTCGAGTGTGTGCGTTTCGCCATCGAGCGTGACCAGTTTCTCACCCGCTTCTGCCGTGCGCGTGATGATCGTGATCGGCGATTTGCCGCCCGCACGCGCCAATAGCACCTCGTAATCGTAGGCGTGGAGCGGCTGCCCGGTTTCGATCATGACATAGTTCGTAATATCGACGATGTTGTTGATCGGATGCTCGCCAACCGCGATCAAACGGCGCTGCATCCACTCCGGCGACGGCTTGAGGGCAACATCACGGATCAACAGCAGCGTGAAGCGTGGGTTGAGTTCGGGCGCGCGAATCTCGATCGTGGCCTGACCGTTGATCGATGCGCCGGTCTGCTCTACCGCATACGACGGCTCGCGCAACGTACCGCCCGTCAGCGCCGCCACCTCACGCGCCACGCCGACGATACTATAAGCGCGCGCGAAGTTCGGCGTCAGTTCGATGTCGAAGATCACGTCGCCCAACACGTCGGCGAACGGCGTGCCCGGTTTGTGGCCGGGATCGCCCATGAGGATGATGCCTTCGTGCTCGCCGCTGAGACCGAGTTCCTTCTCGCTGCACACCATCGACCGGTTCGGAATCCCGCGCAGAGGCTTCTCTTTGAGGATCATGCGCGTCGGCACGTCGGCGTGACCATCGAAGACTTCCGCACCTTCAAGCGCCAACGCCGTAAACAGCGGCGGATTGAGCACACCTTTGCCGAGAAATGGGTACAGATTTGGCGCACCCGTGACGACCTGCTCTAATTGGGGCGCGCCGTAATCGACCATCGCCAGCACGAGTTTATCGGCGTTGGGGTGCGGCTTGACCTCGTGGATCGCGCCGAGCACGATCTTGTCGCGCGCCCAAATAAGGTGATCGGAGGGTGGGACGATCAGGCCGGGCGGCGGCGCACCCTGCGGGACACCAATATATTCGATCGCGCCGACTTCGAGGCCCGCCAATGTCAACCGTTCGGCCAGCAGTTCTGCTGAGATCGGAATATCTACGTAGTCTTTCAACCACGATAAAGGAACGCGCATATTGTAAGGATACCTTGTGCGAATGGACGGTTGAGAATGCTGCTAATGATAGCGTATTTCGCGGGGATTGGAAGATGCGGACGGACGCGCGAGGCCGATTCCATGAACGTTGATGCGATTTACCTGAGCGTTGGACGGGCAGTGATCGCACGCCCTGTGATATACTTGTTCGCATGAAGAAAATACGGTCAGTCGCCCACGATACCGCCATCCTCACCGAGCTTACACTGCCACCCGATGATACCGCAGGAGACAGCGGGGCGCCGCTCAGCCTGCGCTACGAACGGCTGGTGCTCTGGGCGCGCGAATATTGGCGTACACACGAGTTAGGCGAAACACCGACGGCTTTGTGGGCATCCGAAAATTGCGCCAATCATCTCGCTCGCACACGCCTGAAAGCTGGCCGCCGTTTGAAGGGCAAAGCACGCTTTGCAACCGTGCAGGCGCTCGATTGCCCGTTCGTCATGCCGATCAGCGATTACCGCGTGCCCAGCCGCGTCCCGATCCTGGCCGAATCTGTCGGCGCGTTTCATTTTACGTTCGAGGGCGGGTCGGGTCCGTTCCATGCGGTGTATGTCAGCTCGCACTACCGCGACGAAGACACCAGCGTAATTGCGCTCGTTCTGATTGATCCGGCGCATCTGGAAACTTGGGCGGCCTTCGAGGTGATCTGCAATAACGCGGTGCGCTATTTGGAGCGCCGTCAGGACGTGTTTATCATCGGCGGCACCAATGCCTATTTCAAGCCGACGGTCGCCTGGAACGATGTAATCCTGCCCGCCGCACTCAAAAACGATCTGCGCGACGACATGGAGGCGTTCTTCACCGATGGCGTGGAGATTTATCGCCAGTTGAACCTCGCGCCATTCCGCAAACTTCTGCTGGTCGGGCCACCGGGCACGGGAAAGACGATGCTGTGCGCGGCACTGGCACGGCTGGCGATCCAGCAAAAGCGCGTGGTCGTCTATGTTTCCGGCGCGGACGAAGATGGCGCGTCGTTCCACAAGATTCATCATGCGCTCAACGTTGTCGCCAACGCCAATTTCCCGGTATTGATGATTGTCGAGGAGATTGATGTATACTTGCGCAAGGACGACAAAGCGCAAATTTTGAATGTCCTCGACGGCCTGGAATCGCCCAATAACCCGCGCGGTGCGCTGCTGCTGGCGACCACCAACTACCCGGAAGTGATCGATGAGCGGATCGCCAAACGACCCGGTCGCATGGATCGCATTCTGGTCATTCCGACGCTCCAGGATGCCGAGCAAGCCGCCGATATGCTGATCCGTGACCTGGGATCTCAGTGGCAAGATTCGCATCGGCGCGTGGTGCCTGCCCTCATCGGACAGACGGGCGCGTTCGTGCGGGAGGTGGCCTTGTATGCGCGGATGCTGGCCGCTCACAACCGCGATACCCTCGTCTCGCTGGCTGTGTTGGAGCAGTCCGTCGATAGTCTGAGCAACCAGATGGCCGCTGGCGACGATATGCTGCCGCGCCGCGCAATTGGTTTTGGCGACTCGGCCCGTAAACGTGCGGGCAAGGCAGGGCAACTGAACCCTTGATCGGTGTCATGGACGACTCACAACTTATGACGCGCATCCAGTCGCACGACCAGGATGCCATGCTGCTGCTGCATCAACGGTACGTCGATCTGGTGTTCAGCATCGTATATCGCGTTCTGAACGAGCAGACCGCCGCCGAAGAAGCCACCCAGGATGCGTTTTTGAAGGTCTGGCAGAGCGCGGCCAGCTTCGAGGCGGGGCGCGGGTCGCTGATCAGTTGGCTGGCACGCATCGCCCGCAACACGGCCATCGATCACCTGCGCCTGCGCACGCGCCAATCTGGGCTGGACGACTCGCTCGAAGCCGCCGAAGAAACGCGATCGCTGCCCGTGCCCGAAACATGGGCTGACCGCGAACGTGCGCAAAATCTGCGGCTGGTGCTCGAAGAACTGCCGCCCGAACAGGCGCTGGCGCTCCGCCTGAGCTATTTTGGCGGCATGTCGCAGTCGGAGATCGCCGATTATTTGAAACTGCCGCTGGGTACGGTCAAAACGCGGATGCGGATCGGGATGCAAAAGCTCAAGGATGCCTGGACCAAGCCGTAAATGAGCACGCAAAGTATCGATTTTATAACAAAGCGGCTACCTACATCTGATCGGGATCGATTTAACGTATCGATCATGAAGACAAGTCACTAAGAACGCGATGAACGACACATCACTGCTTGAACTGATCCCCGATTACGCACTCGATACGCTCTCGCCCGTTGAGCGCGCCGAAGTCGATGGCCTGTTGGCGCGTTCCGCCGAAGCGCGCCTGCACTTGCGCGACTATACGGCGATGCTCGACGCGCTGGCGCTGATCGTCCCCGCACGACGCGCGCCCACCCACCTAGCCGCCGATTTCAAGGCACGCCTCTTATCCGAGATCAAGGGCGATGCGGTCACGCACGATGCGGCCACCCAAGATGCCGAAGAATCCGCGCGCTTGGCTGAACCATCACCCACGCAAGTGCCGCTGACCGTCGGAAGCGCGCGGGTCATTGGTCTGCGCCGTCAATTATGGCTGCCGCTGACATTGGCCGCCGCCCTGATAGTGCTCGCGGTCGGTGCAGTGACCTTCATCCAGAATCAATCGCGCCAATCGGAACAAGCGCAAATCGCGGCCATCATGCACGATCCAGCGGCGCAACATAAAGCGCTGGCGTTTAACGATCCGAATGTGACAGCGCAGGTTGTCGTTTACATGAAGAGCGCCCAGGACTCCGATATGGTCATTACGATGGAAGCGATGCCACCTTTGCCCGCTGGCAAACAATACCAGTTGTGGCTGATCGATTCAAATGCGCCGATTGGGGCGGGCGTCTACGATCCGGTGAGCGCGTCCACTCAGGTTTTGCTGCACCTCAAAGTACCGATCGCAACCTATCAGCAGGTGGCGATCAGCATCGAGCCGACGGGTGGTAGTTCGCAGCCCACAACAACCCCGATCGCGGCGGCTCAGATCGGGTGAGCACCCACCCCCTAATCCTGCAATCGAAAATTTGAGTGCAAAAGCCCGGTGGCTTCAAGGCTTGTCCAGTCCTGATCGTTGCTTGTAGAGCGATTTTAATGGTTCAGAACGGATTAACTGTTCTTCATAAGGGTAGGATAACTACATGCTGATCTTCCACGTTTCCTATCCCGAAGCATTGTGACCCTAAGTATGGCAAGTAAGTTCGCTCTTCGTGCTCGACAAGCCTCTCAGTCCCAGGTGAAACTCCTGTCTGTGCTGCTCGCCCTGTGCATGGCCGGCTGCGCCGTGACACCAGCGGCCCGCCCGCCAGATTTGGGCGCAGCGCTCGTCACGAAAACGTCCTACCCTTCGCTCAGCTATGGCATCCAGGCATTTTTGTGGTGGAATCCAACAACGCGCACGCTCGATCTGGAACATGTGCGGTTGATGAACTTCGGCTATGTTAAACAGATTTTCGCGTGGGGCAACATCCAGCCCGATCCGAAACTGGCCTATGATTGGTCGCACGCCGATGCGGTTGTCAGCGAGATCGCGTATCGTGGTCTCAAACTGATCGCGCGCGTCGATTCGCCCCCCCAGTGGGCAGGCAAAACTGATCCGAACATGCCCCTCGATCTGACGGCGTGGGGTTCATTTTGCCACGATCTGGCGGCGCGCTACGTGGGAAAAATCGCGGGCTATCAAATCTGGAACGAGCCAAATCTGGCGCGCGAATGGTTCGGGCGCACACCCGATGCGCGCGGCTACGTTCAACTCCTGCGGACATGCTATACCGCCATCAAGGCCGCCGATCCGAGCGCGATTATAATTTCGGCAGGACTCGCCCCGACGGGTACGCTCAGCACGACGGCCATTCCTGATGATGTCTATCTGAATGCGCTGTACGATGCGGGATTATCGGGTGTGTATGATGTGCTCGGTTTGAACGCGCCGGGCTACAAATCGCCGCCCGAAACCGATCCAGGTGACGCCTCGGTGGATGGGCAGCGTTGGCAGGTCTTCCGCCATGTTGAGGATATGCGCGCGATCCAGGTGGCGCGGGGCGACGGCGCGAAACAGGCCGCGATTCTCGAAATGGGCTGGACGCTCGACAAAGTACACCCCGATTATGCGTGGTTCGCTGTCACGGAAGCCCAGCAGGCCGCATATCTGGTAGGCGCTTATCGCTATGCGGCGGCTCACTGGCGACCCTGGATGGGCTTGATGACAACGATCTATCTACCCGATCCTACCTGGACGGAAAACGACGAGCAGTATTGGTGGTCGGTCGCCACGCCGGGGTATAACCCCATCATGCGTCAGGCATACATCGACCTGGCAAACATGGAGCGTGTCAGCGGCGACACCGTAATTCCCGCCCGCGAATTGGGTGCTGGGCGCACCGTGCAGCCACTTCCGCCGCCCAGCACGACTCCCTGACCCTACCCCGCCGCGAGCACCCCGCGCATATCGGCAGCTATCGTTTCGGCGGTGGTTTGATAAGCGTAAACGCGCCGCAAACGTCCCTGTCCATCGAGCAAATACGAGGCGGCGGTATGCGTCACCGCGTAATCAGTGTGACCAGGCACCGGCGTATCCGCGAAAAACGCCAAACCAAACGGCGCGCCCAGCTTACGGAGCGTCGCATCATCGGCACTCAAACCCACGAACGAGGGATCAAACTGGTTCATGTAACTCGCCAGGGCGGCAGGGGTATCGCGCACGCCATCGACACTGATGAAGGCGAAGGCAGCGCGGTCCGCATCGCCAGCGAGTAACTGCTTGACGGCGCGAAACGTCGCCAGATTGAGCAGACACACATCCGGGCAGTGCGTATAGCCGAACGTCAGCAGCACGATTTTGCCCTTAAGCACGCCGAATTGAAACGGCATGTTCGTCTGATCGGTGAGCGTCACATTGGCGGCCAAACCGATCGGTGGCTCGATCGCCTGGACGCCTTCGACAGGGGTGGGCGTCACCGATCCGAGGGCACTGCACGCGGCGAGCACGCCGACGAAGCAGAGACTCGCCAGTGCTCGGCGCACTGTACGCGATACATTTTCGCTGCGCATGATGCGACCCTTCGCTGTTTCCGGCATCTGCCCGGAAATTGTAGTGGTGACGCGGCGATTGTGCAATGCGTAACAAGACGGACGCAGCAGGCCGTCGTCCCTACGAAGTTATCGTTTCTCGTAGGAACGCGCCCTGCCGTGTCCGAAAATCTTCGCCCTGATACGGTTTAGTTATCGCCAGTTTCGAGCGTCAGGTACATCGACTGGATTCCGACACGCCCCGGTCCGGTGAAACGGTTCATGATGAAGCTGACGCCGCCCGCGAACATGCCCATGCTCAGGCGGTTGGTGACGGTATCCATCTTGACGGAAATGTCCTTGTAGAGCCAGCCACCCGGCTCGACATCGATCTGCTCACCCGGTGCGAGCACCTTCTCAAAAACGTTGCCATAGCCGTGCAGCCACAGAACGCCCTCACCTTGATGGCCGTGAAACTTATCGATGAAAAAGCCGCTGCCACCCATCAACATGTTTGAGATGCCCTTGACGCGCTCGAACGTGTAATCGACGCTCTGCGTAGCGGCCAGGAATTGGTGTTCGCGGACGTGCAATTCTTCACCCTGCTTGATATGGATCGGCACGATATGCCCCACGCCGTCACGACTGAAAGCGATCTGGCCGCTGCCCGTCGCCTCGGTCACGAAGATTTGGATGCCTGCCATCATGCGCTTGAGCGCGCCCTTCATGGCTTTGATACCCACGTTGACGGTCGGCGTTTTCCACAGGAAGATGTGGTGCTCGAAATACACTGATTGACCCTGCTTGATCTCGACGGTCAGCACCGGGACGAGTTCGCCATCGAGGTGATAGGTGAAACCCGCGAACGTCTCATCGTGCGCCGAAGTTGGGAGTAACTGTGGCCGGGTAAGCATCGTTAAAATTCCTTTGCTCTGAATTGGCAAATTGACCAAGTTCAGTGTACACAGTTTTGAATTTCTGTGCGAACATGGGAGCGTGTTTTTATGGGATCGCTACACATTTTCTACGTGACGGATATGCTGTTATGCGAGTAAAATTTCAATCAATCAAGAATGTGAGGATGACATGCTCAGAGGCGAACGAATCACGCTGCGACCAATCGAGCGCGAAGACCTGCGGCGAATCTGCGATTTGAAAAATAATGTCGAACTGATGCAGCTTGCTTATGGAAGCTGGCAGCCTGTTCCCTTCGCGCAGTTTGAAAAAGAATTCGACAAAAATCTCGAAAAGGGCGAGCACAACTGGATGGCGATCGAAACCGAGGGCAAAATCGTGGGCGAGATCGGTCTGCATCACATTCATCGAGGGGAGGGCGTGGCCGCGTTCGGGATCGGTATCTATGACGCGGATTATCTCGGCAAAGGTTACGGGCGTGAGGCACTCACCCTGTTCTTGGATTGGTGCTTCCGTATCCAAAACTTTCGGCGCATCTGGCTCGATACGTTGGCGACCAATGAGCGCGCCATTCGCTCATATCTCGCCTGCGGTTTCGTCGAGGAAGGGCGTCAACGTCAAGCAGCATATTATGACGGCGCGTATGTCGATATGGTCATGATGGGCATTTTGCGCCCCGAATGGGAAGCGCGGCAAAAGGTGCAGAACCTCAACCCCCACTCCTCGTCGTGATTACGGCAAGGGGGCGACGGATTATTCAAAGCGGATGCGCGGATTCAGGTACGCATACAGCAGATCGGCGATCAAATTCGCCAGTGTGTAGACCGTCACCGTGACCATCGCAATCGCCTGCATCAGATCGAGATCGCGGCGGCTGATCGCAAAAAGCATCAGTTGTCCCAAACCGGGATAGTTGAACACGTTTTCGATCACCACCAGTCCACTGATCAGCCAGCCGAAACTGATCGCCAAGACCGTGACTGTCGGCAGCAGCGCATTACGCAAGACATGGCTGGTGATCACTTTGCGCCACGGCAGCCCTTTGAGCACGGCAGTGCGCACATATCCCTTTTTGAGCACTTCGATCACCCCCGCGCGCGTCAGCCGGATCACATAGGCCAGCAAAACCAACGTCGCCGTGATCGCGGGCAGAATCAACGATCGCAGCGCCTCGCCGAAGGTGATATTCGGCGGAATCGAGGAACTGGCCGGGAACCAGTGCAGTTGATACGAAAAAATACTGATCAGCACGATCCCGCTGACGAACTCCGGGAATCCGATGAGCGCCAAGCTGGTCACAGAGATCACGCCGTCGATCGGCTTGTTGGCGTTCAATCCGGCGATCACACCTAATACGATCGACAGCGGAACCGCCATGATCAAAGTTACCAATGCCAGCCACATGGATTTCGTGAGCCGATCGATCACCTTTGGAAAAATCGCGGTGTTATCGGTGTACGAGACGCCCCAATCGCCGCGCACGAAACCGCTCAACCAGCGAAAATAGCGTACTGGTGCAGGGTCGTTCAAGCCGAGCGTGACGCGCAAGGCATTGACCGCCTCATCACTGGCTTCGCGCCCTAAGCGAATACGTGCGATGTCGCCGGGCAAAAGCTGCGAGATCGTGAAGATGATCACCGAGGTGATCAACAGCGTGATGATCACGAAGCCCAGGCGGCGCAGGATATAAGATAACATCGCGGATCAAATCCTTCTCAAATAGCGTCAGCCGCTCACGACTGAATGTGCATTGTTGTCCGTTTAAGATGGCGTTAGCGCCGCCAGCGACTCGCCCTGCATGGCGATCAAATCCGGCAGCGGTATGTGGCAGAAGATTTTGTGACCATCGCCCGCGTCGCGCCAGGGCGGGGTCTCCGTCTCGCAGATCGCACCCAATTTACGCGGGCAGCGCGTGTGGAATGGGCAGCCCGTCGGCACATCCACTGGACTCGGAATGTCGCTCTCCAGCCGGATTCGCTCGCGGCGCGATTCGGGATCAGGCAGCGGGATCGCCGACAGCAACGCCTCGGTGTACGGATGCAGCGGCGCTTGAAGCAGATAGGCGCGCGGCACGATCTCCATCAACATGCCGAGGTACATCACGATAATCACATCGGCCAGATAACTGACGACGGCCAGATCGTGCGAGATGAACACATAGGAGGTGTGCTCCGCGATGTTCAGTTCTGAGAGTAAGTTGAGAATCGCCGCCTGAATCGACACATCAAGGGCGCTCACGGCCTCATCGAGCACTACCACTTCCGGCTCGCTGGCAAAGGCGCGCGCGATCGCCACGCGCTGCTTTTCGCCGCCGCTCAGTTCGCCGGGCATCCGATCGGCATAGTCGAGCGGCAAGTGGACGGCATTGAGCAGTTCCTTGACGCGGGCGTCAGCCTGCGCCCGGTTGTAGTGCAGCAGCGTGATAAGAGGGCGGCGCAGCACCTCCCCCACCGATTGATACGGGTTCAGCGAGCCTTCGGGATTCTGGAAGACCATTTGCAACTGCTGCATCATCCGCTCGGAGCGATTGCCGACGCTGGGCGCGATGTCCGCATCGAGCAGATCGATTTTGCCGCCATCGCGGTTGATCAGGCCGACGATCACGCGCGCCAACGTCGTTTTGCCTGATCCCGATTCGCCGACCAAGCCGATGATCTGGCCGCGCTGCAACTCGAACGAAATACCATCGACAGCGTGGACACTCTGCTGTGGCTGACGTTGGATCACGTTTTTGAGCGTTTTGAGGATGTCGCCCACCTGAAAGCGCTTCGTAACGACCTGCAAGCTGAGCACCGGGCGATTGCCGCGCGATTCGTTCGTCGATCCGCGCGCCGACGAGTGAAAGGCGGCGACCACCTCGTTTGGCTCTTCGGGCATAATCACCGAGCCGTCTTTGATCTCCGGCCAGCGGTGGCAACTGACGGCGTGTCCAGGTGCAGCGCTTTCAAGCGGCGGCTTGACATGGCGGCAAATCTCGATGGCGAGCGGGCAGCGCGGCGCAAAAATGCAGCCCGTCGGCAAATTCCGGCGCGACGGGAGCGTCCCGCGAATCGAGCGCAGCCCCTGTCCGCGCTGCCCGCCGTTGAGTCGGGGCAATGCACTGAGCAAGCCGAGCGTATACGGGTGCAGCGGCATGGCGAACAGATCGCCGACGGCGGCGTCTTCCATCACCTCGCCCGCGTAGAGCACCGCTACCCGCTGGCAAATCTGAGCGACGACACCCAAATTGTGCGTGACGTAGAGCGTGGCCGCGCCGTTCTCCGCAATCAGGTCGCGGAATAGATCGAGCACGACGGCCTCGGTGGTCACATCGAGGTTGGTGGTCGGCTCGTCCAGGATCAGGACGCCCGGTCGCGTGCTGAGCGCCATTGCGATCAAGACGCGCTGCTGCATTCCGCCGCTCAGTTGGTGCGGATAGCGCGTCGCCACCCGCTCGGCATCGGCGATGCGCACCCCGCGCAGCAGATCGATGGCGCGCGCGCGGGCCTCGCGTCGTGAGAGGCCGTCGTGCTGTGTTACGATTTCCGCGACCTGCTCGCCAATGCGGATCGACGGATTGAGCGCCGTACCGGGGTCTTGTGGCACCAGCGCCATCTGCGATCCCCAGATATGGCGCATCTCCGCGGTCGATTTGTCGAGCAGATTCTGACCATTCAGCGTAATTTTACCGCCACTGACTCGTCCGTTATCGGCCAGAAAACGCATGGCAGCGAGCGCCAACGTACTCTTGCCCGATCCTGATTCGCCGACCAAGCCGTAGACTTGGCGCGCCGCAATCGGGATTGACACATCGCGCACCACATCGAACCAGACACCCTCGATCTCGTATGAGATCGTCACATGCTCCAGCGACAGGATCGGCGCGCCCAACACGGCGCTTTCGCGGGTTTCGATAGATTCAGCAGATGACCCAGTAGATGACATGAACCGTTAACGCCTCAGTTGGTGAATAAAAAGCTCACGCTCGAAAAGCCCTCACCCCCGCCCCTCTCCCGCAAGTAGAGGAATGTCATGATGCAAATAGGCTTTGTAAAGCGAATCATGCTGAGAATTGTTGATACTCAGCGTTGACAGCAGCTTCCTGAGCGTCGATTTCTTCCTGATGCTGCTCGTAATAGAGCAGAGCCGCCAAGACTTCGATCTCACTCAGATCGTAGGCAATCTGCAAGCCTTCGATCCCGATGACAGGATTGTCGCGGGCCGCAGATGCAATCACCGCAACTGGGATTCGTCGCCCGCGCAGATGAGGGCGCGCGCCAAAACGCCGAAATTCGATATAGTGCGTGAGTTCAACGGTTGATGCACTCGTGACCATTGGGTTTATCCTCATCTCAACGCGACAGATTCGATTGCAGGAGGTGGTTGAGGCCGTCGGACATCAGGTTTACGGCGACGATCAAGGTCGCCACCGCCGCGCACGGAAAAAACAGCATCCAGGGGGCGGTGAAGGCATATCTGCCCGCTTCGGCGGCCATCAGTCCCCAATCGGGTGCGGGCGGCTGCACCCCAACGCCCAGATAACCGAGCGTTGCCACGAGGAAGATCGCGTAGGAAAAACGCAGCGATGCCTCGACGACCAATGATGGCAGCACGCTCGGCAAAATTTCGCGGCTCAAGATATAGGGACGCTTTTCGCCGCGCAGCCGTGCGGCTTCGACGAACGGGCGCGTCTTGATGTCGAGCACGACGCTGCGCACCACCCGCGCCACGATCGGAATATACACAATCACGATCACCAACAGCACGCCCTCCCGCGAAGGTCCGACCGCTCCCAATAACAGCAGCGCCAGCAATCCGGCGGGTAAAGCCAGCACACTATCGAGCAGCCGCATCGTCAGTTCGTCGATCCAGCCGCCTTCATAACCTACGATCAACCCGACGAGCGTGCCGAGAATCACGGCTACCAACGTCCCGATCCCAGCCAAGCTCATAATATCGCGGCTGCCCGTCACGATGCGCGTAAACACGTCGCGCCCCAGGTTATCCGTACCAAAAGGGTGCTGGGCAGAGGGCGGCACTTTGCGATCGGTGGGGATGATTTGATCGTAACTGTAACTGGTCAGCGACGGGCCAATAAGCGCCATCAGCAGGAATACACCGACGATCGCGGTGCCGATCAGTGGCAGCAAATTGCGCAGGACACGCCGCAGCATATAGCGCCAACCCGGCGGTTGCACCGGGCGCGCGGATTCGCCGATTTCAGGCGTGCTCGTCTCGACTGCTGCCATAGAAATTGTACTGCTCGTCCAGGGACACTAAAACGAGAGTCTAGCGCATGTGGTGCGATTCACCAAAGGTGACCTCGACCCGCCCAGGGCGATTACAAAGTCGCAGCACCCAACCCCGTCCCCGTACACAGCTAGGAACAGAAAGCCGCGTAACGCAGACGTGTCTTTACGTAAACGGCGTAATTTTGAACAGTCACCAATTTTCAGGAACAATCCCAATTATAGAGAACGCGACTGAAATCGCGCCGGATAAGATCATCCCGATCGATGAAAAAGTTGGCAATTCCCACATCGCCCCACATGATATTTTGGTTGTCGGACGCTATTTGTAGCAGTAATGCCGAGTGATTTTCGATATCTGGCGGTATCCGTATGTGATCTTTGTCCCACTTACGTGGATCGGTTTGCTTAAAATTTGGATAGCCGCCGATTTGGTGTGAATCTGCATAAAATACAATATCACGATATAAGCTCACTGTTTTCCAATTGCGCTTACTTGAATCGTCTAGAAAGCCATTTCCCTGGATTTCACCGGATAACAACCATTCAAAACGATAGTCCATATCTGTTATCGGCTGATGATCGTGTGTAAATGACAACCGGAGCGCTTGCCCACGTTTATCGCTCTTGCCAAATACCAATGGCGAGTCGTTTTGAAGCGCCGCATCGTCAGGTAGAAATGAAAAATCTACCGTTATTTTCGTCTCATCTTTGATAACTTCTGGGTGCCACAAAACGCGCCAGTCCATCTGAATAGCTGGATGATCAAAATCACATCCAAAATAAAGCAACTCGGTTCGAGTCAGATAAAACTGCAAAATGCCCGTCTCTGGATAAGGATCAATGTGCGGCACTTCGGCAAAGTTGATCTGCGCCAGCAGCATCATTGGCGCGCCTGTCAAATCCCTGGGGTACGGAACATCGAGTGGCAAATAGGGATAACCGCCAAATTTGCTATCGAATGGCGAGGTGCTATCGCTCAGGGTCGTCGTGATTTTCACGTAAGGTCTGACCGATGCTTCGATTTGGGCGCGAAAGGGTTCCAGTTCGGGCGGCAACGGTGGCAATGTGTACGTCATATCGATTGATTCCTGTCGTAAGGTCAATGCCTCTATTCAATACCCTCGCCAATTATGCGGCATTTTCAAAATCAGAGGGCGGGCGAATGCCGCCGAGGGCGGATAAACGTTGGCCAAGGCGCGAAATAAAATCAGGTGCGGGCGGATCGGGCAAGGATTTAAGTACTTCGTGCGGGTAACGACGGGTGCGATAGTACAGTTTGAGGTCAAGCACACTAAAGTCAGG
>JBBRMW010000140.1:0-15388 GCA_038230635.1 Aggregatilineales bacterium | reverse complement strand
GTACCATCCGGCATCCCGGCGAATGGTGCGTCGGGATCGGGTACGGAGGCGATGATGCCATCCAGATCGAGCGGATCGGTCGCCATCCGCACCTGCGAACCATCCCACTTCCATTCATCACGTGGACGATCGCGGTAGATTTCGAGGCCATTGCCGTCGGGATCGGCCAGATAAATCGCCTCGCTGACCAAATGATCCCCAAAGCCCTGCACCGGGTACTTGGTGCGCGACAGGTTCAAAAGCACGCGCCCCAGATCGGAACGCGACGGCACGAGGATCGCCACATGGTATAGTCCCGTGGTGCGCATGGGCTGCGGCTTCGCGTTCGGAATTTGTTTAAGATGCAGCAGCGGATTTGTCGCCGTGCCAAGCGTAGCATTTTCATTTGCGCCGCGATCAAGTACCTTCATGCCGAGCACATCGGTATAAAACGCGATCGAGCGCGCCACATCCGCGACGGCCAACGTGACGAGACCCATATGCGTCGCTGGGTGAAGCACGGCGGCGCTCGCTTGTGTGATTTGATTGGCAACCAATTGTGCAGTTCCTTTCTAGGGTGTGTCTGCAAAGTGTTTGGGCGGCTGCCCCCTCTCCCCAACCCCTCTCCCACGCAGGCGGGGCGAGGGACTTGACTCCCCTTTCCCCCCGCTTGCGTGGGGGAAAGGGGCCGGGGGATAGAGGGGTTTGCAGACACGCCCTAGTAGAACAAGCCCCAGTCTTGCCCCGCGCCATCTTCCATCATGGTCGGCTCCCACATTTCGAGGCCGAGTTCGATCGTCGTGGGTACTTGCGTGGCTTCCTGCACGCAGCGGCGCGTCTGCTCCATCAGTTGCGGGCCATAGGGACAGAATGGCGTGGTCAGGATCATCACGATGTGTGCATGATCGGCGTGCAGATCGATTTCGCGGATCAAGCCGAGTGCCACCACGTCCATGCCGATTTCGGGATCGACGACTTGGCGGAGTGCCTCGCGGACATGATCTTCCTGGGAAGCATAGGTCACAGGGGTTTCGGGTGATTCGGAGACGTTCTCTGTTACATTTACATTTTCGTTGATCGTATTGTCAGTCATGTTCTTAACCAACCGCCTTTTCTTTCAAATTGAATACACACGAGGGCGCGCCGTGCAAGATACACGACGTTTGCTCAACTTCTACATCGTCCAGCATTTCCTCGATCAGCGTCCGATCGATGCGGCAGACCTCCGGGTGGCGTTGCCCAATATACATATACGGACAGTTCATCTCGGTGAGTACGAGCGCCCCATCGACGCGCTTGATCTCGGCCATGAAGCCTTCCGTGCCCAATACTTCGACCAGATTATGCAACCGATCTTCGAGCGTGCCATCAACACGCCCAATGTTATAGCGTGCCGCCACACCTGCGGCCAAACTGTCGATAATCAGTGCCACCTGATCGGCTGGCAGACGCGCCTTGAGTTCATCGAGTAGGCGCTCTGTCAGCACATGATACTGATTCGGGAAATAGCGCTGTGCCGCCTCTGTCAACGTATAGATATGCTTCGGGCGACCCACATGATGGCGTTCCGCCACGACGTTGATCAGCCCCTCGCCCTGCAACATGGCAAGGTGATGACGGATGGTGATGGGCGACACATCGAGCGCCTCAGCCAGCGAGGCAACGGTGGCCTGCCGCTGGGTACGGATCAAAGCGATAACGGCGTGGCGCGTGTCGTGCATAGATTACGTTCCTCAATCTGCCTAAAATTATAGCGATGCGCCGCCAAAAGTCAATATTCACTATTTTTATTTAGTTTATTGACACATCGTACCGTGAATGTTATACTTCACCCTAGTTTAACCTGCAACCCCGCCACCCTTACATGTTGGAAGGACCCGTTCAGAATCCTATGTCCGAGAATGCACCTGCCGTACTCGAAATTCGCAATTTGCACGCCAGCGTGGACGACAAACCGATCCTCAAAGGCGTCGATCTAACCGTCCGCCAGGGTGAGATTCATGCCTTGATGGGACGCAACGGCTCTGGCAAGAGCACGTTGGCCTACACCTTGCTCGGCCATCCACGCTACCATGTGACCGAGGGCGAGATTATCTTCGAGGGTCAAAATATCCTGGCGATGGAAGCCGATGAACGCAGCCGCGCTGGTTTATTCCTGGCATTTCAATATCCGGTGGCCGTGCCGGGCGTGACGGTCGCCAACTTTTTGCGAACAGCGCTCAATGCCCGCCGCAAACAGGCTGATCCGAAAGATAAGGGCATCAGCATTCCCGAATTTCGGAAGCTGCTGACCGCCAAAATGAACGCGCTCAAAATGGATACCAGCTTCGCCGGACGCTATCTGAACGAGGGTTTCAGCGGCGGTGAAAAGAAGCGTGCCGAGATTCTGCAAATGGCGACGCTCGATCCGAAGATCGCCATCCTCGACGAGACCGACTCAGGGTTGGACATCGACGCCTTGCGCATCGTTGCCGATGGCGTGAACAAGTTGATCGGCCCGAATCTGGGCGCGCTGATCATCACCCATTACGAGCAGTTTCTCAGCTATATCAGACCGCAGTTCGTTCACATCATGTTCGAGGGGCGGGTCGTCGAAAACGGTGGACCCGAACTGTCTGATAAGATTCAAAACAACGGATATGACTGGGTGGCCGAAAAGTACGGCGCACCCGCCAAAGCGTAGAGAGGCGAATATACGATGACTGAGCAAATCGAGCAAAATCAGCAGTTAGCCGATCTCAAAGATAGTTACGAAGAAAAGTACGGTTTCAGCGTGGCTGAGGATAAATACGCCTTCAAGAGCCGCAAGGGAATCGACCGCGAGATCGTCGAACAGATTTCGCAGATGAAAAACGAGCCGGGTTGGATGACTGAATTCCGGCTGCGCGCCTTGGACATCTTCTTCAAGAAGCCGATGCCACAGTGGGGCGGCCACTTGAATGACATTCACTTCGAGGACATCTTCTACTACGTCAAAGCCACCAGTGGCAACGAAACGTCGTGGGATGATGTGCCCGCCGATGTGAAATACACGTTCGATCGGCTGGGTATCCCGGAAGCCGAGCAGAAGTTTCTGTCGGGCGCGGGCGCACAATTCGAGTCCGAGGTCGTGTATCACTCGATCCGCAAAGACCTCCAAGAAAAGGGCGTGATCTTTACGGATACCGACAGCGCGCTCCGCGATTACCCGGAGATGTTCCGCGAATACTTCGGCACGATCATTCCGCCGACGGATAACAAGTTCGCGGCGCTCAACAGCGCGGTGTGGTCGGGCGGCTCGTTCATCTACGTGCCGAAGGGCGTCAATGTCGAGATGCCGCTGCAAGCCTATTTCCGCATCAACACCAAGAACATGGGGCAGTTCGAACGCACCCTGATTCTGGTCGATGAAGGCGCGCAAGTCCATTATGTGGAAGGCTGTACCGCTCCCAGTTATACTTCTGACAGCCTTCATAGCGCTGTCGTCGAGATCATCGTTAAGAAGGGTGCGCGCGCCCGCTACACGACGATCCAAAACTGGAGTTCCAACGTCTACAACCTCGTGACCAAGCGTGCTATCGCCTACGAAGACGCCACGATGGAATGGCATGATGCGAATTTAGGTTCGCGGTTAACAATGAAGTATCCTGCTATCTATTTGATGGGTGAGCGCGCGCACGGCGAAATCCTGTCGATGGCATTTGCGGGCAAAGGTCAACACCAGGACGCAGGCGGAAAAATCATCCACGCCGCGCCGAACACCAGCAGTCAGGTCGTCAGCAAGTCGATTAGTATGCACGGCGGACGCGCCACCTATCGCGGACTGCTCAAGGTTCACGAAGGCGCCTACAACAGCAAATCGAACGTGGTGTGCGACGCGCTGTTGATGGATGAAGACAGCCGCACCGACACGTATCCCTCGATCGAAATCGACGAGCAAGACGTGACGATCGGCCACGAGGCGTCGGTCACGAAGGTCGGCGAGGATATGCTGTTCTATCTGATGAGTCGCGGTATCAGCGCTGAACAGGCCAACGCGATGGTGGTCAGCGGCTTCATCGAACCGATCGCCAAAGAACTGCCCGCCGAATATTCGATCGAACTGCACCGTCTGATCCAGTTGCAGATGGAAGGTTCAGTCGGCTAATAGACGCCCGTGATTGAGCGAGCAATTTTGAAAGGGGAATCGCCATGATCGTTCGCATCTTTCGCGCCCTTGTACGCCCCGGCAAACATGCGGAATACGAGATGCTGCTCCAAGAAACGGCGATTCCCTTCATGAACGCGCAGCATGGCATGGTGTCGCTGTTGGTCGGCAAACCACGCCCAGAATCGCCGAACGAGTTTGTGATGATCTCGACTTGGTACGACGTGGCCGCCATTTGCGCCTTTGCGGGTGACAACTGGCTGGAATCGAAAGTGCTGCCGGGCGAGGCCGAACTGGTGAGCGAGACGTTCGTTCATCATTATGAGAGTATTTGAAGAACCTCACCCCCAACCCCCTCTCCGTAACCACAGCGAGGGGGCGTTGAGCCGCCCAAACCTTTCCTCTCTGTGAGTACGGAGAGCGGTCGGGGGTGAGATGAATGGGCGTGCTTGAATTGGTTTCACCATAAGTCTGAATCTAGATCGACGTAGCAAGAGGTAATTTTCGTGACTCTTCGTAATCGCGCAGCAAAACTTGGCGCGCCCATCCTCACCCGTACCGATGTCGAAACACTGAGCGCCGCACAGCACGAACCGCAATGGCTACGTGAGTCGCGGCTTGCCGCCTGGAATTCATACGCCGAGATGGATATGCCCAGCCTCAAAACGGACGAATGGCGGCGCACCGACTACACCACCATCGACTGGGTAGCGGCGGGTACGCTGACGCAACCGCGCGGCATCGGTTTCGAGGTCATTCCAGCGGAAAATCGCGTGCCATTGGTGGGCGAACAGCAGGGCGGTTTGCTCGCCTTCGTGGACGGGGCGGTCGTTCATCATGAAGTCTCTGACGCATTGACCGCGCAAGGCGTGATCTTCACCGATCTGGCGAGTGCCGCGCGCGATTACGAATCGCTGGTGCGTCCGGCGCTGATGACCAAAGCCGTGCTGCCGAGCGAGGGGAAGTTCGCCGCCCTGAACGCTGCATTGTGGACGCATGGCGTGTTCCTGTACGTTCCACGTGGGCGCGTCGTTGAACTGCCGCTGCACAGCGTTTTCTACAATACAAGTGCGGGCTTGACGATCGGCCGCATTTTGGTTGTGCTCGAAGAAGGTGCGCAGGTCACATATCTGAACGAGTTTTTGTCGGCGAGCGACGTGGCATCCCATGCGGCATTTGTCGGCGCGACGGAACTACTCGTCGGCGATCGCGCCAATTTGAAATATGTGGCGTTGCAAGATTGGGGACGCAACGTTTACGATTTCCGGCACGAGCGCGCGCGCGTCGGACGCGATGGTCAACTCGATTGGATTTTGGGCACGATGGGCAGCCGCCTGACCAAAAACTTCGCCGAGATCGAACTCGATGGCGAAGGCGCATGGGCACGCATGAGCGGGCTGTTTTTCAGCGATACCAACCAGTTGCTCGATCATGATACCCAGCAGAATCACAACGCGCCGCACACCACGAGCGATTTGCTGTTCAAGGGCGCGCTCAAACATGACTCGCGCAGTGTGTGGCAGGGCATGATCCGTGTGCTGCCGAATGCTCAGAAAACTGATGGCTTCCAGGCCAATCGGAATCTGCTGCTGTCCGAACATGCGCGCGCCGATAGCATCCCCGGCCTGGAGATTTTGGCGAACGATGTGCGCTGCACGCACGCGGCCACCGTCGGCAAGTTGGAGGAGGAGCCGGTCTTCTACCTGATGAGTCGCGGGATGACGCGCGAGGACGCCGAACGGCTGTTGGTGGTCGGCTTCTTCGATCCAATTATGGAGCGTATCCCATTTGCAGGCGTGCGCGATCGGCTGGCCGAGCATATCCAGGCGAAGCTGGCCGCCGAAGTTCCGGTGACGGCCTGACGCGATGAAACTGATCTTCCCGAATGATACGGCCATAATCGCTGAACTTGAGATTCGGGAAGACCCGATTGGGTTATCGTTGGCCTTTGACGGCAACACTATCACGGAATATGCGGATGATTATTTCTCGGCGATGTGTGCCTTGCGCGGAAAACTGGAAAACCAGCAGATTCAGATGGTCTGCTACGGGGCAAGCCGCACGGTCTACCTCTCAGGTATGGCCTTGAGCATGGGCGCAGGCGAGCAAGCTTATCGCTTGACTCTGGGTAAATCCGCCCTGCACGCTGATTTGGTGTCGATTTTTGATAGCGGCTCGGATGTGATCCCCGCTACGGTCGATGATCAGCAGGCATTTTATCGACAGTGGCTCACGAGTCTAGAAAACGCTCAGGCTAAGTCGGAGGTGACACATGGTTGAGCAAACGGCGATACGAACCGGCATGGCGCTTGATGATTATTTGCAGCGCACCATTTTTCAAACGTAAGTATCCGCGTTTCGATATGATCTGTGATCAACGAAGGAAATTTTCTGATGTCCGCTCAACCGCAACTTCAAACAAAAGCCTATGCCCATCCCGAAAGCCTCGTCACGACGGAGTGGGTCGCTGATCACCTCAGCGATCCCGGCGTTCGCATCGTCGAATCGAACGAGGACATTATGCTCTACGACCAGGGTCACATCCCCGGCGCAGTGCAGATCGACTGGGTGGGCGACCTGAACGACAAAATCCGCCGCGATTATTTGGATCGCAAGAGCTTTGCCGCACTCATGTCGAAGTATGGCATCGGCAATGACACGACCGTCGTCTTTTACGGTGACAAAAACAACTGGTGGGCAACGTATGCCTTCTGGGTGTTTCAGTTGTTCGGCCACACCAATGCCAAGATCATGGACGGTGGGCGCAAAAAGTGGATCGACGAAGCGCGCGACGTTACCAAAGACAAGCCGACCTACACTGCGACCGAATATAAAGCGCCAGAACGCGCCGATTACAAAATTCGCGCCTTCCGCGATCAAGTCATGGCGCATATCGGCACCGGCCAGCCGTTGGTAGACGTGCGCAGCCCCAGAGAATTCAGTGGCGAACTGCTGCACATGGAAGCCTATCCGAATGAGGGCGCGCTCCGTGGCGGCCACATCCCTGGCGCACGGAGCGTCCCCTGGGCGCAGGCCGTCAACGAGGATGGGACGTTCAAATCGGCGGAAGATTTGCGCGCCATCTATGAAGGCCGCGAGGGACTCAACCCCGATCAAAACGTGATCACCTACTGCCGCATTGGTGAGCGCAGCAGCCACACTTGGTTCGTGCTGCATTATCTGCTGGGGTATCCGAATGTGCGCAACTACGACGGCTCGTGGACGGAGTGGGGTAACTTGGTCGGCGCTCCGATCGAGAAGTAAGGCGCACGCACGCGACTCCCCTCTCCGTGATGACGGAGAGGGGCCGGGGGTGAGGTAAATCTAGCGGAAGGAAGGGCGAGCGATGTTTGACCGCCAGGCGTTTATCGACAATATTCTCGATCACTATGAGCACCCGCGTCATCGTGGCGCGCTGGATGACGCAACCGTGACGATCAAAGGTGGCAATCCGGGCTGTGGCGACATCATCACAGCCTATCTGAAACTCGACGGCGAGGATCGAATCGCGGATGTCAGTTTCGAGGGCGAAGGCTGCACCATCAGCCAAGCGTCGGCGTCGATCCTGAGTGAACAGATCATCGGCAAGTCGCTGAGTGAAGTCACCGCGATGGATCATGAGGCGTTTATCGAAGACTTGGGGCGGGAAGTGGTGATCAACCGGCTGCGCTGTGCAACGTTGGCGCTCAACACCGTCAAAGCGGCAGAGCGCAAACTCCTGGCGCAGCGTGCCGAGGCCGCGAACCACACCTCGGAAATCGCTGCACGGGCGGATGACGAAGTATTAACCTTCTGAGGAGAGCGAAACGATGAATCTATTGAAAAATATGGCGCGTATGTTTCAGGGCGCGCCCAGCGATATTGGCTTGTACTACTATGTGAAGTGTCAGCGCTGTGGCGAGGTGATTCAGGTTCGCATCAATCCAAATAACGATCTCACGGTTGAATATGGCGATGCCAGCAACCCCAAAACGGATACCTTTTTTGCCCACAAGATGCTCGTCGGGCAGCGCTGCTATAACCGCATGGAAGCCGATTTTTACTTCGATAAAGGTCGCCATCTGAGTGATAAAAAGGTAACGGGCGGCAAATTCGTCGAGCAAGCCGAATTTGAAGCCGATCAGCGCGCGCAGCAAACCTTGCAAAGCAGCGAATAGGCGCACGCCGCCGCGAAGTCTACGCAAACGCTATTCATTAACAGAATTAACGGTGCCGGTTTAATTTGACAATCCCTTAACATCACGATAGATTTGCGAGACTTTTTCGGTTCAGCAAGTCACAGGAGCTTCTTTAAAGCATGTTAGGGAATATGCCAGACGGCACAGGCGCGCGCACGACGGGCATCGTCAAATGGTTCAGCCGCGTGAAGGGCTATGGGTTTATCACACCCGACAATGACGATAAAGATATATTCGTGCATTACTCCGCCATTCTAGGCGATGGCTACCGCAACTTGGAAGAGGGTCAGCGCGTCGAATACACGGTCGAAACGACCGAAAAAGGCCCGCAGGCCGTTCAGGTGCAAGGTCTCGACACGCTCCAAAAGGCGTCCTGAGAGCTGCTACTTTCCCAGTTTACCTCACCTCTCTCCATATTGACTGAGGGGGGCGCTCATGGGTGCATTCAACGTTGGGGCGAGATTCGGGAATGGATAAACCCCTCTATCCCCAGCCCTTTCCCCCACGCAGGCGGTGGGAAAGGGAGCCGAAGCGCCGGCGCTCGCTGGAGCGCACCCATCGGCTGAGGGCCGCTTGGCAATCTCGGTCAGCAGTCGGCTGTGACTCCCCTTTCCCCCCGCCTGCGTGGGGGATAAGGGGTGGGGGGATAGAGGGGTTCTATGATCTGCCCCAATCCCTGAACGCACCCGCGCTCATGAGGCGCAATCGGCCAATTATGAGCGCGTCCTTAAAAGTCGCGCGCTCACGGCCCAGCGCGTCATTTTATGTTAGAATGGCCTCGGTTGAATTTTTGGGAAGCCTGAGCCATGCCCCCCGAACGTCTCGTTTACCTTGACCATGCGGCCACTACGCCCGCCGATCCGCGTGTGATCGAGGCCATGCTGCCCTATTTCGGCGAGGTGTACGGCAACCCTTTATCGACCCATCGATTTGGTCGCGCGGCAGATAGAGCCTTGAGCGCCGCCCGTACCACGATGGCCGATATTTTGAATTGTGCGCCGGACGAGTTGATCTTCACGAGTGGCGCGTCCGAGAGCGATAACCTGGCGCTGCGTGGCACGCTCGCATTTGCCCTGAAAGCCGGCCTGCGCCCGCACCTCATTACGGCGGCCACCGAGCATCACGCGGTCAGTCATACGGCGGCGCTGCTCCGTGAAACGGATTGCTGCGATGTGACCCTGCTCCCCGTCGCGCATGATGGTCGTATCGCGCCCGATACCCTGCGCGCGGCGTTGCGATCAGACAGCACGCTTGTCAGCCTGATGATGGGCAATAACGAAATCGGGACCCTGCACCCGATCATGGAATTGGCGGCCATCGCTCATGAACGTGGCGCGTTGTTCCATACGGATGCGGTGCAGGCCGCCGGACAGATGCGGCTTGACGTGCGCGCGTTGGGCGTCGATATGCTGGCCTTGAGCGCACACAAATTCTACGGCCCGAAGGGTGTGGGTGTGTTGTATATACGCGACGGAATCGATCTGATTCCGACTCAGAGTGGCGGCGGCCAGGAACGCGAGCGGCGCGCTGGGACGCACAACGTGCCGCTTATCGTCGGCATGGCAAAAGCGCTGGAACTGGCCAATGCTGATTTTGAAGCGCGAGTCATAGAATATACGCGGCTGCGCGATCGGATCATCGCGGGCGTGTTGGCGCGCGTGTCAGACGCATCGTTGACCGGACATCCAACCGAACGGCTGGCGAATCATGCCAGTTTCGTCATCGCGGGCATCGACGCCAACGCGCTTTTGATGCACCTCGACTTGCGCGGGATCGCCGCCAGCAGCGGTTCGGCGTGCAACACGGGCAATCCTGAACCGTCGGAGGTGTTGATCGCGCTGGGCTATTTGCGCGAGCTGGCGCTGGGCAGCTTGCGGTTGACGGTTGGGAGTGGCACGACTGACGCCGATATTGACTATCTGCTGGATGTGCTGCCCAGCAGTGTTGAACGCCTGCGCGCGCTCCAGGGTGCCGCTGTGCCTGGGGTGCATTCAGGGTTGGGGGCGGGTTAGGCAAACGGGCGACCACGCAGGGTCGCCCCTACCCAACAAGCCGCTTCGGGTAGGGGCCACCCTTTGTGGTCGCCCGCCTGTTACGTCTCACCATTTATTTCGCCCCCAACCTTGAATGCACCCTGTGCCTGTGATCCGTCAACGGATCACATTGTAGTGTAATGGAGTAGTTGTTATGCGCGATGGTCGTTTGCTGCCCTTTCAAGGTTCACGGCTCATATTCACTTCCGTGATCATGTTTTGTACGCTCGTTGTGTTGGTGCTGCGCCTGTATCAATATCAGGTGACAGATTACGCCAAATTCAAAACCGCCGCCGATGACAACGCGATCAGCAGTGTTCCGTTGCCTGCGCCACGCGGCGTCATCTACGATCGCAACGGCATTCCCCTGGCACTCAACGCCCCGGCCTGGATCGTGACGGTGACGCCGGCGGGGCTGCCCGATGATCAGGCGAGCGCCCTCTCGGTACTCAATCAGTTGTCGGTTTTGATAGGTGTCCCTGCCACGCGCGCGGCGGCGGATGCTGCCGGACAAAAAGGTGTGCGCAGTTTGCAAGAAATGGTCGTCGAAGGTCAGGGCATCGCGCCCTATCGCGCGGTTATCGTCAAGCAAGACGTACCACAAGAAATTGCGCAGCAAATCCTTGAAAAAAAAGCACAGCTTGCGGGCGTCGAGGTGCAATGGGGGGCTGTCCGCGAATATCCGACGGGCGTCCAGACCGCGCAGATCGTCGGCTATCTGGGGCCGATCGGTCAGGCTGAAGCCAATTTGCTGCGTCGACAAGGCTATAACCCATCGTTCGAGCGTACCGGTTATGCGGGTATCGAAGCCTATCTGAACGATCAACTGGCCGGGCTGCGTGGCGACTTGACCCAAAAGATCGACGTGGCCGGACGCCCCGTGCCCGGTGGTTTAATCAGCGAACGGCCAGCCGTCGCAGGCGAAAATGTCCGCTTGACGATCGATCTGGCGCTCCAGGACGTTGCACAGCGCGCGCTCATCGCCCAAATCAACGCGATTAATGTGGACAAAAAGGAAATTCATTCACAATCGGGCGTGGTGGTGGCGCTCGATCCACACACGGGGCAGGTATTGGCGATGGTGAGTTGGCCGAGTTACGACAACAGCCGCTTCGCGCGCTTCATCGACGGGACGTATTACGAGGAAGTTGCTAAAGATACGCAAAACCCGCTGGTTAATCATGCGGTTGGTTCGCTCTATCCGCCCGGCTCAACCTGGAAAATTCTCACGGCAACGGCGGTTGCACAGGAAGGCGTGATCAACCCGGATTCCAATTTGAGCGATCCGGGTTCGCTAATCGTCCAGAACAGCTTTGCGCCGAACGATACGGCGCGCAGTCAAAAGTTCGTGTGCTGGTTGAAAAAGGGACATGGTAACGAGATCAACCTGATCCGGGCGATCGCCTGGAGTTGTGATGTGTATTTTTACCAAGTCGGTGGCGGCAATCCTGCGGTGTCGCCGCAAACCCTGCGACCGGGCGGCCTGGGCATCGACAACCTCGATCGCTATGCGGCGGCCTATGGAATCGGCGAGCAATCGTTCATCGAGCAGCCCGGTGCAGTGGCGGGTCATATGCCCGATCGGGAGTGGAAGCGACGCTACTATGGCGAAAGTTGGTCCACGGGCGATACCTATAATGCCGCCTTCGGTCAGGGCTACGT
Source organism: Aggregatilineales bacterium (assembly GCA_038230635.1). Classification (GTDB taxonomy): domain Bacteria; phylum Chloroflexota; class Anaerolineae; order Aggregatilineales; family UBA2796; genus JBBRMW01. Next base: position 3,410 of record JBBRMW010000140.1, on the reverse strand, counting down.
GACGCTTTCACCGCTCCAATTGGCAAATGTCGCGCTGGCGATCGCCAATGGCGGCACGTTGTATCAGCCCACCCTAATCAACAGCTTCGTCGATTCGGCTAATAACGTGATCAGGCCGTTCCAGTCGCATATTTTGCGCACGCTGGTACTGCCCACCAACGGCTCAGCCGCGATCTTGCATCTCGAAGAAGATATGCGCATCAAAGGGCAAAACAGCTTGGCGTGCGTCTGTGAACGGGACAGTAAATATTTTCATCCGCCTGCCGCGCTCGCCAAGACGATCCACGATCCGAGCAAGCCCGACGATCAAAATGCCATGCTCACGCTTTGCGATCCAACGCAGGTCGCGGGCAACTATCGCCAAACGGTCATCGTTGACCGGGATATGACACCCCCCAGCGATCGCAACAAGCAGTTCAAATGGCAGTCTGTCGATTACAATGTTTTTGTGCCCGACATCTATGACTTTAGCGACGGCATATGCGATGACACCCAGTTCAACGTGGCCGATCCCGCACAGTTTGCCAGCGCGCACCCCGATCCGGGACTCATCGGGTATCAGCCGCCGTTTATCGATCCGAACGTCTTTGCGCTGGTACGCGAAGGAATGCACGAAGCCACCTGCATTGCGGGAGGCACTTCCGCCAAAGGCGCCATCAAAGATGATGCGGGCTATCATATTGGCGCACCGGAGACGGATTGCAAAGACACGGAACTGATTCCGATGGCGGGCAAAACGGGAACGGCTGAATATTGCGATAACGTCGCCAACCTAAACCATTTATGCAACCAGGGCAACTGGCCCGCCCACGCTTGGTTTGTGGGCTTCGCACCCTATAACAACCCGGAGGTCGTCATGGCGGCCTTCGTCTATCATGGCGATGAAGGGTCAAAAAACGCGATGCCCATTGTACGCCAAGTGACGGCTTGTTACTTCCAACTCAAAGCGCAAAGGGCGGCGAGCCAACCCGTAACACCCTGCCCACTCGAGTCGGTCGCTGCCACGCCGTGAACCCAGTGCTGGGCGTCAGCTTGCTGCTCATCGGATCGGCGCTCACGGGGCTGTTTGTCTGGTGGCTGCTTTTTGCGACCGAAGGCGTCTATTTGGGGCGGCGCGTCGTGGTCTGGCTCTATGATGTTTATGCGCGCCGCTACGATGGCATCAAAAACTACGACGACGACTGGGAAGCCGAAACGCTGGCCGAGCCGATCATCCAAACCTTGTGGGATGTGCCGACGCCCTTGATTCTCGACGTGGCGACGGGCACAGCGCGGTTGCCACTGACTCTGCTGCGCACGCCCAGCTTCAAGGGCAGTGTGATCGGCCTCGATTACAGCCGCCGCATGTTGACGATGGCCGCAGCGAAACTCACGCCGTTCGCAGCGGAGCGCCGACCGCTGATCTATCAGCCAGCGCAAAAGCTGCCGTTCGCCGACGCTACATTTGACGGGGTAACGTGCCTCGAAGCACTGGAGTTTATGCCCGATCCGCTCGCCGTGATCGGAGAACTCGTGCGCGTGGTGCGACCGGGCGGGTTGATCGTGATTACCAATCGCAAAGGCACCGATGCGCGCTTGATGCCCGGCAAAACCTGGGCGACGGACGCCCTCGTTGGGATGCTCCGCGAACGTTTCAGCCTTCAGGACGTGCGCGCGGCGATCTGGCAGGTCGATTACGCGCTGATTTGGGCGGTCAAACCCGGTATACGAACGCCCGCGCCCGCTTATGATCTGAAGGCGATCGTATTGTGTCCAGTGTGCGAGCAGCACGCATGGGAATCTTTAGTAAATGGTTGGCAATGTTCAATCTGCGGCGCGCACGTCGCGTGCGGCATGGATGGTGTCCTTGAGCTTGCAACTTATGGTGAAACCAATTAGACACCACGCATTGAAGAACCTCACCCCCGGCCCCTCTCCGTCCTCACGGAGAGGGGAGTTGTGCGGCTTGACTCCCCCTCGCTGTGGTGACGGAGAGGGGGTTGGGGGGTGAGGTGAATGCGCGAACTTTATCTGGTTTTACCATTACCAGATCGAAAAACCAACCGTGAGTGACCGACCATGATTTAATGTTTTAGCGCCGATCGAAAACCGGAATATAATGGTGGATGTCGTTTGATTACTTATCACAATGCCTGTGAAACACTTAGGAGCTAGGAGCAGCCACCATGTCCGATTCGCAAGCCGTCACCCCCCTCGATCTGACCGGAACGATCAACAAAGATCAGGTCAATTACCGCATCGATTCAACCACCATTGGCAACATGCCGAGCGGTCAATTGGCACACAATGCGCAAGTTCATGTGATCGGAAAACGCACCACGAGTGGATCGCCCGCCGATTGGTATCAAATCGATCTGAATGGTCAGCATTTTTGGATCGCCACCCAATTTGTCGATATTGCCACCACAACCGCTGCCGCGACCACCAATCCAGTCGCCGCCGCCGTGTCCGATCCCGCCAGCAACGTAGCCACGACCACCGCCGCCAGCGCGCCAACAGAGGGCACAGCAACCTCCAGTGTTGCCCCCGGCGCGGTTACGGTGGCGGCCACGACGATTCTGCTCAATGCGCCCTGGTACACGCAAATGGAAGGCGGTTCGGGACACAATATCTGCGGCGAAACATCCGTCAAAGTGATGCTGGGCTATTATGGCAAAGACTCTGGCCTGACGCCGCATCAATTGGCAGACGTACTCAAAATGTATGGGGCAGAAACGACGTACAATCAACTGATCAGCTTGGCGCGCCAATATGGTATCGAACTCAATGTGCTGCGACCGGGCAATTCCACGAATGATTTGCGCACCGCGCTGGCCGCCAGTAAACCCATCATCACGCTCGTGCATTACCAAGACCTCGGTTTTCCCGACCATTATGGCAGCCTCAAGTCCAACTGGGGACACTGGCTGGTGGTCATCGGTTGCAACGATGACGGCTTTTTCGTCAACGATTCGCTGTGGACGCAGGATATGAACGACGGCAAAGGCGGCGCGGGTTTGTTTGTCCCGAATACAAAAATGGATAAAGCGGCCAAACGCGGCACGCAGTATTTCACCGGCCTCTATTAGTTCGCCAGCCGAAACCCCTCTCTCAGCGGGGAAGAGGGGTTTCAATCACGCACCGTCAAAGCAGATAAAGCTGGCGCATATGTTTTGGCGGGCGACCTCGCCGGGTCATAGGCACAAAGCTAAGGGGAGACGGTGGTCGTTGTCGGGTTTTGTGAAATCTAGTCGACGGACGAGTAGGGACGAGGCCTGCCTCGTCCGTCAACTCGCAGATGCCGGATTCACCTCACCCCCAGCCCCTCTCCGTCCTCACGGAGAGGGGTGCAGGACTCGACTCGGTCTCGATCTGTGGCGGATGCGGTGTGGTTTGACGCCCCCTCGCTGTGGTGACGGAGAGGGGGTTGG
>JBBRMW010000139.1:0-15498 GCA_038230635.1 Aggregatilineales bacterium | reverse complement strand
ATCGGATGGGAACCCGACTCTGACTCCCCTCCCCACGTTGTGGAGAGGGGCTGGGGGTGGGGCAAATGGACACATATTGACGCCAAATTCCTTAGCTTCACGCCTATGACCACATCGGGTCGCCCGTTTGCCTAACCCGCACCCAACCCTGAACGCACCCTTTTGACTCAGGCATTTGGCAACGCCGCGCCGCGCCTAGTACAATGTTCCCATCTTTGCGCCGACAAACACGGCCCAGGCACATAGGGGATATTTTGAACGAAAAACGCACGTTGACGATTCGTCCCTGGCTGCTTGTAATGGCTGTGTGCCTGATCTATGTGGCGATCATCGGCGTCGCCTACCGCAATGTCTTGGAATTCGTGCGCATCGGCACGCGCTATGATTCGGTCGATTATTCGCGCGATGCCTATGGCTACGACGGCCAGTTCGCCTACTATATCGCGCGCGATCCGTTGACCGCGCCGCTCCATCTTGATGTGCCGGCCTACCGTTATCAGCGCATCGTCTATCCGGCGTTGGCACGGCTGTTGAGTTTCGGACAAATGCCGCTGATCCCCTACGTCATGATCCTCATCAACTTGATCGCGCTGACGGCGGGCACGGCGCTGCTCGAAGGGCTGCTCGTGGCCGAGCGCGTCAGCCGCTGGTATGCGCTTACGTATGGGCTGTTTTCGGGCGTATTTATCGCGGTGCGCGCCAGCACCAACGAGGCGCTCGCCTATGCGCTAGTGATCGCGGCGATCGCGGCGATGGCACGCAGCGGTCTAATCGAGTCGCCTAAACCGATCGCCGAGGGAGGGGAGTCGGAGCCGCCACGCTTTTCGCCCTGGTGGGTGATCATCTCGACGGCTCTGTTCGGGCTGGCCGCGTTGACCAAAGAAACAACCCTGTTTTTCCCGGCGGGTTATGTGCTGTATCTATTGGTGCGGCGGCGCTGGGATGTGGCGCTGACCGTCGCCCTCGGATCGATCGTGCCGTTCGCACTGTGGCAAGTGTATTTACATGGTTGGCTGGGCGCGTGGGGCATCGGATCGGGCGGTGCGGGCGCAACGCCGTTTGAGATCATTCCGTTCAATGGCATCTGGCAGATTGCGGGCAGTGGCTTGACGGCCTTCGTCTTATTTGGCGTGATTCCGCTGGCAGGCGCGCTGCTGCCGACGGTCTGGGCGTTGTGGCGCACGATCGCGGATGTATGGGCGCGCCGCTGGCATCCGTATGTGTTTTTGCTGTTGAGTAACGCCGCGATCATGCCGTTCGTGCCGTTTTCGACCTATCGTGAGCCGCTCGGTATATTCCGCTTCATGGTTGGTTTGGTGATCAGCGTCGTGCTGTATGCGGCGCTACGCAAGGCACGGCGCGTTCTCAATTACAGCACCCTGTGGATCGTGATCGGGGCGCAAACGTGGGGCTGAAGCGCAATTTGGCGGCGCTGCTGGTACTGACCGTGCTGGCGGGTTGGCTGCGCGTGTGGAACATCGGGGCACAATCGTTGTGGTTCGATGAGGTCTTCTCGCGTAATGTCGCCGTCGACTCGGACATTGGCTCGATCCTGCGGAATGGTGTGGCGGGCGATGTGCATCCACCCCTGTATTTTATCCTGCTCAACGGCTGGGTGCGGCTGACGGGCGACAGTGAAATCGGGCTGCGGATGCTCAGTGTGCTCCTAGCATTGCTCAGCTTGCCCGCTTTTTATCACTTGGCGCGGCTGATGTTCGGCGAACGTGCTGGCTTGATCGCGCTTGGACTGGCGGTACTATCGCCCTTCCAAACATACTATGCGCAAGAGGCGCGCCAATATGCGTTGAGTATCACCTGCGCGGCGTGGGCGAGCGTTGGGCTGATCCGGCTGCTGCGCGGCAAAAAGTACGGTGCAGCGATCTATGTGATCGGCGCGCTGGCCGGGTTGTATACGCATTATTTCACCGGGCTGCTGTTGATCGCGGTGCATTTATGGCTGGTGGTCGATCCCGAAGCGCGGCGCTTGTGGCGCTCGGAACGGCGGCGCTGGTTGATCGCCGATGCCACCATCGCCATTTTGTTTTTACCACAACTGATCGTTTTCGTAAGTCAGGCGAGCGCGGTATTCAGCGGCTTCTGGATCGATCGTCCGTATGTGGCAGCCCCGCTTTCCACGCTCACTTTTTTGCTGTTCTCGACGACGCTGCCACCGCTGCTGATCGCGCTGGCCGAAGTGCTGACGATCGGCGCACTGGCCGTGCTGGCCTGGGATATGCTGCGGGTCGCGCCCGGTCGCATTCGATCGTATTGGTCGCTGTGCCTGATCGCGCTGCTGGGAACGCTGCTGCCCGCCCTGATCGTGTCGATGGGGCGTAGTTCGATCTATTTGGATCGCTCGTTTGGGCTGCTGTCGCCCTTTTTGATCGCCGCGCTGGCCGGTGGAATTGCCTACGCGCGCCGTGCTTCACCCGCGCCGATTCTGGTGGCGGCGTTGGCCGTTCTGATGATCGGCGGCACGGTCAATCACGCGCTGACGCCCGACGCCGCCAAGCCGCCATATCGCGCCGTCGCCGCCGATCTCCTGGCGCACCCGGACGCTTTCACGGTGCCGGTGCTCGATCTGCACGACAGCGCCTATCTGCCGCTCAGCTATTATGCGCCAGCGCTCGATCAACGGCTGGTGGATATTGGCGAGCAAAGCTGGCTGTTCCCGAAAACCTGGACTATCTTCGGCGTGGGGCGAATCGCGCGCGCGGCGCTGGGCGATTGGCTGGCGACTTATCGCGGCAAGCTGCGAGTCGTGCAGCCCGCCAAGATCGAGCCGATGGAATTGGCGACGCTCGCCCACATCCGCGATGTGTCCTGCACGGCCTCGGCCAAAACGTACAATCAGCAGGTAATCGTCTATGAATTCGTGTTGGGTCCGTGTGTGACGCGCGCGACGCCGTAACATCGTGGGATTCACCTCACCCCCCGGCACCCTCTCCGTAATCACGGAGAGGGGGAGTCGCGCGGCTGCCGATCCCGGTTTGACCGCAGAAGCGTGCGCCGTGCGTCGCCGAGTGGGGAGTCCTGTGACTGCGGCAATTACGAAAAGTGCAAACGGGTATGGCGTTAATGTGAGATGGCTTCCGTCGCACCAGTAAGCCATAAGCGCCCCCGCACTGGGTCACTGATGCGCCTGTTATTTGCAGCAGATCAGGGAAAATATCGGCTGGGCGGCTGGATATGCAGGCCGTTTGCCCTGTGGTGACGCCAGTGAAGGCGATTCGGACGATGAGTGGTGATGGTAAAGAACAGTGATTATCAGCGGGGATTCAGCTTAGCCCCGTCTTGCCGGATGCACCTCACGCCTTAGCGCCTTCTCTGTAATCACGGAGAGGGTGAGTCGATGCTCAACACCGCGTCATCAGGGAGAGACAACTCGATGACCAAATCGTCGATGCCAGGAATGGGCCGGGGGTCGAGACAGGTTGGACGAAAGTCGCGCGACTCCGGGAAATCGGCGATGACCGAGGCCACTGGCGTGCTGAGATCGGGTGGACTAAGGTGGATGAGCGGGCCATCAACATGCTGCGACGCCCATTTGATGAGGTCGAGCCAATCGCGGCGGCTGAGTTTGTAGCTGATATGCCCAAAATGAACCATGCCGGAGGTGAGACCATTCCAGATGAGGATGGACAGTACCTGCTGATTGCTGTAGACGGGGCAATCCGGGTTGGGGCGATAGGATTGTTCGAGGATGGTTTCGGCAAGCGGACGTTTTTTGCGAGGACGGCCAGCGGGATTACCGGACTGACCCTTGACGTAGGCCATAGCAAATGCCTCCAGGTAAGTGAGTGGAGGGCAGCTTATCATAGAACCTATGTTCTGTAAAGGGGGGGGATTTACCTCACCCCCCTCTCCGTAATCACGGAGAGGGGGAGTCGGACGCGACTGCTACCACGACCTTATATTCATCGCTTTGTGGCGATGTGCACTGGCACAGGTAGCGCGTTTGAAATGTACCGCTGTTACTCTCCCGCGCCCTTACTATGGAGAGGTGGCGGGTCGGGTGAGTGGCCGTTTGAGAAGCCGTCACCCCCAAACCCATTTCCCGCATAGCGAGGGGCTTTTCTCTCCTTTCCCCCGTTACGCGGAGATCACGTTGGGGCCCCCCCCCTATCTCGACCCTTGACGCACCTTGACGCTGATAGCCGATCAGGATTCGGGAATTAGAAGATCAGAAACTCAACAGACAGAATATCAGTTACACTAAGAAAAGTGGGCGCATCGGACGCCGATATTGCTCCATCCCCAGTTAGGCAGCGACCCAAATCGGACCGTCGCGCGTAGATTCGACGAGATGATGTCCCACGCGCCACCCCGTACTACATTGTGTAATTTATTATATTCATAATTATCATTTTCACGACCATCTTTTGAGTCATATGGATACGGGCTATAAAAGCTGTTCACCCATTGCCAAACGTTACCCGACATGTCCAATGCCCCCACCCACGATGCGCCATTAGGTTTACTGCCAACTTGCACTGTCTTTGCAGAATTCCCGATGTATGCCGCCTTATCGTCGTCTGTGCCCTCCTTAAACGAATTTCCCCAGGGATACACCCGGCTGGCTGGTCCCCGCGCCGCGTACTCCCATTCCGCTTCAGTGGGCAGCCGTGCCCCGCGCCAATGGCAATAGGCGTAGGCTTCGTACCATGTGATACAGACAACGGGTTGCTCGTCAGTATTTGAAACCTCGGCACAATCCATCGAGCGAATGCTGCTGATTCGCTCAGCATTGTTTGCGTCAACCATGTTACGCCACACGAGGCCGCTTGCAGTCCAGTTGCTGCTGTCAGTGTAGCCGCCTGCCTTCACGAAGGCATCAAACGCCTTATTGGTCACATCGAATTTGTCGATCCAGAAGAGTTTATCGAAGCAGATTTCAGTAATTGGATTGGCGTCGCTTTGTGTCGCATCACCCATTAGGAAGCAACCTGGTGGTACTTCTACGAGAATCGCGCCTTTCCTGTCCTGAGTAGGAAATGGTGTCCATAAACGCGACACGCCAATTGCTGTCGCTGTCGCAAATTTATTTTGATACGATAGTGTTGGCCTTGTGTCTTGAGGTGGTCGAACCAAAATAGGAACTAAAGTGCCTATTTGGTTTGCCTGATCTGCGCCTTGGGCTAGTTGACTCTGTAGGCTTGCAACCTGTTGCCCACCGAAAATCAAAATGATCGAGATTATGAATATGGCAATAAATACCGCCAGCGCCGCAATTCGGGCACGACGGGTCGCACTTTTAGCTGCCTCCTCGAAGCGTACTGCCCGGTCCCGTTCCGCCGTCTCAGCACGTTTTGCCAGTTCGAGTTCGCGGGCCTGCCGATCCCGCTCGGCGAGTTCTTGCGCCTGCTGTCCATCACGGCTCGCCTCGATGAACGCCGCTTCCTCGACGCTTGCCACATTCCGCGCCGCCCAGTTCTGCGCATCAATCAGCTTTTGACCGCGATACAGGTCATCGGCGCGTTGACCGCTGCGCAGCCAATCCGTCGCATCCTGCGAGAGCGCCCCTTGAAAGCGGATGTCCTCGCGTGCCTCGCGCAACCAGTCACCCAACCGCGCCCATTCCCGGATTAGCGCCTCGTGCGACACTTCGATCGTCCGCGATCCTCCGATCTCGTCGGTGGTGAGCAGCCGCGCCTTGACGAATCGATCCGTGCAGGCTTGGATCAGGCGGGTTTGTTCGGGATCAGGCAAGGTCAGTTCGTTGAGCGCGGCCCGTCGCCGAGTCGTATCTTGTGGCGTCGCGCCCGGCTCGATCAGCCGCAGGAACAACGCGCGCGCCAACCGTCGATAGTCATCTGAAGGCAGTGCCGCGTAGGTTGCTTCGGCGTGTTTTGCCAGCGCACCCTTGACGCCGCCGATGTCGAGATAAGCACTCCGCGTCAGTCGCCGTCCGTCGCGCCGCTCGAAAAGTTGATCGAGCGTGAATTGCAGCAAAGGCAGCGGGGCCGGTTCCCCGCGCACCTCGAACAGCAGATCGCCGACGAGGCCGTCATCGAATCTCAGGCGGACATCGGGCAGCACGGCGGGTTTCTCGATCACCGCACGCAAGTCGTCGATGTCCATCGGCAAGACGGACTTACTGGCGGATTCGACCAGCTTACCGAGTTCGGCATACCCCATCGGGCGATCGTAGAAATCGGCGCGCAGGGTCAAGATCAGGAAGACGGCACCCTGTGGTTCGGTTACGGCATTCACGAGCAAATCGATAAAATGACGGCGCTCGTCCTCGTTCGTCGTCAGTGTGAACAATTCCTCGAACTGATCGACCAGCAGCACCAGCCGCCGATCGAGATGTTTGGCAATGTTGGCCGCTCGGCTGGCGAGCAAATGAAGCCCGCGTGCTGAGTCGCTGTCGAGGTCTTCGCGGATGGAGTCCATGCTCCGTGAGGGGATCACGCCCGACAGCGCAATCGTCAGCCGTTCGAGCGGATGCACGCCGGGCACCATCGGATCGAGGTACAGCCATTGATCGCTGCCGGGTAATGCGCCCTTGCGGAGTTTCGGCAGCAAACCTGCCATCACCACGCTCGATTTGCCCGATCCACTCGGCCCGACAATCACGGCCAGAAAACGCGGCGACTCGCTGGCGAGGAGTGTCGCCCGCAGTATTTCGACCAAATCGCCGACCACTTTTTCGCGCCCGAAAAAATCGCCCGCGTCGTCATCGGTGAATGAGCGCAGCCCTTTGTACGGGTTGCGCGGGGGAGTCATGGGTTCGGGCGCGGGATTATCGATCTGAGACGGCTCAACCGGGGCAGTCTGCGGTGGCAGTGTCGTCCCCAGCGCATGAACGATCGCCGTGACCGCCGGGGCATACTGGTCGCCGCGTGCATCGATGCTTTGTGTGCCGCCCCAGCCCATCGGAATGGCGTCCATCCAATCGTCGCCGTCGATCCACACCGGATAGACGGCGCGTTTGTACATTTCGGCGATGCGCAGTTCGTCCTTGACATAGCGCGACTGGCGAGACGCGGGCGACGCAATCAACAGCACCGCCGACGAACCCCGAATCGCGTCACGCAGAGTCTGTTCCCAATCGGGCGTACCAGCGACCAGACCCTTTTGGTCAATCCAAACCTGGATGCCGTGCGTCTCCAAATCGCGGATCAGCGTTTCCACGAATGGTCGATTCACACGCGAGTAGGAGATGAACACCGATTGTGTGCTGCCCGGAATTGTCATGGGGTTATCCACCTCGCGCGCCGCGAACCCAGGAAATGCCGCAACTATAGCCGAAAATGCAGATTGTGGTCAGCAAGCCCCCCCCACGCTACCGAAGATTAATCTCACCCCCGACCCCTCTTCGTAGTAACAGTGAGGGGGAGTCAGACTTGGCATGGCTTCTTTACCCCACTAACCTTACGCAGACGGTGGGAAAGGGGAGAAAAGCCCTCATCCCAGCTGCGTGGGAGAGGGGGCTGTCATGTCTCCTCTTCAGCGACCAACGGCTTGGTCTCGGCGGGTTTGCGATTATCCAACAGCGACGGCAGCGGCTGCGTTCCGGCTTTGCGCGAGGCTTCCTCGTAGGCATTGACGGCTTGCACCGCTTCCGGCAACCCGATTCGTCGTAATGCCGCCGCCGCCGTTTTGCGCACGATCGGGATCGTATCCTTGAGTGTGACAATTAGCGGCTCGACCGCCCACGACGCCTGCAACTGTCCAAGCACCGCCGCCGCATTGCGCCGCGCCTGCCAATCATCCCGGCGAAGCGCACCGAGTAGCGTCACGACGGCGGGCGCGCTCTCCAGTTTGAGCAGTGCTTCGGCGGCGGCCAGCCGAGTCTTCGAGGGCGCAAGCGGGTTGCGAAACAACATGATCAGTGGTTCGACGGCGCGCCGATCGCCGAGATTGCCCAGCGCGGCGGCGGCGATGATCACGTCGTCGAGGCGGCTGCTGCCCAACATTTTGCCGAGTCCGCGTAGGTCTTTGCTCTTGACCAATTGCTCGATATGCACGTCGTGATCAAGATACTGCACGGCGGCGGTCATCGCGGCGTGCGCCTGCCAGTCATTTTCGGTGCTCAGCGCGCCTTCCAGGGCGGGCACCGCGTGCCATGCGCCGATCGCACGGAGGGCGGCAGCCGCGCGCCGCCGCACGCCCGCGTCGGGATGGCGCAGTGCCTCGATCAACGCTTCGGTATCGTTTTGCGACTGCATCTGCCAGATATTCGGAATCGGTGTGGGCATAGGCGCTCAATCTGCTTTCATGTTGAAGAACCTCACCCCCAACCCCCTCTCCGTCCTCACAGCGAGGGGGCATCGAGCCATACAGCACCAGCACCCCTCTCTGTAAATACGGAGAGGGGGCTGGCGTGAGGTGAATGGGCGAGTTTTATGCGGTTTCATGTCGCTTAGCCCTGGGAATTCGCGCCCTTGACGGTCGCCGTCAGCAGCGTACTTTTGGCGAGCGCGGCATTGACAGCTTGGTTATCGGTTTGTTCGGCGGCGAAGCTATAGGGCAGATCATGCTCGCGGACATAATCGGCCAGCCCGGTGGCTGCCGCGCGAATATCCGATTCACGCAGCAGATCGAGCCGCACACCCGCCGCTTCGAGCGCGGTGCGCAGCGGCGTGCTATCCTGTCCATTGAGGGCTGCCGCATATAAAATACCTGCCGCCACCCGCTCGGTATGGGTCACGTCGGGGTCTGCTTTGACGATTTGTGCGAAGATGTGCTCCGTGCCATGCGAAACGCGATCGTGCCCAAGCTGATTGTTGAGCTGCACCGTCAGACAAGTCAGATCGAGCAGCGTGCGAAGTGCATCGATGGCGCCGCTCCCGACCGCTGGTGCGATCTTGATCGCCTGCGCCGCCAAACCAGCAGCCACCGATACCGCCCAGGGCACGAGCCGCGTTTCGGGCGTCGTGTGATTCTTTTGCGCGGCGTACCGCCAATCGAGCAGCGCCGTCATGATCGACATCACATCCACGATCATCGCACCGCGCGTGGCGAGCGGGGCTTCGCCGATCACATCCCAATCGATGATAACTTCCTCGGCGGGTCCCGTGACCGTATCTTTGACGATCTTGCCTTCGCGTACTTCCGCCATCGGACTGAATATCGTATCGCTGGAAAAGGCGGTTGGGATCACGACGAGCGGTTTTTTGCTCCAATACGAGACCATTTTGGCGGCGTCAATGACCAGTTCGCCACCGATTCCGTACACCACTTCGATGCTGGCGGGCAGCGTCTCGCCCAACGACTCAAAAAAATCGCGGTCGCGGCGATTCGGCTCGGCCTGAATCCCGACTGGCAGTTCGACATGGCCTTTGAGGGTCGCCCACACGGCGGGTTCGGTGATCAGCGCCGTGCGACGCGATTCACGGATGGTGCTCAACTCCCGAAAGGTGATACGCGGCAAAGGCCAAACATTCATGAATCTGCTCCAGAAATTAAGAAATGAAACGAACCGCACCTCAGTGTAAATCCGATCGGCGCGGAAAACAATCGATGCGCCGATCAAAATGATCGCAATTACGGGGAAATGGTTTGCGAAGAACCTCACCCCCCAGCCTCCACCGGATTCACCTCACCCCTCTCCGTAATCACATCGAGGGGAGTCAAACCTCACCTTTATCCGCCCAATACTCGCCATTCTGCGCACATGTTGGTAGACTCCGATCGCAATGGAGGTGCATTTATGGTCGATGTCGTCGTTCGCAAAGTGGAAAATGACCGTGATTTCAAGCACGGTGACATGAAAGTTTTCTTCGAGTTTCCCTGGACGGTCTACAAAGATGATCCGAACTGGGTGCCGCCGCTGCTATCGGGCCGCAAAAAGCTGCTCGACAAAGCCTATAATCCGGCCTGGGAGTATATAGATGGCAGTTATTTTCTCGCGTGGCGCGGCGATCAGCCTATCGGCACGATCGCAGCCTTCGTCAACAAACGGCATAACGAGGTTTGGCACGAGAACATCGGCTGGTTTGGCTGGTTCGAGTGTTTTGACGATCAAGAAGCGGCCACGGCACTGCTCACGACGGCCTCGACCTACCTGAAAGGGATGGGCTTCGATGCGATGCGCGGCCCCGCCAATTTCTCGCTCAACGACGAGTGCGGACTGCTGATCGATAACTCGAAGGAGTTCCCGCGTCCGGCGATTTTGATGCCCTACAACCCGCCCTATTATCAACGCTTGATCGACAACAGCGGGCTTGGTTTCGCCAAGATCATGGATTTGGAAAGCTGGTACTCGAATCCGATTCTGTTGGGCGGACCCACTGGCAAAGTCGTGCCCGAAAAGCTGGTGCGCATCGTCGCCAAAACGAAGGAAAAGCGCGACATCACCGTGCGCAGTTCCAACCTCAAAACGCTGAAAGGCGATCTCAAACTGCTGCGCGATGTGTTCGCGGCGGCCTGGGAAAAGAACTGGGGCGCGGTGCCACCTACGGATAAAGAACTCGATCACCTTTTCGACGATCTCAAAGATTATTTTGAGCCGCATCTGGCGCGCTTTGCCGAAGTGGACGGCAAGATCGCGGCGTTTATCATTGGCCTGCCAGATATGAACGAAGTGCTGTACAAAGCCTATGCGCGGCCTGGCACACCCGAACTCATCACGATGATCAAGGCGGCGTGGTACTGGAAGATTCTGCCCATTTTCACGGGCAAGCAGACGATCACAGGCCAGCGCGTGCTGTTGTATGGCACCAAGCCGGAATTTCGCGGGATCGGCGTCGATGCGGCGATCATCCTCGATCTGTTCCAGGGTTTGCTGGGCAATCAGAAATATTACAACACCGACAACGGCTGGTTTTTGGAAACGAATTTGCCGATGTTGCAGCTCGCCAAGACGATGAAGGCGCAGCCTTACAAACGCTATCGCATTTATCAGCGCCAACTTGCTTAACTCCGCCGAGGCGCTGCAATAATCTATGGTTCAGCCTATTCTGCCACCTACTGACGAAAACGATGGCATGACCGTCGCGGCCAGCTTGAGCGGGCACACGATCCGCGAACTGCTGCGGAACCGGAACTTTGTGCCGCTCCTGTTGGGGCAGATGATTAGCTACATCGGCGATCAGTTTTTGATCGTGGCGGCGCTGGCGGTGGTCGGCAACCTAGCGGGCACGCAAAGTGGACTCGTCGAAGCGGGCATCGGAATTGCTAACGCACTCCCGCAGGTGCTGCTCGGTCTGATAGGCGGCGTGCTGGTCGATCGACTCGATCGCAAAACCGTGATGATCGTCAGCGATCTGACGCGCGGCGTGGCGCTGCTGATGCTGCTGCTGGTAAACGGCGATCCGTCGCGGTTGTGGCTGTTCTTTATCGTGCTGGCGACGACCGGAATCGCCAGCACATTGTTTTATCCGGCGCGCGCCTCCGCCCTGCCCGCAATCGTCCCCAAGCGCGACTTGGCCGCCGCCAACGCCCTGATCGAATCGGGTTTCGTAATCGCGCTGGTCTTCGGATCACTGTTGGCGGGCGTGTTGATCCGCCTGTTTGGCGCGAATCTGGCATTCGCTTTCAATGGCGGCGCGTACTTGTTTTCGGCGCTGATGATCTGGTTGATGCGTATTCCGAAGCGCGCCAACTTGATACATGCCAGCAATTCGATGGGCGCGGTGTGGCGTGAACTGCGCGATGGCCTGCGCTATATCTGGACGACGCGCTCGATGCGCTATATCATGGGCTTGAGCGTGATGGTGGCGGGATCGATCGGCGCGGTGTTGATTCTGGCGCTCGATTACTTGCAAAAAGATTTGAACGTCGATGAGGCCTCGTATGGCCTCGTGATCGCCGTCCTGGGGATTGGGATTATCATCGGCGGCATATTGATCCGCCAGTTATCGCATTTGCTGCCGACGAATCGGCTGGTGGCGACGGCGATGGCGCTGAATGGGCTGGCCGTGCTCGGTTTCGTACTGCGCCCGACGTTCGCAGTGGTGTGTTTGTTCACGGCGCTGATTGGTTTCAGCGTGGTGGTGGCGCGCGCGGTGCTCAGTACGCTGGTACAGGCCATCCCGCCGGAAGAATATCGTGGGCGCGTGCAGGGTGCGTTCAATCTGATCTTCTCCGCGCCGCTGGCGATCGCGCTCGGCTTGGCGGGGTTGCTGCTGCAAATTTTCCAGGGGCGCGATTGGATCGTCTTTGGCGGGTTTGGCGCGGCACTCTTGCTGACAGCGCTGGTTGCCGTTATCATGTTGCGTGGGATCGACGAAGCCGTCTATAGCGAAGGTGCGTAAAAGCGATGTCGAAAGTATTGATTGTCGATGATGAAGAGTTCACCGTCGATATGCTGACTACCTTTTTGGGCATGAACGGCTACGAGACGGTGGGCGCATACAACGGCGAGGACGCTTTGGTGCTCGCCCAGATCGAGTCGCCCGATATTTTGATCCTCGATTTGATGCTGCCCGATCTGGAAGGCTACGACGTGTGCCGACGGCTGCGCGATTTTGAGCCAACTTCCAAATTGCCTGTGTTGATTTTGTCGGCGCGAACCGCGCAAGTCGATAAAGATAAGGCGCTGTTGGCAGGCGCGGATGGTTATTTGACGAAGCCCGTCCAGTTTCCGCTATTGCTGGTCGAATTGACGCGACTGCTCAATAGGCCGCGACCCTCTACCACAAAGTCTACCGAGGGCGCGCCGGATGTGGTCAAACCCGAAACAGGGACCCCCACCCCGCCAGCAGCGACGGTGCCGCCTGCGACGCCCTCAACGCCCGTCGATAGCTCAACGCTGCCGATAAGCTGAGGACAAATCTAGTCCAAACCGCGTGTGGTAGGGGCGAACCCGGCGTGGTCATAGGCGTAAAGCGAAGGAAGCAGGGCGTTGTTTACGGTATCGGACGGGCGACCCCCTCGCGTCGCCCCTACCCCAGACCGCGTTTTGTAGGGGCGACCCTATGTGGTCGCCTGTTTTTAGGCCACACGCCCTACATAACAATCACGTCTCCCCTTAGCTTCACGCCTATGAACCCGGCGTGGTCGCCCGCTCTCTGGTTTATTAGGTACGGGCAAGCCGAGGCGCCTCACACGCTGTCGCCAACGAGGCTGCTGCTCATCGCTAATACGCGCATCGTCACGCCCGGCGTAAAAACGAGATCGTGCTGCTTGGCTTGATAATGCAGAGCCGGATCGCGCGTTTCACCCGTGACGACAAAACGGCTGTCCAACTCGTGATAATGGTAGAGTGGCATCAAGGCTTTGCGATTCAAAACGTTGATGTGCAGACCATAACGGCGCGGGCGCAGCATCACGTTTGGAAAACGGCATTCAAACCGCACTTGACCAAAGTAGACATCGGGTTGATCGCTGAGTTGGTTATCGCCGGAGGTGATCAAAACCTGATAATCGGTGTCCATCAAACCAATTGCCACATGGATATTGGTCATTGGCTTATTGAAGATCACTTTACAAGTCACGGTGATGGTATCCCCCATGCAAAAGCTGGGACTGACTTCGCCCGCGTCGTTATGGACTTCCAACTCATGGATTTCGATGCTCGATTCAAACTGCTGGCGAACCACCTTGAAGCTGTGCGCCCCATCACCTTTGGCCTGCTCTTTGAGAAATTGAGCGCCCATAGCGTCTTGCTGGGCGCGAATGTAGTGAGGCAGCACCAAGCGCGAAGGGCCATCCATCTTGACTTCGCCGCGATCAAGCCAGATCGTTCGCTGACAGATACGCTCGATCGCGTTGAGATCGTGTGAGACCAAAATAACGGTGCCGCGTTCGACGAAATCGCGCAAGGCACCCATGCTCTTGACCTGAAAACGATAATCGCCGACGGCCAGCACCTCATCGACCAAGATCAGTTCGGGGTCGAGATGGACGGCTACCGAAAAACCCAACCGTGCCAGCATCCCCGATGAATAATGCTTGATCGGTGCGTCGATATATTCGTCGATCTCGGCAAAATCGACAATTTCGTCGATGCGATCGGCGGTTTGCGCGCGGCTCATGCCCATCAGCGCACAGTTCAGATACAGGTTTTCACGCCCGCTCAGATCGGGGTGAAAGCCCGCTCCCAACGCGATCAACGACGAGACGCGCCCCTCGATGCGCACACGCCCGCGCGTCGGCAGCGTTATGGCTGAGAGCAGCCGGAACAGCGTCGTTTTACCCGCGCCGTTATTGCCGATCAGCCCTAATGATTCGTGCCGTTCGAGGGCAAAGCTGACATCTTTGAGCACAAATTCGCGCCCGATACGGTGCGGAGGTAGCGGGTCGGGCTTGCGCTGGATGCGGCGCGCGATCCACTGAAACGAGCGGTTGATTTCGAACGAACTGTTCGCTCGATAACTTTTGTAGACATTTTCGGCCAGGACGATTGGTGCCATGATTACGTTACAATGCTGCCTTATTCGGTGATCACAATAAATCCGCGAACTGCCACTCAGCCCGTTTGAAAACGATGTAGCCGCTGATCAGTACGCCGAACGCGATAACTCCCATGATCGCCAGCGAGGGCATGACGGTGAGCTGCCCATAATAGAGCGCGTCCTGCATCGTGGCGAAAATCGGCCCCAATGGATTCAACAGGTAGATGTGTTTGAGGGTATCCGGCACGCTTTTTAGCGAATAGATGATGGGTGTCAGATACATCAACAACTGCAACACCAGCGGCACGACCTGCATCAGGTCACGCACGATGACCGACAGCGCGGCCAAGTAAAAAGCCAATCCCAACGCCAGCATCGTTTCGACCAACAGCGCCAAAGGCACGGCCAAGATGGTGATTGTGAGCGGGAAATGATAACCCAAGAACGCGATCGCCACGATCAGCAGTCCCAGCGCCAAATCGACCAACGACTCCACCCACACGCCCAGCGGCAAAAACTCGCGCGGGAACTGGATGCGTACCAGCAAGTCGATGTGGCTTGTGACCGAGCCAGCGCCAACGACGACGACACGGCTGAAATACGACCAAAACACCAGATTGGTGATGATGAACAGGGGGTATGGTACCGCCCCGGTGGGTACTTTGAGCACCAACGAAAAGATGACCACATAAATCAGGCTGTTGAGCAGGGGTTGCAGCAACGCCCACAGCCAGCCCAAACTCGTCTGTCGATAGCGCGTCACGAGACTGCGGCGCACCCAATAGAAGAAGAACGTCTTGTAGCGCAAAGCGTGGCGGATGTGGCCGTAAGGCGTGCGTTGGACGCGATTATCGGTGGCTTCAAATACGTAGTCAACCGAGCCGGGCGGCGCTATGAGCGAGTCAGTCAAGCGATGAAAACTCCGATTAGACGACAAATGGCGTATTCAGTACGCCGCTCACAAGCGTAACAGACTTCGGGC
Source organism: Aggregatilineales bacterium (assembly GCA_038230635.1). Taxonomy (GTDB): domain Bacteria; phylum Chloroflexota; class Anaerolineae; order Aggregatilineales; family UBA2796; genus JBBRMW01. The sequence goes on along the minus strand of JBBRMW010000139.1, from coordinate 231 downwards.
GGCTTTTCAAGCGACAGAATTGAATGGGTGCATTCAAGGTTGGGGCAGACTATAGACCCCCTCTATCCCCCCACCCCTTATCCCCCACGCAGGCGGGGGGAAAGGGGAGTCACACCCAACCGCTGACCGAGATAGCCACGTCCTTCAGCCAGCGGGTGCTCCCTTTGCCCCGCCTGCGTGTCCTCACCATTCCCTGCTGATTGTGAACGCTTGTAGAAGCGTCTGCTCCCT